>JACOUH010000002.1 GCA_016177925.1 Planctomycetota bacterium | reverse complement strand
TCTCCCCTCTCCCCCCGTTTCGGGGGAGAGGGGAGAAAGAGAGGGGCTCACACCTTGGCCTTGATCAGGTCGAGGTGCTGGAAGGTGCCGTCAAGGACGACCTTGCTGTCGCAGCCCAGCCACCTGTCCAGGAGCGTGGCGTAGACACACCGGAAGTCGGTGTGGTAACGCAGATCGCCCGAGTCGAGGTCGGTCAGGCTGGGATGCTTGCCGACCAGTCCGCCCTTGACCGCCGGGCCGGCGACGAACAGGCACGAACCCGAGCCGTGATCGGTGCCCTTGCTGCCGTTCTCGTAGACACGACGGCCGAACTCCGAGAAGGTCATGGCGACGACGCGCTTGTCGTGCCCGGACTGCTGCAGGGTCTGGAACATGAACGTGATCGCGTCCGCCACCTCACCGACCAGGTTCTTGTGCGACTCGGCTTGCATCGAGTGCGTGTCGAAGCCGTCAATCATGACATAGAAGACGCGCGTGCCGAAGCCCGACGTGATCAGCCGCGCCACCAGCTGCATTCGCTCGACCAGCGACTTGTCGTCGTAGAAGCGGCGCTGGTCAGTGCTGAAGAAGGTGTTGCGCTGGCCGCGCTGGTTGCGGAGCAACTCTTCCAGGCGGTCGAACGTGGTGTAGGTTTCGACCTGGCGGCGCTGCACGAAGCTGAGCAGGTCCTCACCGGGCGCGGTGGGGGTCTGAGCGAGGTCGGTCATCAGCTTTTTGCGAGCCTTCTTCTCGGCGGGGTCGTTGGTGCCCAGGTCGAGGCGGAACGGCTGGCGGCTGCTGATGCTGACGACTCCGCCGCCCCCCCCGGTCAGTGCCACGGGCAGGCGGCGCGAGCCGATGTGCATGGCCGCGACACCGCCGCCCTTCTGCAGCGATGTGACACTGCGGCCGATCCAGCCGTCCTTGCGTTTGCGGCGCGGATCGGCGAGCTGCCAGATGTCCATCGACTCGAAGTGCGAGTGATCGGGATTGGGATAGCCGACGCCCTGCACGATGGCGAGCTGCCCCTGCTGCTGCAAGCGGTCGAAGTTGCGCATGGCGGGGTGCAGGCCGATCTGGTCGTTGACGCGGACGACCTGCGACTTGGTGAAGTGCAGCGTCGGGCGAGCCTTGTGGTAGGTGTCGTCGCCGTGCGGAATGACGGTGTTGAGGCCGTCATTGCCGCCGTTCAACTCGACGAGGACGAGGACAGTGTCCTTGCCGACCTCGGCAGCGCGGGCGGTGTTGACGACGAACTCGGGCACGACCGAGGCGGCGGCGAGCAGCGAGGAGCCCTTGAGGGCGCGGGCCAGGAATTCACGGCGGTGGAACATCTTTTTTATCCTCTGGTGAACGGGGATCTTCAGCGCCGGCGAGCGGGGGTTCGTCAGCACAGCTGGTATTCGGGCATCGTCATGATCATGTGGGCGGCCTCGCGAATACGGCGATCCAGGGCGTCCCCCTTGGGACTACCGTCCTTGATGAAGGCGATCAACTTGGCAAGGACCGCGGGGGCGACGGAATGAGGTTGCAGCAACAGGTTGAGGAGCAGAACGACGATCTTCTCCGGCATGGTCACCTTTTCGTAACGGACCAGGGCGGCGACGTCCATATTGGCCGGCGGCGGCGGCAGCGGAGGCGTCTTCGGCACCGGCCGCGGCGGAATCGGCTTACCCTCGGCTTTGAGACGCGCCTCCTCGGCGGCCCGCTGGGCTTCCTCCAATCGGCGTTGCTCTTCCTCGGCCTGGGCCCGCGCCCGCTCGATCGCTTCCTCGCGCGGCGACAGCCGGCCATAGCGGTTGGTGTCGCGCAAGTTGCCGGCGGCGACGGCGTGCGCGAAGTTGTGGCGGGCCAGGATGGTCGACGTGTTCAGCCACGCCGTCCCGCCGGGCCAGCCCTTGACGTTGGGCGGGGCGAACAGGGCCTGCCCCATCGCTTCGAGCTGGTTGATCAGTGCCCCCTGCGGAATGTTGCGATCGGTCAGCGCCCAGACGGCACCGACGACGTATTCCGACGGGCTCTTGATCTTCTGCCGATAGGCGTGAGCAGAGAAGAAGTGTCGCGATGACAGCATGGTACGGACCAGCGCCTTGATGTCGTAGCCGCTCGTGCGGAACGACTCGGCGAGCGGCTCGAGGAAGCTGTCGGGCGGGACCTGCGACTCGTTGACGAGGAAGCGGTACAGCTTGCGGACGAGGAAGCGAGCGCAGGCCGGCTGCTCCAGGCAGATCTTCACGATGTCCTCGCCGTTCCACGCGCCGGTCTTGCCAAGGACGGTCTTGGTGCCGTCATCGTGCAACGAGGCCTTGAAGGCATACTTGTCCTCGTCGACCTGCCAGCCGGTGAAGGCGC
Source organism: Planctomycetota bacterium (assembly GCA_016177925.1). GTDB lineage: Bacteria > Planctomycetota > Planctomycetia > Gemmatales > Gemmataceae > JACOUH01. The sequence goes on along the minus strand of JACOUH010000002.1, from coordinate 25,808 downwards.
GGGCGGCCTCGCGGATGTCTTTCTCGGTGTAGCCGCTGTGAACGCCCAGGGAGAACAGTTCCATCACCTCACGGGCATAGTTCTCGTTGGGCTTGCCCTTGACGTTGCTGTTGGAGTCCAGCCACAGCAGCATCGCCGGGTCCTTGCTCATCGCCTGGAGGAAATCGCCGAACTTGCCCAGGGCATGCTCGCGCAGCGTGAGGTTCTGCTTGAACATCAGCGGCGCCTTGCCGACCTTGGTGATGCTCGTGGCGAAGTGGTCGTGCCAGAACAGGGTGAGCTTCTCGCGCAGCGGATAGAGGCTGTGCAGCATCGTGTACAGCCACCAGCCGCGCAGGGAGGTGGCCTCGCCCTTGCGAGCAATCAACTCGCCGGTGCGAACCAGGAACTGTAGACGTTCGTCAGCCTTGGGGTCGCCGGCGCAGAGACGGTCGAGGGTGGCGGGCAGGCCATTCGTAACGGCCTGGCGCAGCTCGCGCAGGCCGGCGCCGAAGGTGGCGCGACGGTAGAGGTGGCCGGCCCACCGGAGGTCCCACGGGTCCTTCGCGTCGGGCCGCCACGGCTTCCAGGCCTCGGCCGGATCGAGCTTTTCCAGCGGAGGGAGCGCAGCTACGGCCATAGGAGGGTCCTTGACAGAAGGTGTAAGAGATTCCTGAACAAGCGCATCCTGCGTTTCTAACGGGAACTGCTCTCCCGATTATGCTCATGGCGCAACGAAAGGCAAGAGAAAAATCAAGGATATGTCGAAGTGTCGAAGTGAGGAATGAACCGTAGGGGGCGTCCACAATCAATGTCCCTGGTTAGCCGCGACGCGCTAGCGGAGCGCTCCGCTGCCGCGTCGCGGCTAACCGAACTGGGTTTCAAACGCGCCCGTAGCCTCTCGCGGAGCGAGAGGACTACGCTCAGGATCGGTGTTTCTCGCGCAGCAACTTGCCGGCCAGGCCGAGGTTCTTCAGCTTGGCATAGGCCTCCTCCAGAGGAATCGCGTGGTCCTTGCCCGGAGCAAAGCCGCAGTCGGGATTGAGGCTGATCCGCTCCGGCGCGACGTGTACCAGGGCCGTTTCGACGCGCTCGACGATGCGCTCCGCCGAGTCGACCTCGGCAAAGCGGACATCGACGCAGCCCAGGCCAATCTTCACGTTCTCCGGCAGCTCGCGCAGCACCGCCACGTCGCCGGCCACCGGGATACTGAACTCCATCAGCAGCTGACCCACCTTCAGCCGCTTCAGGTGGGCGAGGATGGCCTCGTAGCCGCCTGCTGCCCCCCAGCCCCGGCGGCCCCAGTTGCGCCGGCACAAGTGTACCGCCAGCGTCACGCCCTCGACGCCGTCCACTATTTCGTTAATCATGTCGACCGCCCGGCGCATCTCCGCCTCGGGGTCCTTGAACTTCGCTCGCACCTCCGGGTCGACCAGCACGCACAAGTGCGGCTCGTCGAGCTGGATCACGTCGACGCCGACCTCGCGCACGGCGAGCAGTTCCTGCCGCAGCACCGGGACCAGCGCCTGACAGAACCCCTCGCGCGTCGGATAGGCGCCCTGCGAGTGCGCCGGCTCCCACATCCGCTCGCCGATCAGGTACGGCGACGGCAGGCACACCTTGACGCGGCGGTCGGTGTTCTCCTTGAGGAAGCGCGCCTCCTCGGCGACAACGCCGGGCCGGCGCGGGCTCAGCTTGCGTGTCACCATCTGGTGGTAGGCAAAGACGTCGCGCTGGACCCACTCGAAGCCGTCCATGATCTCGGCGATGACGTCGACGTAGGTTTCGCGGCGCCACTCGCCGTCGGAGATGATGTCGATGCCAGCCTGTTCCTGCATGCCGATGACGAAGCGCACCGCGTCGTCCTTGCGCCGCTGCCAGGCGGCATCGTGCTGCCCGGTGCGCGAGCCGGCGCGGAGGAGGTCCTTGACGTACTGCGGCCGCGGCATGCTGCCGACGACCGTGGTCGGGAAGCGCGGGAGGGAAGAGGTCATGGCGGGACTCCTGATTGTTCGTACTCAGTCGCGCTCCGCGCGATGGCTATTACCCCAGCCCGGAAGTAGGTCAGGCTTTCCAGCCTGACGCGGCCTCAACACGTCAGGCTGGAAAGCCTGACCTACGAGTCTTTTCCCTTCAGCTTATCCTGACAATATTTGAGTAAATTCAGGTCCGCTAACTCTTCTTCAAGGTGCGAACCGGCGGCGCCGAGGGAGCGGCGTGTCTCTTCCAGAAGGAACTCGGCGAACTGCTCGCGGGCGCGGTGCAGGAGCTGCCGGACGTTGGAGGCGCTGAGTTGCCGGCCCAGTCTCGCCCCGAGCACCTCGGCCGCCTTTTGCGACGGTAGGTCGGGGTGTTCGACGCGGAAGCGCAGCACGTCGTAGAACGGTTGCCCCGATGCCTCCAGCGCCTTCCAGGCGCGTGCCAGCAGTTCCTGACGCCAGCTGTCGCGGAAGTCCTGGTCGGACGTGTCGTCGGGCGCCGCCGGCTCTGCTCCCTCGGCGGGCAGTGGACGCGGTTCCTTGCCCTGCCGCCGCCGGTAGTCGTGGACCAGGTTGAACAGGGACGTCTTGACGTAGTCGCGGAAGCGACCGCGCCCCGGGTCGGCGTTGCGGAAGCTGCCGCGGATAAAACGGATCGCAAATTCTTGCGTCAGGTCCTCGGCGACGTGGGGGTCGCGCACCGCCCGTAGCAGGTAGCGATAGACCGCCCCGCAGTAGCGCTGCATTAGCTCCTGCCAGGCGACCGCCGCCGACCCGGGCGTGTCCCCATGCGCCCGCCGCAGCATTGTCCACGCGGTGGTGATGCTGCTGAGGTGCTGTTCCATCTGCTTCGCGTCCATGGCACTTGCCCCGTTCTCTTGCACGGCCCCGGTTCACTCTGCCTCCAGCGCGTCCTCCGGGAGGAAGTCTTCGACAGACAAAACTTCTGTCGCTTCCTCGGCAGCAACTTCCGCACCGACAACCTGCACCGCAACGACCGTCGCCGGCAGGGCGAACACCTCCGCGAGCACTGGCGCTTTGCGATAGCGGCCCTGGCGGTGGTGCGACTCCTCGACTTCCCGGGCGCTGACGACGCGGTTCGTCCCGTCCGGCATCCGCAGTTCGAGGTCCTCGCTCTTGGCCAGGTTCCAGACCGCGTGGAGCGCGTCGAGGGTGGCGAAGTCGGTCAGCGGCAGCTGCAGCTCCTTGAGACGGTAGTTGGGTCGCTGGCGCAGCTCCTCGAGGTACTGCTCGCCCTTGGTGCCGACGTCGAGACCGTTCTCGTCGGCGACCAGCAGGACGCGCTGCGGCGGATGCTCATCCTCGCGCAGCCGGTCGACGACATGGAACATCGCATACGGATTGCTCGATGGCACGAAGACGAGGCCCGTCCGCACTTCCGTCCCCTCGCCTGGTCCGCGCTGATGGACGATCAGGTTATACGTCGCTGGCGTGCCGCTCCTGGCCTTTGCCAGCCGCTCGACCTTCAGCAGGCCGTAGCTGGCGTCCAGCGTGCGGCACTGGTCGAGCAGCTGCCCGACCGACTCGCTGACCGACTCGGGGTCCGGGAAAACGCGCACCGCCTTCCTGTGCTCGGCCATCTTCTCGTCGACAAGGCGGTCGATGGCGTCCGGCAGCGGCAGTCCCGGAGAGAGCGTCGGGGGCGTTGGTTGGCCGCTCCGTTCCCTCCACCCGCGCAGCCACGTCTCCCCGCCTTCCCTGGCGAGGACCTGTTGTTCGTGGTGCCAGCGCTCGCGGGCGTCGTTGAGGACGTCGCGCGGCCGCACCTCGACGCGGCCGTCCATGACATCGTCGTACCAGCGTCCGCCGAGCGGATACAGCCGGTCCTCGAATGCCAGCTGATGGACCTCCGGTAACTCCTCGAAGAGTTCGAGAAAGCGTTGCAGCCTGGTCTCGATCAGCGGGCGGGCCTGCTCCGGCGTTATCCGGAGCAACTGGATCTTGAATTGAGCCAGCCGGTCCCAGGACGACTCTTGAATGACTCGTTTCTCTTGCCAGGCAAGGAGCGAGTTCTGGATGCCGGCCGTCACAACGAGCAGGTTGCGGGCGCTGTCGATCAGGGCTTCGAGGAAGCGAGCCAGGGCGGCGAACTGTTCCTCGTCGAGGTTGTCGACCTGGTCGAAACAAAGGACGAACGGCCGGCGGCGGCTGGCGGCCAGCGCCGACAGGGCGACGAGGACCTGTTTGATCTGCTGATTGTCCTCCAGCACAACCGGGTCGTCGTGGCGGCGCGGCGGGGGCAGGCCGAGTTGTTGACCCTGCTCGGGCGAGAGGGCGTCACCACGCAGCCAGCGTACCGCCCACTCCGCGAGGGAGCCGTCCTCCTTGCCCTGCCCGGCCCGCAGAACCGAGCGGAAGAATCGGAACAGGACGGTCTGCACGGTGCGGTCGGCCAGCGCCGCGTCGGCCGGTCCCTGCGACGAGTCCCGGCTCAATTCCTGGGCGAGGCCATGTTCGATCTGAGCCCACTTGAGAGTGCCGCTCGTGCCGAGGGCGGCCTGGAGGGTCGTGAGGATCAGGCGTAAGAGGGGGGTTGCGTGGAAGCTGTGGCCCTCGCGCCAGGTGAGGGCGTCGAGGACGGCACGCAGCAGGGCTCGCGGCAAGTTGGCGGGACTGGCCTGAAGGTTGTGCAGGTAGACCAGGCAGGCCCGGTCGTCGCGGCGGGCCCACCGCGCCAGCCGCGCCAGCAGGTGACTCTTGCCGATGCCGGCCTGTCCCCACAGGACGGCCCCCAGTCCGCGCCGCGTGGTGAGCGACTCCCAGGCCAGCCCGGTCAATCGCTCGAAGGCCGCCTGATTCAGCGCCTCGACATCGGCATCGTCGTCGGCCGAGCCGGTGATGCGGTTGTCGGTGAAGGGATTGTGCTCGCGCACGTCTCGGAAGAAGTCCTCGAGCGTGACAGAGCCAAGGTCGAGCGCCTCGGAAGGGGTCGTCATGGAAACGCTCCTGTCGCAGGTCCGGCGCGGTTCAAAGCGTCACGACATTGAAAAGCATACTCAACGGGAGACAGACGTGCATCCGTTTTCCCCGGAAGCAGCGTCCGGCTCGATCGGCCGGGGCCCGTTAACCCGACGGGCGGCCTGCGCCCACCGGGCGCAGGCCGCCAGCCGGGCTGGAGGACACCCGGCCGTGGTTGTCTTGCTCGCCCTGCCCGCGGCGGATACAGTAAACTGCCGCAATGCGAGCAACCGTTTGGTCGTTCGCTCCTCCGCGTCGTGAGGATAAAGACTACTGTGGCGGAAGGAAAATCAGCACAGCCGGCGGGCCGGGCCCTCGAACGACTCTGCGTCGTCATCGGGCGGACACGGCACAAGATGGTGCAGATCGAGATCCAGGAGGCGGGCAAGCGCGGTGCCCGGCTCCTGGAACTGCGCCTCGACTTCCTCAAGAAAGCTCCCGACTTCAAGCGGCTGCTGCATAACAAGCCCTGCCCAATGATTGCCACGGTGCGCCGCTTTGCCGACGGGGGCCGCTGGGACGGCAGCGAGGACGCCCGCCAGATCCTGCTCCGCCAGGCCATCGTCGCCGGCTTCGACTGGGTCGACCTCGAGACCGACGTCGCCGACAACATCCCTCGCTTCAAGGATGTCAAACGCATCATCAGCTATCACAACATGCGCGAGGTGCCGGCCGACCTTGAAAAGATCCACGAACGCATGGGTGCCCAGGACGGCGACGTGGTCAAGGTGGCCGTCCGTGCCCATCAACCGGCGGATAACCTGCGCCTGCTCGAGCTGGTCCGCGGATCGAAGAAACCGACGGTCGCCCTGTGCATGGGCGACCTCGGCATGCCGTCGCGCGTGCTGGCGGGCAAGTACGGCTCGCCGTTCACCTACTGCGCCTTCAACAAGGAACGCGGCATCGCTCCCGGCCTGCCCTCGTTCGACGAGATGCGGCTGGTTTACCACGCCGACCTCGTCGGCCCCGGCACCGCGGTCTATGGGGTGATCGGCGACCCGGTCGCGCACAGCCTCAGCCCGCTGGTCCACAACACCGCCTTCCGCACGCTTGGCATCAACGCGGTGTACGTCCCGTTCCGCGTGCCGCGCGACAACTTCACCGGCTTCCTTGGCGACTTCGACCGCGTACCCGTGGCGGGCTACAGCGTGACCATCCCGCACAAGGAGGCCGCCGCCGAGGTGGCCACGCTCGAGGATTCCAACGTGACGCAGACGCAGGCTGCCAACACGCTGCTGCGCGTGGGGGACGGCGAGGCGGTCCAGTGGTCGGCGTTCAACACCGACTACACCGCCGCCCTCGACACCCTGCGTGCGGGCCTCGCCAGCGCGCCGGAGGGGATGTCGACGACGCTGCAGTCGCGCGTGACGCTGGTCCTGGGCGCTGGCGGGGTGGCGCGGTCGATTGCCCATGCGCTGCACCGCGAGGGGACGCTGCTGACCATCTCCAGCCGCACCGCCGAGCGAGCCCGCAAGCTGGCCGACGAGACCGACAGCCGCTGGGTCGACTGGGCCGCCCGCCACAGTGTCAACGCCGAGATCGTCATTAACTGCACGCCCGTTGGCATGCATCCCAACATCGACGAGAGCCCCCTGCACCCGAGCTTCCTGCGGCCGGGCCTGGTGGTTTTCGACACCGTTTACACGCCCGAGCAGACACTGCTGGTCAAGGAGGCGCGCAACCGCGGCTGCCTGGTCCTGACCGGCGTCGACTTCTTCGTTGCCCAGGCAGCGCAACAGTTCCGCCTGTTCACCACCCAGGAGCCGCCGGTCGAGTTGATGGCCAAGGTCGTCAAGCGCGCCCTGTCGCCGGTGATCTTGCGCGAGGAGGAGTCGTGACAAGGTGGACGCAGAGGAGGGAAACCGCATCTTTCTGATCGGCTACCGTGGCACGGGGAAAAGCACGGTCGCCCGGCTGCTGGCCGAGGCGTTGGGGTGGGACTGGGTCGACGCCGACGCCGAGCTAGAAGCACGCAGCGGCCGGTCGATCCGCTCGATCTTCGCTGAAGAAGGCGAGCAAGGCTTCCGCGACCGTGAGGAAGCCGTCCTCGAGGACCTCTGCGCGCGGAACAGCGTCGTTGTCGCAACTGGCGGCGGAGTCGTGCTGCGGGAGAGCAATCGTCAGCGCCTCCGGGCCGCGTGCCGCGTGGTCTGGCTGACCGCCGACGCCGACACGATCTGCCGGCGCCTCGCCGCCGACCCGTCGACCGCCGAGCGCCGGCCGGCCCTGACCGGCGCCGCGGGGGCGTGCGACCGGGAGGAGGTCGAGGAACTGTTACGCCAGCGCGAACCGTTCTACCGGGCCTGTGCTGACGCGATCGTGGACACGGCGCATCATTCGCCGGAGGAGGTCGTCCGCGGACTCCTTGACCTTTTCCGGATCGCTTAGCCCGACGCGCCAGCGAGGGCTCCGTAGGACGGATTTCCAATCCGTCCGGGCGTTGAAGCCGGACGGATTGGAAATCCGTCCTACGCCCCCGAGCCGAAGGGTTCCGCCGCGCATGGACCATTTCTTCTTCATCTGGGTCGGGTTCGCCTTTGCGCTGGGGGCCGCCATCGGCAGCTGGCTCAACGTGTGCATCTACCGCGTCCCTTACGAGAAGAGCCTCCTCTGGCCGGGTTCGCACTGCGGACACTGCTTCCAGCGCGTGCGCTGGTACGATAACATTCCGCTCATCAGCTACTGGGTACTGCGCGGCCGCTGCCGCACCTGCAAGACGCCATTCTCGATCCGGTATTTCCTGATCGAGCTGTTCACTGGCCTCGTCTTCGCGGGACTCTTCTATCTCGACATCGGCCTGAACGTCCAGGGCATGGACTTCTTTCGGAGGCAGGCCTGGCGAATCCAGTTCGGCTGGGTCCCTGTGCAGGCCTGGCTGTTCTGGCTGGGGCACGCGGTGCTCGTGTCGTTTTTGATCGTGGCCTCGGTCATCGATCTCGATCACATGGAGATCCCCCTGCCGGTGACCGTGACGGGGACGCTGACCGGCCTGGTGTTCGCCACCTGTATGCCCTGGCCGTGGCCCAACACCGACAGGCCGCCCCTGATTGAGTTGCGGCTCGGGAAGGTCGTGGTCGTGGACCCGGTGCCGGTGCTGGGCTTCCAGCCGTGGCCGCTGTGGCGCCCCGACGAACTGCCGAAGTGGATGCCGCCAGGGAGCTGGCAACTGGGCCTGGCGACCGGGCTGGCGGGCGTGCTGGCCGGCGTGGTGCTGGTGCGGGGGGTGCGCTTCCTGTTCGGCCTGGGCCGCGGCCTGGAAGGGATGGGACTGGGCGATGCTGACCTGATGATGATGGCCGGCGCTTTCCTCGGCTGGCAGGCGACGCTGGTCGCCTTCTTTGTGAGCGTCTTTCCGGGGCTGGTGCTCGGCCTGGGACAGGTCGTTCTGCGCGGCTCACAGACCATCCCGTTCGGCCCGTCGCTGGCGTTGGGCATTGTGCTGACGCTGTACGGCTGGCGCTGGATCGGTCCGCAGGTCCAGGTGCTGTTCTTCGACAGCACGCTCCTGCTGCTTCTGGGCGGGACCGGGGCGGTGCTGCTGTTGGTGGTCAGCCTGATGTTGCGCTTGCTGTTTGGCGCCCCGCCGCCGGAGGACGACGAGCGCCCGGCTGCACAGGGGTAGGGTGTGAAAATGGCGAGCGGGGGCTGGGGGCACCCGCGCCAGCGGGTCCGCCCCCGGTCCGTCGAAGTACCGGGGGGTTCACACCCCCCGCTCGCCCGGAGATGGGTGATCGTGCCATGCCCGACCCAACGGCACTGAGCGGAACGTTCGGCCGCTACCAGGTCCTATCGCGGATCGGTGCCGGCGGCATGGGCACGGTCTACCTGGCCCTGGACACCAAACTCAATCGTCGCGTTGCGCTCAAGGTGCCGCACTTTAGCGCGGACGATGACGTCGCTATCGAGCGCTTCCACCGCGAGGCCCAGGTCGCCGCGAGCATCGAGCACCCCAACATCTGCCCCGTGTTCGACATCAACGACGTCGATGGCATCCACTACTTTACGATGCCGTACATCGATGGCCTGTCGCTGGCTCACCAGATCGACCCGGAACATCCATGGTCGGGGGCTCGTGCCGCCGCGCTGGTGGGCAAACTCGCCGTGGCGATGGCGGAGATGCACCAGCGCGGGGTCGTGCATCGCGACCTGAAGCCCGGCAATATCATGATGCGGAAGAATGGCGAGCCGGTGCTGCTCGACTTCGGCCTGGCCCGCGACTACACCGCCGCCACCAAGACGCTGATCAACACCGGCCTCATCACCGGCACGCCGGCGTACATGTCGCCGGAGCAGTACGAGGGCGACAGTAGCAGAATCGGCCCGGCCAGCGACATCTACAGCCTCGGCGTCATCCTCTACCAGCTGGCGACCGGCCAACCGCCGTACTCGGGCCACCCGCTCACCATCTACGGGCGCATGCTCCGCTCGCCGCCGCCGCCGCCGTCGCGGGACCGCCCCGAACTCGACGAGGCATTCGACCGCATCTGTCTGATGGCGATGGCCCGGCAGCCCGAGGATCGCTTCCCCACCATGACCGAGTTCGCCGCGGCCCTGGAGCACTACGCCGCTGATAAGCCGAAAAGCCTCAGCCAGCCAATCGAATCGCGCGAGGTCTTCGAGCAGCCGACGACCACGCCGACGCGCACCAAGGGGTTCCGGCCACGGTCGCGCCGCCTCGGCACCTGGGCGGCCCTGCTCGCCGCGGTTCTCTTGACGGCAGCGGTCGCCGGCGTGGGCTACTGGCTGAGTGGGCAGAAGCCAGAGGACGGGGACGAGAGGGGCGAGGGAGAACGGGGAACATCGAAGAAGGGGGACCCCGTACGCGAAGCGAGCCTGCGCTTGCAGTCCCCCCGGCCCGTGACGCTCGAACCCGGGCAGAAACGCACGATCACGATCGGGTTCGTGCAGAAAGACCTCGACGAACCGATCGAATTGAGCGTGGTCAGCGGTGTCGCCGGCGTGCGTCTCGTGCCGGGGAGTGTCCGCGTTGGTCGGGATGCCGTCCGCGTGGAGTTGCTGGTCGAGAAGGGCGCCCCGCCGGGGATGAAGAACCTGCGCCTGCGCGCCAGCGCGGGCAGCGTCAGCGACACGGTCAACTTGCCACTGACCATCGCCAGGGGGCCGGCGTTCCAGCAGTTCGAGAACCGTCTCGGCATGACGATGGTCTGGGTGAAGCCGGGCAAGTTCCGCATGGGGAACGATGAGAGGGGGGACGACAAGCACGAGGGCGAGAAACCGGCGCACTGGGTCGACATCAGCCGCCCGCTGGCCGTGTCGGCGCACGAGGTGACGGTCGGGCAGTTCGGCGCCTTCGTCGCCGAGACGGGTCACATCACCGACGCGGAAAAAGACGGCAAGGGCTGGGGGTACGACCCGGAGAGCCCGACGAAGTTCGTCCAGGGCCCGCAGTACAGTTGGAGGAACGCCGGCTGGAAGCAGGGTGATCGCCATCCGGTCGTCAACGTCTCGTGGAACGATGCCGTCGCGTTCTGCAACTGGCTGAGCAAGAAGGAGAAAGGGAAGTACGATTTGCCGACCGAGGCGGAGTGGGAGTTCTTCGCTCGCGCCGGCGGCCCGCACCGTTACTGCTGCGGCGATGACATGGAGAAGCTGACAACGGTGGGGAACGTTGCCGACGCGTCGTTCCGTCAGCAGTTCCCGAAATTCGCGTCGGCGGTCAAGAGCAACGATGGCTTCGTCTTCACCGCCCCGGTCGGCAGCTTCCAGCCCAACGCCTGGGGCTTGTACGACATCCACGGCAACGTCTGGGAGTGGTGCAAGGACGGCCGTCGCCTCTATCAGAAACAGGCGGTGAAAGACCCGGTCGGTCCCGCCGACGGGCCGCGCGTCCTGCGCGGCGGCTCCTGGTTCGACGATCCGGAGAACTGTCGCTGTTCGTGCCGCAGCGACAAGCCGCCGGCGGAGTTCGACGTCTACATCGGTTTTCGCGTCGTCCTGCGCGACGTCCGCAATCCGAAAAAACTGACAAAACTGCCCTTTTGGGACTTGACGAATGGGGGGGGGGGGAGAATAGGATTTGACAGTCGCGAAAAAGTCATAACAGCTCTGTCGACGAATTGTGTCCGTGGTAGCAGTGTCTTGCTGAGCAGGTTGCGTGTTTGCGCCAGTCCCCGGCCCAGGGGGCCCTGGCGATTCTCCGTACCGCGTCTGGTCCCACAGCAAAGGAGTCTGCACCATGATCCTCGCCTGGCTACTCGGCCCGCGCCGCAAGTCCAAGGGCACCCGCCACAAACCATTCTCTCCTCCGCGAGCCCGTCTCCGCCTCGAAGCGCTGGAGGACCGCACCGTTCCTGCGTGGTTCGTAGTCACCCGGGGCACCGGCGTCGCGACGGACGTCGGCAGCCTGCCGTGGGCCATCGTCCAGGTGAACAACTCCAACGATGCCAGCAACACGATCAGCTTCCAGTCGGATGTGAGGAATGTCACCCTGACCGAGGCTATGGCTCCTATCTTGAAGGACGTCACGATCGTCGGGCTGGGGAAAAACCTGCTCACCGTGATGCGGAGCACTGGCGACGAGGTTCCGCACTTCTCCATTTTCGCAATCGCAACTGATACGACGGTCACTATCCAAGACATGACCATCATGTATGGATGGAACACCGTGGGGGGAGGAATCAACAACCTGGGCACGCTGACTGTCAACGAAGTCTCACTCAGCGGAAACAAGGCCGACTTGTCCGGTGGCGCCATCTACAACGAGCACAACGCAACGCTCAACCTGAACGGAGGGGATCTCTCGTTCAACACCAGCTATGGGACCGGCGGCGGAGGTCTCTACAATGCCGACAAGGGGACTGCTCACCTGGCATACTACGTGCTGATTACCAGAAACGCAGTATTGGGCGGGGGCTTCGGAGGCGGCATCGACAACCTGGGCACGATGACCATCCTTGACGAGCCAACGATCTCCAACAATTCGGCGGAGTATGGAGGTGGGATATCCAACGCTGGCAATCTCACGATGACGAGTGGGTGGATCACCGGGAACTCTGCCGACCTGGGTGGTGGAATATACAGTTCACTGAGCGCTGCTACCGCCTCTTTCTCCTATGTCAGCATCTCCTCGAACGGTGCCAACAAGGGGGGCGGGGCCTACGCAGACGCTGGCACGATTTCACTCGATCACTGCACGATCATGGCGAACAGCGCGACACTGGGCTCCGGGGGGGCCTGGAAGAGGGTCAACGGCGTCGACCAGGGTCACATAGCGGTGGACCCCAGCTGCACCAAGGGACCAGACCAGACCTTCGTTCCCGACGGAGTTTGACTGAGTTGTTGAGCATTCGGAAGCTGAAATCTCAGAGCTAATCGAGCGGTCGGGCCGGACATTGCGTCCGGTCCGCCCTGCACCGCTGTCCGGGTCTATCCGGAGGAGGGAAGATGTTCTTGAAAAGGCCCATTCTCTTCTTGGGGCTGGTCGTCGCAACGGGGTTGTCTCTGTCCCTCCGGGGGGAGCCGCCAGCTGACGACAAGGAGGTTCGGCAACTCATCCACAGACTCGGCAGCAAGAGCTTCAAGGTTCGCGAGGAGGCGGAGCGTCAATTGCTGGAGCGGGAGAACGCCGCTCCAGCCTTGCAGCGGATTCTGCAAACACCGGGGACGGATCGGGAAGTGGCTCGTCGGGCCACTCAGATCCTCGTAGAGTTCCAGCGACGCGAACGTCGCCGGGCCCTCGAAAGGCTCCAGTCGCTTGGGAAGCAGGGGGAGATCGACCAAGTGATCGAACGGTTCGTTCGTCGCCGCGAGTGGGAACCGCAGGAAAGCCCCTGGAGGGTGCTGGCCGAGATTGCGGGAGAGTTGGTTCGCCTCGAAATCCGAAGTTATGGTCAGGCCGAGCTCAATTATTCAGACAGGACTCCTTTTGGCGACCTGACCGCGTACAGGGTGGCCGTGCAACCAGAGACAGTAGAGGACACGCAAGTTCACCTTCGGAAGAGCGGCCTCTATCTCGTCCGGGGGGAAAGCGTAAAAGGACCCTTGCTGGGCGGCCTGATCGCCTCTTCGGGAGACATTCAAGCCGCCACCCTCGGCCTCGGCGCTGTGTTCAGCGGTGGTTCAGTGACTGCGACCGATGTGAACCGCTGCGTGGTCGTCTGCGACGGCGATTTCAAAGCGCGAAGAATCGTTCACGGGAGCCTCATTATTGTTCGAGGAGTGGTCGAGGCACCTGCGTTGATCCACAACTCCACAATTATCAGTGCTTCTACCGTTCACGTCCCGAAGGGAGCCACGGTGAAGAACAGCGTGATCAAGGAGAAGGACCCTAATCCTCTGGGTTTCGTGAAGTTCTTCGACCCTGCTCGGGCGGGCATCGAGGTCAATCAGGCAGATGGCGGCGTCCGCATCAAGGCGGCAACCGAGGGCAAGCGCTTCGCCCGCGCCGGACTGAAGGCCGGCGATGTGATTGCCACCATCGACGGCGAGGCAATCAAGGATCCCGAGTCGTTCCGCCGCCTGCTCCGTCGCAAGCTTGCGGAAGGCGGCAAGGGCAAGCTCAACGTGCGTCGCGGCGAGAAAACGCTGGAGGTCCGCATCTCGTGGAAAGACTGATCGCTCCGAAGGATCGCCGCACCCAAAAGGCCCCCGCACTCCGGGGGCCTTTTTGTTTGTCCCTGGACGAACGACGAGTTGCGAGGAACTACCCTCTCGTGCGTGTATCCGGATAGAATGGGGAAGGTTTCCAGTCGGCAGGGTTTCCTCCCGAGGACCTCTGTTATGCGTCGACACAGCATCGCTTTGAACTTTCCAGGCCCGTTCCTGCTGGCGCTGGGTGTCCTCGCCGGCTGGTCCGCGCCGGCAGCGGCCCAGTCGCAGACGAGCCGGCATGGCGGCATCGAGATCGGCTCCAAGGGCGTCAAGGCCACCGTCCTCGAGGTCTCCCTCGACAAGCAAGGGCGACCCCTCAAGGTTGGCAAGCCGCGCTTCAACAAGACCGCCAACACCACCCTCGCGGTCGTCGAGAAGGACCAGCGCGCCAACAAGGACAAGTTCAAGGAAGCCGCCATCAAGGAGACCGCCGAGGAGGTCGGCAAGTTCTTCAAGCTGATGCAGGACAACTTCAAGGTGCCGCCCGAGAACATCTACGTCATCGGCTCCAGCGGCCTGCCCGCCGCCGCCAACAAGCAGGACCTCGTCAAGGCGGTCGAGGAGGCGACGCGCGACAGCACCGGCCACGGCAAGAAGCTGCTCTTCATCGACCAGAACGAGGAGGTCCGCCTGTCCATCATGGGAGTGCTGCCGGCAAAAGACCTGGGCAATTCCGTCTTCGTCGACGTCGGCAGTGGCAGCACCAAGTGCGGCTACTTCGAGCAGGAGACGAGCACTTCCGTCCAGCGCCTGTCGATCGTCCGCACCAAACTGGAGGGCACCGTCAGCTACACGCGCCGTGTGACCGGATCGATGAAGGAGGCGGGCAAGGACTTCGCCCGCCAGGCCGACGCCCTGCGCGAGGCTCGCTTCACCGAGCCCCTGCGTGAGGAACTCGAACGCCGTCCCGGCCTCGCCAACCGCAACAGCGTCTTCCTCAGCGGCGGCATCGTCTGGGCCCTGGTGACGGTCGTCAAGCCGGAGACAATCAAGGACCAGCTGGTGCGCATCACGATCGCCGACATCGAGAAGTTCCATCAGCGGTTGACGAAGGACCCGAACGTCTTCCCGGAGCCGGACCTTGCGGCGATCACCGACACGAAGACACGTGAGGAGGCCGCCAAGGACGTGCAGCGTGTCCGCGATACCTTCACGACGGAGAACCTGCTCGCCGGCGCGGAGGTCCTGCGCGGCATCGCCCGGGCGTTCCGTCTGGAGCAGCAGCAGAAGACGATCTATTTCGCCCGCAACGGCTACATTGCCTGGATCTACGCTTTCGTCAAGGAAAGCGCAGTTCCACCGTCGCGGTAAGAGACGGCGGTTGTGCCGGCAAGAGCGGTCCCTGGAGCGGTCTCTCTCGCCGTGGCGGCGAAAACCTCCGGCACGGATCGACGAGACGATGGCAGGATCATTAGGTGGTGAGAGCGGTTTGCGGCCGGGTCGCACACTAACCCGAAGCGTCAGCGAGGGACCGGCCCTCGCTGACGCTTCGGGTTAGTGTGCAACGCAAGTGTGAACCGCTCTAACCACCTCACCACCCGACTCCCTGGTTTCCCCGACATGAGGATCACACCCGATGCAATCGCTCCCGACGTGTTTCTCCTGGCTGCGCGGCAGACTTCCTGTCCTCGCCCTGCTGACCTGCCTGCTCGTCGTGCCGGTCGCGCAGGCACAGACAAGCCGGCATGGCGGTATCGAGATCGGCGCCAAGGGCGTCAAGGCCACCGTCCTCGAAGTGACACCCGGCAAGGAAGGGCTCAACAGCAAGCAGCTCTTCTCGAAGACCGCTAACACGACGCTGTCCGCCCTCAAGGACGGCAAGTTCCGCGAGGACGCGATCGACGAGACGGGCGAGGAGGTCGAGAAGTTTTTCAAGCTGATGCAAGCCGACTTCAAGGTGCCGGCAAAGAACATCTACGTCGTTGCCAGTAGTGGGCTGCCCAAGCCGCCCAACCGTGAAGCCTTCGTCAAGGTCATCAAGGAAAAGACCGGTAAGGACCTCCGCACCATCGATGCCGATACGGAAGTCATGCTGACCATCATGGGCGTCGTCCGGCCGGAACTGCGTGCCACCTCGCTGCTGGCCGACATCGGCAGCGGCAACACCAAGGGCGGCTACCTGGAGCAGGGCACGCCCGGCGCCGAGCCGCGGCTGGTGGCGTTCAGCGTTCCGCTCGGCACGGTCACGTTCACGGCGCAGGTCAAGAAGGCGGGCGGCGACAAGTTCGTCGAGACGGCGGTGCGGCTCCGCGGGACCGCCCTGGAGAAGCCAATTGCCGACGCAGTGGCGAAGAACCCCGGCCTGGCAAAGCGCGATCGCGTCTACCTGTCGGGCGGCATGGTCTGGGCGATGGTAACGCTGCTCAAGCCGGAGACGGTCGAGGAGTCGTTCGTCTCCCTTACAACCGACGACATCGAGAACTTCCACAAGCTGGTGACGAAGGACCCAGCCGCGTTCCCGAAAGTCGCCCTCGACAAGGTGAAGGACGAGAAAGTGCGGTCTCAGGCGGGCAAGGACGTGGCCCGGGTGCGCGACACGTACACGCCGGAAAACCTGGTGGCCGGCAGCGAGATCCTGCGGGCCCTGTCGAGCACATTGCAGCTCAAGGGCAAGCAGGTCTTCTTCCCGCGCTTCGGCTACGTCGCCTGGATTCAGGCCTACGTCGAGGAGCAGACGGCGCCAGGCACGGGCGAGACAAAGAAGCCGCCGCCGAAGGACCCGGAAAAGGTTCCGCTGCCGGTCGAAAAGCCGCCGGTCAGCCCGGGCGTGATCGTTTCGCCGCCGATTGTTTACGCCCCTTCCTGCTACGGCCGGACGATCTACTACTACTCGGGGCCGAGCTGCACGGTCTATCCCTCGGGCTCGTATTATGTGCCGAGCTGCTACACGCCTTGCCGGCGCGGCTTCCGGCTGTTCCGGCGTTGAGGCTCGGCCGCCCCCGTTCGTAGGGACAGCCGGCCCGGCTGTCCTTTGTTGGAAGCACGACAGGCGAGCCGCCTGTCGCTACGACAGCACGACAGGCGAGCCGCCTGTCGCTACGGTGTCAGAGGTTGAGTCATGACGACTGCCGTGAGCGAGGATCGCGAAACACTGTCCGGGGTGGTGCGACGCTGTCGCGACGCCCAGCGGCGCTGGCAGGACGAGCCGGTCCGCAGCCGCCTCCGGCCCATAAAAACCTTGCGCTCCCTGCTCGTCGCGGAGTGCGACCGGCTCTGCGAGGCCATCGACCGGGACATCGGCAAGCCGGCCGGCGAGGCGTTGGGCGAGGTCCTCAACGTCGCCGATGCCTGTCGTTTCCTCCAGCGCGAGGCGGCCTCGTTGCTGCGGCCCAAACGGGTCCCGCGCGGCTCGCGGCCCTTGTGGCTGTTCGGCCAGCGCGACACCGTCCACCGCCGGCCGCGCGGCGTCGTCGGCATCATCGGCACCTGGAACTATCCGATCCTGCTCAACGGCGTGCAGATGGCCCAGGCCCTCGCCGCCGGTAACGCCATCATCTGGAAGCCCTCGGAGGTGGCGCCCGCCACGGCCGACGTCCTGTTCGACCTTTTCGTCCGGGCCGGCTTCCCCGAGGGCCTCCTGCACAAGATGCCGGCGACTCGCGCCGGCGGAGCGATGCTGGTCGAGGCCGACATCGATCACCTCGTCTTCACCGGCGGCGTCGAGGTCGGCCGCCAGATTGCCACCCGCCTCGGTCAGCGACTCATCAGCTCGACGATGGAGCTTTCCGGCAACGACGCCCTGTTCGTCCTGCCCGACGCCGACCTGGAACTGGCGACCGCCGCGGCGTGGTTCGGCTTCACGCTCAACCGTGGACAGACGTGCGTTGCCGTGCGGCGGGCGTTCGTCCACCGCTCGCTCTATCCGCAGTTCACGCAGGCGCTGGAGCCACTGACCTCCGCAGCCGGGCCGCTGCGCCTGGCGATGGCATCCCAGGCGCGGCAGGCGCAGCAACTGGTCGACGATGCCGTTGGCAAGGGCGGCCGTGTGCTCGGCACAACGAGGGACGGCGCGCCGCGGCACGAGGCCGAGTTCCGCCCGACGATCGTGGTCGATGCCCATGCCGAGATGGATCTCTTCCGCGAGGCCTCGTTCGCGCCGCTGATGGCGGTACTGCCCTACGATGACCTGGAGGACGCCCTTCGTGCCGATGCGGCCTGTCCCTACGGGCTGGGCGCCTCGGTCTTCACACGGCAGCCGGCGCGGGTGGAGGAACTGGCGCGGCGGCTGCGCACCGGTTTCGTGACGGTCAACGACGTGATCGCTCCGACCGCCCACCCGGCGACACCGTTCGGCGGGCTCGGCCACAGCGGCTGGGGCGTGACGCAGGGAGCGGAGGGACTACTGGAGATGACGGTGCCGCAGGTGGTCAGCGTCCGCGGCGGCACCTTCCGCCCGCACTACGACCTCGGCGCCGGGAAGACGGCAGACAACGAGGGGCTGGTCCGCGCGCTGCTGCAAATGGGACACGGCAGGTCTTTCTGGCAGCGCTGGCGCGGCTTCTGGCAAGTCTGGCGCGCAATCCGCAAGAAGTAACTGCCATGCACACGGTCCGCGTCCATCTCGGCGAACGCAGTTACGACATCGCCATCGTCCGCGAAGACGTTGCCGGACTGGGCCGCTTTTCCCGCGAGCGGTCCGCCGGCTCGCGCGCCTTCCTGGTGACCGATGAGCGCCTCGCGGCGCATGTCCCGCCGCTGGCCGCATCGCTGGAGTCGGCTGGTTTTCAGGTTGCGACAGCCGTCCTGCCGTCCGGTGAGGCGCAGAAGTCGCTCGGCACCGCGTCGTCGCTCTACGACCGCCTCGCCGAGATGCGGGCCGACCGCCGCATGCTGGTCGTTGCCCTGGGTGGCGGCGTCATCGGCGACCTGGCCGGCTTCGTCGCCGCGACGTGGAACCGCGGCTTGCCACTGCTGATGGTGCCAACGACCCTGCTGGCGATGGTCGACAGTTCCGTCGGCGGCAAGGTCGGCGTCAATCATCCCAAAGGAAAGAACTTGATCGGCGCCTTCCACCAGCCGGCCGGCGTCTGGATCGACACGTCACTGCTGACGACGCTGCCCGATCGCGAGTATCGCAGCGGCCTGGCGGAAGTGGTCAAGTATGGCGTGATCCTCGACGCCGACTTCTTCGCGTGGCTCGAGGCGAATCGCGAGGCGGTCCTGTGCCGCGACGCGGAAGCGGTGTCGCATGTCGTCGCCCGCTGTTGCCGGCTGAAGGCGGATGTGGTCGAGCAGGACGAGCGCGAGCTGACGGGACTGCGGGCAGTGCTGAACTACGGCCACACCTTCGCCCACGCCTTCGAGACGGTCGGCGGTTACGGGTCGTGGCTGCACGGCGAGGCGGTCGCGGCGGGCATGGTCTGCGCCAGCCGCCTCGCTGAGCGGCGCGGGCTGATCCCCGGCGAGGTGACGCAACGGCAGATGTCACTGTTGCGTGATTTTGGATTGCCGATGGCCCCGCTTGCGTGGCCTGCCGATGAGTTGCTGTCGGTGATGCGCAGCGACAAGAAGAACGTCGCGGGCCGGCTGCGTTTCGTGCTGCCGACGCAGCTCGGCGAGGTGAAGCTGTTCGACGACGTGCCGGAAGCCGACGTGCGCGAGGTGCTGCGACCAGTCGTGGGTGGTTAGAGCGTTTTGCAGTCGGCCGTAGCACAGGCGTCTCGCCTGTGCCGAACCGCGACAGCGCACAGGCGAGACGCCTGTGCTACGAGCAAATGCAAACCGCTCTAGGTGGTTAGGTGGTTAACCGGAAGCATCACGCCCCCGGTCAACCACCCCACCACCCCACCACCCCACCACCTGACCCCATTCCCGGAGGGCTTCGATGACCTCCCTGCCCGAGGAGACGCGCGACCTGCTGGCGCTGCAGCTGATCCCGGGGCTCGGCCCGCTGCGGATCGCGGCGTTGCTGGAGCGCTTTGGCTCGCCCGGCGCCGTCCTCGCCGCGAGCGCGGAGCAACTGGCCGGCGTGTCGGGCTTCGGCACGAAGTTATCGGCGGACATCGTCCAGGGCCGCCGCGAGGTCGACGTTGAGGAGGAGTTGCGGCTGCTGGAAAAGCACGGCGTTCGCCTGGTCGCGCGAGGCACGCCGGAGTACCCCGCCGCGCTGGCCGAGATCTACGACCCGCCACACTTACTCTACGTCCGCGGCACGCTGGAGGAACGCGACGCCCGGGCGGTGGCGGTCGTCGGCTCGCGGCAGTGCAGCGACTACGGCCGGCGCGTGACCATGCGCCTTGCTGGAGACCTGGCTCGGGCCGGCTGGACCGTCGTCAGCGGCCTGGCTCGTGGGACCGATGGCTTGGCGCACAAGGGGGCGCTGCAGGCGGGCGGACGGACCCTCGCCGTGCTGGCCGGCGGGCTGTCGAGCATCTATCCGCCGGAGCACCGGGGCCTCGCCGACGAGGTCGAAAAGGCGGGCGCATTATTGACGGAATCGTGCATGAAACAAGACCCGCTGGCGAGCCTGTTTCCGGCCCGGAACCGCATCATCAGCGGACTGTGCCGGGCGGTGGTACTGGTCGAGGCGGCGGAGAAGAGCGGGGCGTTGATCACGGCGACGCACGCCGCCGAGCAGGGCCGCAATGTCCTCGCCGTGCCCGGCCCGGTCGACGCCCCGCCGAGCAGCGGCACCAACGCCCTGATCCGCCAGGGAGCCGTCCTGTGCCGCGGCATCGACGACATTTTGGAGGAATTGCAGGGAGTATCCGCGCTGGCGACGGCCGCGAAGGCGTCGGCGGCAGCAGCTCAGGCAGCGCCTGCGCCGGCTGGACCGCCGCCGTGGCTGGACGAAACGCAGCGGCGGGTGTGGGACTTCCTGGCCGGCGGGCCGCGTCACCTCGACGAAATGGTGCAGCAACTGGGTATCACCGTGGCGCAG
Organism: Planctomycetota bacterium; assembly: GCA_016177925.1. Taxonomy (GTDB): domain Bacteria; phylum Planctomycetota; class Planctomycetia; order Gemmatales; family Gemmataceae; genus JACOUH01. The sequence goes on along the minus strand of JACOUH010000002.1, from coordinate 5,381 downwards.
TTAGCGGGGATGCTGCTGACGATGGAAATGAAAAAGGCCGTGCGCCGCCTCCCCGGCAATCGCTACGAGCGAGCGTGAGCCCTGGTCCTTTCTCTCCGCCATCGGAAACCTTCGGCCCACCAGCCAGGAAAACGGCTTGACATCCCTTTGATCCGACGATAACTTTGCATCACAAAGTAACGGTGATGCCGGGCTCTCCTTATTGAGAGGGAGCGTGTTGACCATTAACTTTGTTATGCAAAGTAGTTTTCCGAACTGTGGACTGAGGCTGTTTTGACCATCCCGTCTGTTCATGGCGGCTGTGGGAAGGGGGGCTTTCCGATGACCCGGCTCTGGTTTCCGCGCGAGATGCGTGACGCTCCGATCCTGGACGAGGGGGTGCGGCCCGATCCGCCGCAGCTGCACTATGCCCTCTTGATCAATCCGTTTTATCCCAAGGACCCGCATGCCTCCTTCGGTAAGCACGTCCTGACGCCGAGCCTGGCGTTGACCAGCATCGCCGCCGCGACACCGCCGGAGTGGCAGGTGTCGTACTGGGACGAGAACCTGCTGCAGGGGCCGCCGCCGTGGAAGCCCTTCCCACAGGTCGTCGGCATCACGGTCCACCTGACCTTTGCCGCTCGTGCCTACGCCCTGGCGCGCTGGTATCGCGAGCGCGGAGCAAAGGTAATCCTGGGCGGACTGCACGTCCTATCCTGTCCGGACGAGGCAGCCCCGCACGCCGACGCGCTGGCGGTCGGCGAGGGGGTGCAACTCTGGGGCCGCATCCTGCGCGACAGCGAGGCCGGCACCCTGCAGCGTGTCTACCGCGGCAACTTCCGCCGTCCCTACCGCGACGAGCCGGCGCCGCGCCGCGACCTGCTGCCGCGCGACAGTTTCCTGACCACGACTAGCCTGATCGCCACGCGCGGCTGCCACAATCGCTGCGATTTCTGCTACCTCTCGACCGACGGCCTGCGCATGCCCTACCAGGTGCGCGACGTCGAGCAGGTGGTCGAGGAGTTTCGCGCCGACGGCCAGCCCTACGCGGTCTTCATCGACAACAACCTCGGCTCGCGGCCGGATTACCTGCGCCGCCTCTGCCGTGCCCTGCGACCGCTCGAAAAGATCTGGAGCGCCGCTGTCACCATCGACGTGACCGACGACCCGTCGCTGGTCCGCGAGATGGCGCTGGCCGGCTGCACCGGCGTCTTCGTCGGCTTCGAGTCGCTGTCCAACGACAACATCGCCGGCGCCGGCAAGAAGGGCCCGCGCACCGAGGACTATGCCCGGCGCGTGGAGGTGCTGCACCGCTACGGTATCCAGGTTAATGGCAGCTTCGTGCTCGGCTTCGACCACGACGGTCCGGATGTGTTCGAGCGGACGGCGGAGTGGATCGAGAAGAACCGGCTGGAGTGCGCCACGTTCCACATCCTGACTCCCTACCCCGGCACGCCGCTGTTCGCACAGATGGAGGCGGAGGGACGTCTGCTGCACAAGGAGTGGTCGCAGTACGACACCGCCCATGTCGTCTTTCGGCCGAAGCGCATGACCCCGCAGCAGCTGGCGGCCGGCTACGAGTGGTGCTACGAGCGCCTGTGCTCGCACCGTTCGATCTGGCGGCGCCGGCCGCGCGACTGGCGGGCGGTGCTGCCCTACCTGGCGATGTCGTACCTCTACAAGCGCTCGAATCGGATCTGGTATCGGCTAATTCGCCATCGACTGACGGCGACCGTGTGGCACGGCCTGGTAGAGTGGACACGGCGCCGCCACGTCCGATTCCGCCAGGGGTTAGAAGCCGCCGAGGACACGGCTCCGACGATGTCCGCCGCGGTTGTCTCGGCGGGCGTATGAGAAGAATTGGCCACAGATAAACACAGATGAACGCAGATAAGAAAGAATAGGGAGAAGAATTGGAGACGAGGGCAAGACTTGCAGCGAAGTATTGCTCTCCCATTCTCGTTTCTTTATCTGTGTTGATCTGTGTTCATCTGTGGCCAATTCTTTAGCGAGTCATGTCGAGCAGGGAGACGTCGGGCCAGAGTTGCTTGACCTTACGCGTCAGGTAGCCGCGGATCTCGCCGACCGTGCTCATCTGCACCACGCGCTCGGCCACCTCGCGGCCGACCTCGACCGTCAGGCGATGGATCATCTCCTTCATCGACGGCACAAAGGCCGGGCTCATGCTCAGCCGCCGCAGCCCCATGCCGAACAGCGGCAGGAAGCAACGCGGCCTGCCCGCCATCTCGCCGCACAAGGTCACCGGCTTGTTGCGCGCGTTGCACGTCTTCAGGATCTGCGAGAGCAGCCGCATTAGCGCCGGGCTGAAGGGCTCGCACAGGTGAGCGACCTTCGGGTTATCGCGGTCGGCGGCCATCAGGTACTGGATCAAATCGTTCGAGCCGATCGAGACAAAGTCGACCTCGCCGAGCAGGTCATTGACACATAGCGCTGCCGCCGGCACCTCCAGCATCACGCCCAGCGGGATTGGCCGGGCGAGCACCTCACCCTCGCGCTGTAATTCGCGGCGCGTCCGCTGCACCATGCGTTTGAGCCGATGCACCTCCTCGAGGGTGCTGACCATCGGAAACAGCAGGCTGACCTGGCCGAAGCGGCTGGCGCGGAGGATGGCGCGGAGCTGCGTGCGGAAGAAGTCCGGGTAAGCGGTACTCAAGCGGATACTGCGCCAGCCCATGAACGGGTTGGCCTCACGCTGATGGCCGAAGTACGGCACCTGCTTGTCACCGCCCAGGTCGAGGGTGCGGATCGTCACGCGGTGGTTCGGCGCCGCCTCGATCACCTCACGGTAGGCGGACAGCTGCTCGTCCTCGCAGGGCACCGTCGGATGCGTCAGGAACAGGTACTCGGTGCGGTACAGCCCCACGCCCGAGGCACCGGCCCGGACTGCCATCGCCGCGTCGGCCGGACTGTTGACGTTGGCCAAAAGCTCGATGCGCTCGCCGTCGCGCGTCACCGGCTCGAGATCGCGGTTCTCGATCAGACTGTCGCAGAGAGCGACATATTCCCTCTGCAATTTCCGATAAGCGGCCTCGACCTCCGGGCCGGGGTTGAGATAGACGTGACCCTCGCGGCCGTCGAGGGCGATCAGGTCCCCAGTGCGGACTTCACGCAGGATACCACGCATCCCCGACACCGCCGGGATGCCCAGCGAGCGGGCCAGGATCGCTGCGTGCCCGGTCGCTCCGCCGGCCTCGGTGATGATGCCGGCGACCTGCATGCTGGCGGGGGCGGGCTCCTTGCCGGGGCACTCCGGCGACTTGCAACGCGACGGCCGGGCCATTAGCGACAGCGCCTGCGACGGCAGGATCTCCGGGGCGACGAGGATCACCGGCTCCGTCGTCGGCAGCACCGGCGGCCGGTCGCGCAGGGCGAGCTGGGCCAGGATGCGGCCGATCACGTCACGGATGTCGGCCATCCGCTCCTGGAGGTACTCGTCGGGAATGCGGGCGAATAGCGCGGTGTATTCTTCGAGGGTGTCGTGCAGGGCGGTGCCGGCGTCAACCTGACGATGGAGAATGATGGACTTGACCTTGCCAACCAGCGCCGGGTCGCGCAGCAGCAGCCGGTGGGCACGGAAGATGGCCGCCTCTTCCTCGCCAAGCTGGCCGGCGACGCGCTCGACGATGGCGTCCAGCTCGCCGGCGGCGGCGCTGACGGCGTCCTCGAAGCGCTGGATCTCCCCGGTGACAGCGGCGACTTCGAGGTGCGCCGCCTCACGGCGCGCGAGCACCTCGTCGACGCAAAAGGCGCGGGCGACGGCCACGCCAGGTGACACCGGAACGCCTTTTTTCATCTGCCGCGCCTCCCTTCCCGTCCGTTGGCGGAGCAGCGCAGAGCCGTGATCCTGCTCGACAAGAATCCCCTTCCCTGGGCAACCCGTTCACGTTGCGTCTTGGGGGTGCGACCGGGAACCCTGGCAACGTGTTGTTTGTATGAAGGGGGAACCGTGCTGATTCCGCGGGACGGCTCTTCTCCGTAAATCTGTTGTAGCACGGGCGCACGCCGCTTTCAATAAGTTGGACGGATGCCCCCGAAGCGGGGGCGAGGGGAGAAAGAGAGGATGCCGTCACGGACAGTGGACGTTTCACCCTGCTCTCTGGAGAATCAACGGAAAGGTCCGCGCTCGTTTCCCGTCGAATGGAGGTCTTGTTCATGCGAATTCCACCGAGCACGGCTCTCGTTGCCGTGCTGCTGTTATTGCTCTTGCCGGTCCGCGCGGCCGGTACTGACGCGGGCCCGCTACTGGCCCGCATCAAGGCGGTGCGCGGCGAAGGCGCAGGCAACGCCGAGGCGGCGCGAGCGTGGCAAGAACTGGTCCGTCTCGGCCCGGAGGCGCTGCTGCCGACGCTGGCGGCGATGGACGGCGCTGATGCAATCGCCCGCAACTGGCTCCGCGCCGCGACTGACGCCATCGCCGAGAAGGCGTTTGTCGCGCGCCAGCTCTCCGCGACGGACCTCGAGGCCTTCGTGCTGAAGCGCACGCACAGCGGAGCCGCCCGCCGCATTGCCTACGAGTGGCTGGTGCGACTCGATCCCAAGGCCCCCGCGCGACTGTTGCCCCGCCTGCTCGACGACCCCGGCGCCGAACTGCGCCGCGACGCGGTGGCCGTCGTCCTCGACGAGGCCAAGACGCTGGCGGTCAAGGGCGACAAGGAGAAGGCCGTCGCGGCCTATCGCCGGGCCTTTGACGCCGCCCGCGATGACGACCAGGTCGAGGCCGCCGCCAAGGGGTTACAGGAACGTGGTGTCAAGGCCGATCTCACGGCTCATTACGGGGCGGTCCGCCGCTGGCTGCTGGCCACGCCGTTCGATAACACCGGCGAGAAGGGCTACCAGACCGTCTATTCGCCCGAGAAGGGCGTCGACCCCAGCGCTGTCTGCAAGGGCAAGGACGGGGCCGAGGTGCGCTGGGTCGTACACACGACCGCCGAGGTGCGCGGCCTGGTCGATCTCAACGCGGTGCTCGGCAAGCGCAAGAATACGGTCGCCTACGCCTGGACCGTCATCGACTCGCCGCGCGAGCAGCGGGTGCAGGTCCGTTCCGGCTGCAACACGGCGGTCAAGATCTTCCTCAACGGCCGGCCGGTTTTCGGCCGCGAGGAGTATCATCACGGACTGAGCATGGATCAGCACGTCGGCGCCGGCACGCTGAAGCCCGGTCGCAACGAGATCCTTGTCAAGGTCTGTCAGAACAACCAACTCGAGCCGTGGGCGCAGGACTGGAAGTTCATGCTGCGACTGTGTGATGACCTCGGCGGTGCGATCCCGTTCCGGGTGGTGGACAACGGCGGTCCGGCAGAGAAGAACAGGGGGGGACGATGAAGCGAGCGATGATCTGCCTGGGCGCGTGCGCCGGGCTGTTGCTGCCCGCCCTCACCCTA
>JACOUH010000001.1 GCA_016177925.1 Planctomycetota bacterium | reverse complement strand
CACCGCCCGCTGGTAGGCGGCGCGGTGAGCGACCGAGGCGGAGCCCGGCCGCTCGGCGATGAAGTCCTCCTCCATCTCATCGAGCATCTTGACCCGTGCCGCCGAGCGCTTGGCACTGATGCCGGTGGGCAGGTCGAGGTCCTGGACCTTGAGGAACTGGGCAGCGTCCTGCTGCGGCCCGCCGCCGAAGTTGCCGGCGTTCTCGCCGACGATCAGCGGGGCGTACTGCGGGCTGAGGAAGCCGGAACCGAAGGCGCCGGGACTGAGGAAGCGGATCGGGGCGATGCTGACGAACCCGGGCAGCTCGCTGTCGGGGCGCTCCAGTTCCTTGGCGACGAGAGAGCCAAGGACCGGATACTGGATCGGGCCGCCGGGCGGCCGGCCGGTGCGCATCAGGTACGTGGCCCGGCCATGGTCCGCCTCCTTCGTCTTCATGGAGCGAACGATGGCGAGCTTGTCGCCGTGCTTGGCGAGCTTGGGCAGGTGCTCACTGAAGCGGACACCCGGCGCGTTGGTGGCGGTCTCCTTGAAGGGGCCGCCGTTGGCGTGTCCGGGCTTGAGATCGAACGTGTCCATCTGACTGGGGCCGCCGTTCATCCACAGCAGAATACACGACCGCTTGCGCTGCGGGTCCTTCGCCGCAGCCTCGGCCATGTTTTCCAGCCAGCCTGACATCGAAGCACCGACGAACCCTGCGGCGGTCAGTCGCAGCAGGTCGCGGCGAGAAAGAGCGTTTGCAGATCGCGTGGTGGTCATTTCAGGTATCACCTCGGGGGCGGTCACTGTTTCAGAAGGAATTCGCCGCTGTTGAGCAGGACCCAGAAGACATCGGCCAGTGCCTGGGCCTGGCGCTTCTGCCGCTCATCGTCGTTCGGCGCCTTGACGTCCTCGGCGCCGCCCGACTCGACGTAGCGCACCATGCGGCTCAGCTCCTTCTCCTTCGGCAGCCGTGAGAGTGTCGCCAGGAACAGCGTCTCGACGCGGTCGCGCGTCGTCATGAACGGGTTGTCGACGATCGCCAGCAGCGTCTCGCTGCCCTGCAACCCCGTCGCGTCCTCGATCACCTTGCCGTTCATCAGCGACAGCGCTTGCAGGATCGTCGTCTGGAACTCGGTCGCCTTGCCGCTCAGGTCGGCGAACTTGCCCACGATGGCGTCGCGCGGGTTGCCCCCATTGGCGATGAACACGCCCGGATAGGCCTGCGGTCCGCCGCTGCGATAGCCGGTCGCCTCGGCGACGCTGTCCCACAGTTGCTCGGCTGTCAGGCCGCGCAGCGGCATCCGCGCGAACAGCCGGGGATCATCCTGGGTGGGATGCGTCCGCACGCCGGACAGCTGATACGCCTTGCTCGCCGTGATCGCTCGGATGAGGAACTTCAGGTCGAACTTGTGAGCAGCGAAGTCGGCTGCCAGTTCGTCGAGCAGTTCGGGATGGCTCGGCTTGCTCTCGGTGCCGACCATCTCGTCGACGGGATCGCAGATGCCGGTGCCGAGGAAGTATTCCCAAATGCGGTTAACGGTGGCGCGGGCGAAGTACGGGTTGTTCGCCGAGGTGACCCAGTCGGCCAGCGTCTTGCGCGTCGGTTCCTTGAACTTCCACTTCGGCTCGCTGCCGTCGAGGAACTTCGCCTGCATGACGCGCTCGGAGCCGGGGATGGTGATCTCCTTGCTGTCAGCGGCCTCCGTCCCTGGAACGGCGAAGTCGCCCTGGTTCTGCCGCTTCAGTCCCGAGAAGAAGGCGGCGTATTGCCAGAACTGCTCGCGCTTCCAATCGGCGAACGGGTGGTGGTGGCACTGGGCGCACTCGAGGCGCACGCCGAGGAACAGCCGCGACGTCGCCGCCGCCAGATTCTCCGACTTGATCTCCTTGGCGATGTAAAAGGCCGACGGATTGGCCTGCTGGTTGCCGCCGTAGACGAACTGCGCCTGCTGCTGACTGACCGGGGCGGTCAGCAATTCATGCACCATCTTGTTGTAGGTGACATTCTCGGCGAGCTGCTTGCGCAGCCACGCCTGGAAGCCCGGCACGAGGAAGCGTGCCTGGAAGCTGGCCTTGGCCTCCGGCAGCATCCACGACCGCCACACGTTGGTGAAGTGTGTGACGTAGCGCGGGCTCGCCAGCATTCGCTCGACCACCCGGACGCGCTTGTCCGGCGCGGGATCGCGCAGGAAGGCCCGTACCTCGGCGACCGACGGGATGCGGCCGGCGAGGTGGAGGGAGGCACGGCGGAGGAACTCCGCGTCGTCGGCGAGCGGGGCCGGCTTGACCTTGGCGGCGTCCCAGCCGGCCTGCAGGTGCTTGTCGATCTTCGCCGCCAGGGCCAGCGCATCCTTGTTGCCGGCGGGCGGGTCGGCCCCCGGCGCGGGCCCGGCCGCAAGCAGCGCCAGGCAGGCCAGCGGCCACCATCGTTGCTGGGTCATGCGAGAGATCTCCTTTGTCGGTTATCGTTCACGAGATCAGGCCAATTCACGCAGGGGGTCGTCCTTCCAACTCTTCCGCTTGCGGCTTAGCGCGCCCTTCACCTGTCAGGACAGGCGAGCGCTAAGCCGCAAGCGGCAAACCATCAGCGTTTGGGTTTGCGGACCATCTCGGCGCCGGCGGCGGGGACCGCCCACAGGCGGACCGTGCCGTCCTTGCTCGCCGAGGCGAGCGTCTTGCCGTCGGCCGTGAAGCGCAGCGAGAAGACCATCTTCTGATGCCCCACCAGGACCGCCTTCTCACTCCACGTCCTGGTGTCCCACAGGCGCACGTTGCTGTCGGTGTCGATTCCGGAAGCCGTCGCGAGATAGCGCCCGCCCGGAGCGAACGCCAGCGGCCTAATGAAAGGAGCCGACACTGCCCCCTTCGGATTTCCCGTTTCGGCGTCCCAGAGCAACACCCTGCCGGTGCCGACCGACGCGGCCAGCGTCTTGCCGTCGGGGCTGAACGACAGCGCCCAGACCTCGCGCTCGGTCTTGATCTTCACCGGCTTCTCCTGCCCGCCGGCGACGTCCCAGAAGAGCACTTCGCCGGGCTTGTGGTTGCGGTAGTCGCCGCTGCCCGACACCAGCGTCTTGCCATCGGGAGACAGCGCCAGCGCGTAGACGCCCGTCGAGTGGCCGCGCAAGGTCTTGCGCTCCGCCCGTTTGGCGACATCCCAGAGCTTGATCGTCCCATCCTCGCTGGCGCTGGCCAGCGTCCTGCCGCCGTCGAGGAAGAGAAGCGTCCGGACGGCGCCGGTGTGTCCACGAAGGGACCCCACGGCTTCGCCCTTGACGGCATCCCAGAGTTCGACCGCGCCGGTCCAGGCGCCGGTGGCCAGCAGGCGACCGTCGGGACTGAAAGCCCCGCTGGCGATCCCTCCTTGGTTCCCGCGCAAACCGGCACGGAGCGGCATCGGGGCGATGTCCCACAGCACCAGGCTCTCGACCGGGTTCATCGGCGACGCCGTGACGAGGCGCTTGCCATCGGGGCTGAAGGCAACGGACTCCATCCAGTTGACCGGGCCGTGCAGGGACGCCCGGTGTTCACCCGTGGCCGCATCCCAGACGTTGACTTCGCTGAAGCCACCCTGTCCGCCGCCAGCGGATACCAGCAGCTTGCCGTCAGGCGAGTAGGCCATGTTCTTCACCTGGCCGGTGTACCCTTGCAACTGGCGCTTCTCGGTCCGCGCCTTCACGTCGAACAGTTTGACCATACCCGGCGGGCGCCCCGGCTGATGTACCTGGGAGGCGGCCAGGGTGAGCCCATCAGGGCTGACCAGCACACAGTTGACCGCCATGCCCGCCTGAATCGTCCCGTGAGCCTTTCCCGTCTCGACGTCCCAGAGGCGGAGGACCGGCTCGAAGCCGGACGAGACCAGTGTCTTGCCGTCGGGTGAGAAAGAGAGGAAACGGACCGCGGTGCCCGTCCCCGACAGGGTAGCCCGGAGCCTGCGCGTGCGCACGTCCCACAGCCGGATCAGCCGGTCCTTGCAACCCGTGGCCAACAGCTTGCCGTCAGGAGAAAAGGCGACACACTGGATCATGTCGCCGTGTCCCGCCAACTCGGCCAGCTTTTTCCTCGATTCCACCTCCCACAAGATCAGCTCGCCCGGTTTCCCTTCCTCCCAGTTCCATTCGCTCCCGACCGAGGCAAGGTACTTGCCGTCCGGCGAGAACGCCAGGGTGAAGATCTTTTCCCTGTGTCCTTGGAGGACCGTCTTCTCCTGGCCGGTCCGGGCGTCCCAGAGTCGGACCGAGTGGTCGGCATGGCCGGAGGCGATCAGGTTCCCCCGCGGCGAGAAAGCGACGGCGTATGCCCCGCTTGTCGGTCCGCGGAAGCCGGCGGCGGCGCGGCCGAGCGGGGAGGCCCATAGCCTTACCTCGCCGCCGTCGCCGCCTGTTGCCAGCCGCCGGCCGTCGGGGGAGAAGATCGCGAAGAAGACCTGTCCCTTATTCGCCTGGAGCGTGACGCCGGGCCGCAAGGCCGTCGCCGACGCCGCCCACAATTTGACGTTCTTATCGAGGCTGGCCGAGGCGAGTGTCTTGCCGTCCGGGCTGAACAGGACCCCGGTCACGCCGTCGGCGTGTCCCTGGAGGGTCGCCCGCACAGCACCGGTGTCGGGGTCCCACAGGCGCACCGAGCGATCCTGGCTGCCCGTCGCCAGCGATCGGCCGCGCGGCGAAAATGCCAGCGACAGCACTTCGCCGGTGTGGCCCTTCAGCAGCACCCGCTCGGTCCCCGTGGCGACGTCCCACAGCCGGGCCGTGTGGTCGGCGCTGGCCGTGGCAAGCGTCTTGCCGTCGGGCGAGAACGCCACCGCCAGCACCGCTCCCTCGTGTCCCTTCAGGACGGCCTTCTCTTCGAGCTTGGTCAGGTCCCACAGGCGAACGGTCTTGTCGCCGCCGGCCGACGCGAGCAGCTTGCCGTCGGGCGAGAAGGCGAGGCCGCGCACCGAGGCGGTGTGTCCGGTGAGCTTGCCCTTCTCCTTGCCGGAGGCGGGGTCCCACAGGCGAATGACCTTGTCATAGCCGGCGGAGGCAAGCGTCTTGCCGTCGCGGCTGAACGCCACGGCGTACACCCACGACGTGTGCCCCTCCAGCGTCCGCAGCTCCTTCCCCTTGGCCACGTCCCAGAGGCGGACCATCGTGTCGGGGCTGCCGGTCGCCAGTACCTTGCCATCGGGCGCAAACGACAGGCAGGTCACAGGATCCTCATGCCCGGTCAGCGTTGCGATCAGCCGGCCGCTGGTGGCGTCGCGCAGTTCGACGGTGCGGTCTTCGACCCCCAGGGCGAGGACCTTGCCGCTCGGCGCGTAGACCGCGGCGAGGATCGGCGACCGCTCCTCGTCGCGCTTTTCTCGGCTCTGGAAGAGAGTGATTTCCTTGAGCTTCTCGACGTCCCACAGTCGCGCTGTCGCATCCGTGCTGCCGGAGGCGAGGCGCTTGCTGTCGGCTGAGAAAGAGACGCAGAAGACCGAGTTGGTATGCCCGTCGAGGCTGCCCTTCTCGGCGAGGGTCGTCGCGTCCCAGAGCTTGATCGACTGGTAGCTGCCAGTCGCCATCGTCTTGCCGTCCGGGGAGAAAGCCAGCCCCAGCACGCTGCTGTTGTGCGCCAGCAGGGTGCCCTTGCCCTTGCCGGTGTCGGGGTCCCAGAGCTTGACCGTCATGTCCCAGGAAGCGGTCGCCGCCGTCTTGCCGTCCGGCACGAAGGCTACCACCTCGACCCCCTCGGTGTGTCCTTGCAGCGTGCGTTTCTCCTTGCCGGTCTCGACGTCCCACAGTTTCGCGGTCTTGTCGCGGCTACCCGAAAGCAGCGTCTTGCCGTCTGACGACAAGGCGACGCTCAGGACCCAGTCGGTGTGTCCCTCGAAGGTCCTGACGTCCTGCGCCGTGGCAACGTCCCACACGCGGGCGGTCTTGTCGAGGCTTCCCGAGGCGATCCGCTTGCCGTCGGTACTGAACACCACCGAGTTGACCGCCCCCGTGTGCCCGCGCAGCACGAAGACGAGTTGACCCTTGGCGACGTCATAGACCTTAATGAGATCGCTGAAGTCGCCGGCGGCGAGCAACTTGCCGTCGGGCGAGAAGGCGACGCTCCGCACCCCGCGCGGCTCGCGGAAGACGAAACGGGACTGTCCGGTCTTCACGTCCCAGACGCGCGCCTCACCGGGTGTCTGGCTCCAACCGTGAGCCGTCGCCAGCAGCATGCCATCGCGGGAGAGGACCGCACTCTCGCACGGCAGCGGGGCTGGGTGAAGGGTCATCGGCGTCGACCGGAACGTGATCGGTTCCTCGTCCTCCACGAGAGCGGCCGGGGCTGGTGGCAGGGTGGATAGCTCTTTTGGCGGAGCGGTTTTCTCCTTCTCCGCGGCACGGGCAGGGGCAGGCGTCGGCAGGACGGGGAGCAGGGCGGCGAGGGCCAGGACAGCGAGCCAGCCCCCGGCCGACAGGCGCTTGGGGGTGCTGCACTGCATGATGGAGGTAAGCCTGCGCTTGATGGCACCGAGCCGTCCCAGGCCGCTGGCGACCGCGGGCAGGGTGGCCGAGGCGCCGGCCAGGAAGTCCAGGGCCTCGAGGATGGCACCGGCGTAGGCGCGCGGCGGCAGCTCGCCGACGACCCAGGCATCGCAGCACTCTTCCTCGGCCTGGTGCAGCCGGCGGCGAGCCAGCCACGTCAGCGGGCACCACCAGTACAGCCCCGCGGCCATCAGCTCCAGCCAGCGTACCCAGTGATCGCCGCGCCGTAGGTGCGCCAGTTCGTGGGTCAGCAGGCTGGCACGACCCTCGTCGTCGAGACGGTCGAGCAGGCCGATGGGGAACAGCAAGCGGGTGCGTCCCAGGGCGGACCACACCATCGGCGGCAGGGCACCTGGCACCAGCCACACGCTCGGGCAGCGGCGCAGCCCCAACCGTGCTGCCAGTGCCCGCGCCTCCTGTTGCAACTCCGCCGGCGCTGGCACCGCGCAGCGCAGCATCCTTGCGAATCGCAGCAGGCAGAGCGCCGTCCACACGAACCACGCCACCGCCCCGGCGACCCACAGCCAACCGGCGAGCAAAAGCAAGTTCTTGCCCGACCACCAGGACGCGGGAGTCGGCGCCGGGGCAGTCGCCTCTGCCGCGGGTCCCGGGATAGGTTCCGCAGGAGACGCGGCGACCTCGAAGCCGTTCATCACGTCCGTGGACGGCAATGGCCGGGACGGCATCGGCTGCGGAACGACAAACTGCATGGGATCGCGGACGACCTGGTTGGTCTTGGGGTCGACCAGCACGCCGGGACTTATCTCATACAGGACGGTCACCTGCGACACTCCCGCCGTTGCGGACACGGGAGCCAGCGCTGCCGGCGGCACAGCCGCCGACGCTCCCGCCTCGAGTTGCCGGTCCGCCGCGGCCTCGGATTCCTCGACGGCAGGCTGCTCGGGCCACGGGATGATCCGCAGCGGCACCAGCGGCGGGGTGATCAACTTGAGCAGCACCAGCAGCCAGAGGCTGTGTACCAGGGCTGGCCGACGCGAAAAGCGTCCGGCCAGCACTGCCAGGAGGGCCAATACAGTGGCCACCGCCAAGTTCGCGAGAGCGACATGAAGAAAGGTCGTCATGGTCGATCGCTTTCGGAGTTGAGGATCCCTTCTTCCGCCGCTTGCGGCCCCCTCACCCTACCCTCTCCCCCCCCGGAGGGAGAGGGTCAGAAGAGGGGGCCGCAAGCGGCAGGTCAGCGGCGCTTGTCCCGGGCGTGGTTCTTGCGGTCGAGTTGGTCGATGAGGTTGCGCAGTTCCCGCCGCTCCTCGGGGGTCAGCGCCTCCGCTCGCACCAGGTGCGTCAGGAGCGGAGCCATCATGCCCCCGCACAACTTCTCCGCCATCACCCGTAACCGCTGACCGACGAGCCGGTTGACCAGCGTGTCGCGGTCGGTCACCGCGAAGAAGCGGTGCGCGTGCGTGCTGCGGTCGCGGTCGACGTAGCCCTTGTGCTCCAGTCGCTCCAGCAACTTCTGCACGGTGGCATACGAGGCATCGCCGCCATCAGGATAGAGCACGTCGGTGAGCTGGCGGATTGTCGCCGGCCCCATTTCCCACAGGGCCTCCAGCACCTTCATCTCGGCATCGGGGACATCGTGCGGGGTCGTGGTTCGGTCCATGACAGACTTCAAAGGAAGGGCGATCGGGGATCACGGCCACAACTGAGACGCCTTGTCTGAGACAGAGTAAGACAACGTGTCTGGTTTTGTCAAGCGCTTTTTCCCCGGGTCGGGGAAATTTTACCGAAAAAGTTAGGTGACCGGCGGCGGGCGACTGGAATGGGGCCAGTTCATAGAACACCAGCGAGAGCCCGGTCGTCGCAAGGATTCTTTCAGAAAAAAGAGACGCGCATGGAACCGATGGTGGCAGTCCTCCTCACGCTGGTTGGCGTGGCGGTCCTGTTCGTGTTGTTCGTGCTGGCCAACGGCGGCTTCGCGCGGTTCGGGCTGGCCTGGCAAGCGTTCACGAAGGCGCTGCGCGATCCCGACTTTGCAGTCCAGCTGTCGCCGCTTCTGAATCCGCCCCCCCCGGAGCCACCTAAGCCGGTCAAGCCGTCGGGCGCTCCGCTGCGTCTGCTGACCGTGCTGCAGCGCGAGAGCCGGCTGCTCGACTTCCTGATGGAGGAGAACCTCCAGGGAGCGGACGATGGGCAGATTGCGGCGGCGGTGCGCGACATTCAGCCCAAGGCCCAGGCGACACTGCGGAAGTATCTCACCCTCGAACCGGTGCTGACCGAGGCGGAGGGGAGCACGGTGACGGTCGCAAGCGGTTTCGATCCTTCGGCGATCCAGTTGGTCGGCAATGTGACCGGGCAACCTCCCTTCCGTGGTGTGGTGCGTCATGCGGGCTGGCGCGTGAAGGAGCTATCGCTTGCCGCCCCGCCCGAGGGCCAGGACGAGTTCGTCCTCGCCCCCGCCGAGGTCGAGCTGCCCTGACGGTGGGGCAAGTTTCCAACTTGCCTCTGCCAAAGGCAAGTTGGAAACTTGCCCCACAAGGGCTCACCGGGCGCGGGATAGCTCGTGTTCGACGAGGCGAACCGCCTTCTCGAGCCCCTTGTCCTTGTCTTGCAGGTGCGTGCGGAGCAGACCGCTGAGCGACTGCTCCGTCAGACGCAGCGGGACCTTCGCCTTGACGTCCTTCCCCAGGGCCACATGCACGGCAGGCGGGTCCTGGCAGATCAGGAAATAGACCCCGTCCTCCGCCCCGACCTGACGGCGGCGCACCTCGGCCCAGCGGGCCACTACCTGTTCGCGTCTCGTCCCATCGACGACCGGGATGATCTTCGCGGTATCGTCGGGCAGGCAGCGGACCGTTTCGGCGACGAAGCAGACGTGATGCTTGCGGCACACCGCCTGGATGCGCTGGTTGAGGTGCCGCCGCGACTGATCGGCAAGGACGCGGTCGACATCGTTGACACCGGCCGAGCCGCAGGGAAGATCGACGAAGCGGAGCGCTTCCTCGGCCTGGCCACGGACCGCCTTCTCCAGCCCCTTGTCGGCAACCCACGCCAGCGTTGGGGCGGCGCGCTGGGCGACGGGCCCCATCTGCTTCAGGACGTGGACGACAACCTGCTGCTGGCGCGGGCTCCGTGCTCTCTTCAGGGTGTCCTCGAGGGCGGGAACGGCGACCGGGCCCATCCGGGCGAGGGCCTCACAGCACTGCTGCTGCAGTTCCGGCCGGTCGTCCTGCTCCAGGCCGCGCGTCAGCACCACCGCGGCATCCGCCAGAACCCGCTCCGGCTGCGGGCCAGGGGCGTCTTTTGCTGCAAAGCTGCGGACGGTGGTTCCTGCTGCGCCCAGCCCGCCGCCTGGCACAGGGTCCGGCGCGACCGGCGAAGGCACGGAGTGAAAACTCGTGTGAGCGTATGTTTCGGGAGACGCCTTGGCCAGGTAGGACTCGACCCCCAGCGCGACCTCCTTGATCGAGTCGTGGGAGCGCCGCTCCCGGGCCTTCTCGAGATTGGTCGCCAGCAGCTCCAGCGACCGCGACGGCGGAGAGTCCTGCTTCATGGCGCGTTCACCCGCACGTGGCGCGCGGCGTTCCGCGGAATTTGCGTCCCGAGAGAAGAATTGGTCGTTCCTGTCGCCGTCGCGATTTGCCTTGAAGTCCTCCCAGCCGTTGCTGGCAACCGTGTCGGCAGACGGCAGCGGTTGGCTGCCCAGCGTCACGCCCAGCGCCAGCAGCAGGCAGGCTGCCGCAGCCAGGGCCCCGTTGCGCCGGAGACGCACAAGGAAAGGATGCCGAACTTTGGGCTGTTTGGTAAAGGGAAGCAGGCGAGGATGAGTGACTTCGGGCTCAGCTTGCTGAACGGATGTTTGGGAAGGGACCGGCTGACATTCGCCAAGGACATCGCGGACAAGATCAGCGAGGATGCGGAGGTCGGGGTGTTGGTCAAAACTCGCCTCGACGCGACTTCTTTCCTCCGTGGTCGCCTCGCCGGCCAGGTATCGACCCATCAGGGCACTGTCGACATCGCCCCACGTCTGCTTCTGCTGATCGCGATACGCTCGCAACTCAGCGGTCAGAACATCCCATTGAGGGGTGGCCGATTCGTGTTCCATGATTGAACCGAGTCCATGCCGAGAATTGATGAGAAAGTGCGACGAGTCCCACACTCCTTAAAGACGGGCAGCGACGAACGACCTGCAAGAACAATAACACGATTTTCACAACATCCGCTCACCATCCCAGAAACATCCGAAGTACCAGTGAGAAAAGGAGTTCCGTCCTTGGCACTCCGGGCCGGCCGGCAGGTTGTTACGAATCCTCCTCCTTCACGCTGAGGATTCGGCCCGGCTTGACATCTGGGACGACTCGTTTCTTCCCTCCCGGAAAGTGAACCTCGACGCGGTAACTCGCCGTCGGCTTCTTCCCCAGGCCGAAATGCGCCTCCAGCGGCGAGCAGCGGCCGTAACCGCTGCCCGACTGGATCTGCCGGAAGCCCACCCGCTTCGACGGCTCGTTCTCTGGATAGACGTACACCTTCGCGCCGATCCCGTCGCGGCTTGATCGATTGCCGACCGCCCGGACGCGCAGCCAGTTGCTGTCATTCGTCTCGTTGCGATAGAGGACGACGTTGGAATAGAAGTTGACGAGCAGCAGGTCGAGGTCGCCGTCGTTGTCGAAGTCGGCGGCAGGGACGCAGACGCAGTTGCCCTCGAACTTGACGCCGGCTGCCTTGCCGACCTCTTTCCAGTCCGTGCCGACTCGCGTCCAGAGTGGGTTACCGCCCTTGCTGGTCGCCCACTTGTTACCGCTCTGGGCGTCGACGCCGACGTAAAGGTCGACCAGCCCATCGTGGTCGAGGTCCTCCAGCACCGCATCGTGTGACAGCGTCTTGTAGCCCGGCTCCGGTACGGTCAGCGCCTTGAACGTGCCATTGCCGTTGTTCTCGTACAGGACGTTGGGCTCGACGGTGTGCTTCATCTGGCGCAGCTGGGCCTCGGTGTAGTTGGCCCCCGACAACCAGGAATCGGTCGTGACGTACAGGTCGAGCCGGCCGCGGTTGAAGACATCGGCGAAGACACAGCCGACGGCAGAGGCGCGGCGACCGAGCCCCGCTTGCGCGGTGACATCGCGGAACGTGCCATCGCCCATGTTCTTGAACAGGGCGCTGACCTGCGAGTCGTAACTGGTCACGAACAGGTCATCCCAGCCGTCGCCGTCGACATCGCCGAACGCGCAGCCAAGACTGTGGCGATCGGCCAGGTCGACGCCGGCCTTCTTCGCCACGTCGGTGAAGGTGCCGTCGCGGTTGTTGTGGAACAGGTGGTTGGCCCCCTTCGGATTGGTGACGTACAGGTCGGGGTAGCCGTCGTGATCGAAGTCGCACCAGGCGCACGAGCGAGCGGTCTGCACCAGCACGCCGGCCTTCGCACTGACGTCGACGAAAGTGCCGTCGCCCTTGCCCTTGTAGAGGCGCGACGCTCCCTTGCGCAGAGAAGTCAGGTAGACGTCGAGGATGCCGTCGCGGTCGAAGTCGGCGACAGCGGCGCCCGTGCCCTCGCCCTCGAAGTTCTCCAGGCCGGAGCCCCTGGTCACGTCGGCGAACTTCAAGTTGCCGCGGTTGCGAAAGTAGCGGACGTGTGGTTTGCCAAAGGTGACGATGATGATGTCAAAGAGGCCGTCGCCATTGAAGTCCTCGACGGCGACGCCGTGCGGGTTGGTGCCACCGACGCCGGTATTGGCAGCGATCTTGATCCCCGACGCCGCGGTCACGTCGGTGAAGCGCGGCGCCGCGGTCGCGGACAGGACCAGCGTCAGCAGTAGAGGCGCGATCAGAAGGACGATGCGGAACCGGCGCATGTCGTCACTCCGTGGGGGATCACTTTTTCTGATCGAGGACCGGCATCGTCTTGGAGTCGCCGTGGAAGACGACGCCATTGCCGCCCTTGTCGGGACCGACGAGGTGCAGCAACTCGATCTCGTAGCCGAACGGGTTGTCGTGCGTGGCGCGGACGAGGCCGTGGAACATCTTCGCTCCCTTGTGTCGGGCAATGAGCGCTTGCGCCTCCTT
>JACOUH010000274.1 GCA_016177925.1 Planctomycetota bacterium | reverse complement strand
TTTCCTCGCCGCGGCGCAAGCTCCTGCCCGGGAGGGGCCTCGAAAGCATGGCACCCGCTCTGGCCGTAGTTCGACGGCCAGGGCCAACAACCCGACTTCCTTGCTACAGTCTCAGCAAAGAGGAGGAAAACCCATGCCAGTTCAAGAAGGATGGAACATCGTGAAGGCTGCATTGGACAAGATCTACAATTCATCGGAGGGTTTCGTTTATCCCGAACCACTTAAGTCTATAATGCGCCACGCTGACGAACGGGCAAAACGAACAGTTTTTCGAGAACCGGGTTGTTCTCTGGAATACAGCGTTTCTGACGCGAAAGCATCAAACGAACTAGCGTTCTGGCAGGTCAGTTTGATGTTCGTTGAATACGTTGCCGGGATGCTGGCAGACAAAGCGGGGAAGGATTGCCATAATCCCTTGCATTCCAAACCGTGCGAACAGAGTCGTGAATTGCATCTCCAGATGCTTCGGGCCTTCTTCGACGACCTTGAAAAACTCAGCAACGAAATGCGGCTGCTCCTTCCCCTACGCCCCGGGATTGATCGCATTCCTGGATCGTGGGAACAGCCCCGATGAAGAGGACGCGCGACGTATAGACCATCTGGAGCAAGGACGCAACGCGACTTTACGATGAGCTTGATTGGAGAAGCCATGTCGATCAAGGCGAAAAAGCGGGGATTGGGGTTGGAGATGCGAACCGTCAAGGGGAAAGACGGTCGCACGTACTTGGTCTTCCGCACGGCACGCGGCGCCTACCATGTTTTCACCGAGGTGGAGGCCAAAGAGGCTGCGCGGCAATGCGGGGCCAAGGAAGGAAAGATGAACCAGATGTGGGATGAGCTTTGGCGCTAAGCGGACAACTTCCTCGACAGAGGTTCGTCATGCGTATTCCCGGACAGCGAATCAAGCGGACACGGCTGATTCAGACCGAGAAGTACGTGGTTGCGGTCGAGGTCGAGATGGTCATCCCGGTCGATGACCCGAGCGAGCCGTGCTACGAAGCGGAAACGGTTCAATTCCTTCGGGAGATCAAGGAGCACGCCGAGCGGGGCGACGTGGCCTGGTTGACCAAGAAGGGCAAGGTCTACGCTGCCGTGGAGGCGGCGTAAGGGACAGGCGACGTCGCCGAATGATACGAAAAGCGGAGGAAGATCATGGCTCCTGTGCAACGCCGCTACAGCAAAGAAGAGTTCGCCCGGCGTGGTGATGCCCTTTACGAGAGCGAGGTCCGCCCGAACCTGAAGCCTGAAGACGAGGGCAAGTTCGTGGCCATCGACATTGAGACGGGCGCGTACGAGATCGAAGCGGACGAACTGGCGGCGTGTGATCGGTTGCGCAGCCGCATTCCGGACGCCCAAATCTGGTTAATGCGGGTCGGCTCGCCCTATCTCCATCGCTTCGGCGGGCGCGAACTGCGGGGAGAGTCATGATAACCGGGGTGGTCAGGGCACGGGAAGCCCGCATCCGCTTGAGGATACGCGGACCTCGCCGGCGAGAGCAGGAGATCGAAGCCGTCATCGACACAGGTTATACATCGGGGCTCACGTTGCCGCCCGCGTTGGTCGCCGCCTTGGGACTGCGCTGGCACAGCGTCGGCCGTGGTATCTTGGCCGACGGCAGGACGTGCCTTTTCGACGTCTACGAGGCCAAAGTGGTGTGGGACCGCCGAGAGCGTCGCGTTCTCGTGGATGAAGCCGACACGGATCCGCTGGTCGGTATGGGACTCTTGACCGGGTACGAGCTGAAGGTCCAAGTCCGCTCCCGCGGCAAGGTCACAATCAAACGGCTTCCATAGATGCCCGGGAGCGCAGGAGAAGAGGCACGCACGACGCACTGACTATCCGGAGGAATCATGCCTGAACTGACCATCCGTCTCCGCTGCGATCCTGCGACGGGGAAAAAAGATATTATCATCTCGCTGCGCTCCGATGAGGACGCGCTGCCGCACGAGCACGAGCAGCAGCACAAGGCACTCGTCGAGAAGCTGATCGGGCAAAACATCATCAAGGCGACCGAAGTCGGCAAGATCGTCGTCGAGCGCGAGGAGGAGGCGAAGGAGCCGCCCGTGCCGGTCACCTCCGGCCAGCAAGCCGAACGCAAGGCGCAAGAGCAAGGACATTGACAAAAACGACCGGCCCATACACCCGGCGAAGAACATGATCCTGAAGTTTCCGGATATTGATACGCTGCGGCTCGCGATGATCGACGGCGCCGTCCCGGCGGCCGCCTCGCAGGCTCCTGCCTTGGCCGGCCTCGATGACGAGGGCGGGGTGTGGATCGATACACCCGCCAGCCTGTCGAAGAACGCACAGGCCGAATTGCGCCGCCTCGGCGTCCAGGGCGCCAAGAGGAGCGGGAACGTCGCCCTGCGCAAGGTCAGCTGCTGGCTGGAGATGATCCCGCTGCACCGCGAGGGCGAGGGGCTCGCCCCAGCCGAGCAGTCCGCCGTTCTGTTCGACCTTCCCGGCGGACAACAACTTGCCCGCATGGCGATCGAGATCCTTCGCCTCGGCAACGACCGCCAGAGCTATCGCTGGCTCGAAGAGACGGCCGGCAAGAAGGATGAGGGAGACGTCCGCGCCCTGCTGCGCGTGGTCGGCCCGCCTTATTACTCGTTGCTGCGCGCCCTCGACCCGCACGGCCCCGACGCGACGCGTGCTTTCGTCGAGAAGGTCGTCGGGTCGCGCGTTTGGGTCGAGCTGGGCTGGACGCATCCGCTGATCGGGCAAATCAAGGCGCCGCCTGGGCAGATGATCTTGCTGCGTCCGCCGCGGCAGTGGACGTTCCTGCCGGAGGGACTCTTCCGCGACGTCTACGAGGTGATGGAGTTCGCCCTGCCCGGCGAGAAGCTCGGCTGGAAGGAAGGCGAGGTCGGAGAGAAACTGAAGGTTCCGTTGACCCTGGCCCGCGGCGGGGGCACCGAGGCGGCCGAGCTGTGGGTACTCCGCGAGGATCCCATCGCGGAGCTGAACAACCTCGTCCAGAATGCCGACGACCAGCTACTCAATCGCCTCGCTTTCGCCGTCGGCGAACACCGCGACAAGCAGACGATCGTCCTGAAGACGAGGCCCTCGAAGTTGCCGCCGCCGGTGCTGGTCATCAAGGGCGAGGCGTTCCGGCCGTTTCTCAAGTTGCCCAACCTGTTCCTGCCGTGCGGCTGGCGGCTGCACCCTCCCTTGCGCCGCGACATCGTCCGCAAGCTGCTCGCCGATGACTCCAACGTGCTGACCTGGCTCTACCCTGGCGCCGGCAACCAGTTCGTCCCCGAGACGCTGCCGCAGGACGCCTTCCGCCCGCTGACTGACTGGATCGACTACATCATCGAGCACGACCGCGAGGCGCTACAGGCCTGGGTGGCGTCGACGACGTTCGACTTCGAGTCGTTCGTCTGCAACGAGGACGAGCCGTCCAGGCCGAAGAAACCGCCGGCCCCCGAACGCAGCCGCAACCCCAACGCCGGCAAGAGCACCGGCGCGGCGATGGAAGCCCTCGACATGCCCGATGTCAAGCTCGATCGGCCGCAAAAGGAAGTGCTGGTGGAGGACAACGACCCGGCCCCGGCGTTGCAGAAGGTCCAGCCAAGTGAGTTGAAGATCAAACTGGAGGCCCTCGAGGAGCGCTTCGTCGAGATCGAGGGGGAACTGGACGTCGACGAGCGCAAGGCCCTCTGGCCGGAGATGGCCGATCTCAATCTGGCGCTGAAGAACACGGACGATGCCGGTATTTGCTGGATGAATGCCTTGTGGGCGAATGACCAACCGCCGTTGGGGGCGTACCTCGTCTGGGCAGCTCGCCGCACGCCGCGACTGCCGGCGCTGGTGCAGCGGCTCAACACGGTGCAGCGCTTCCTTGAGGCACACGAGAGCTTGCTGTCGATCCGTGCCACCTGGCTGGCGTGGTCGGCGTTCGTGGAGCTGACTGGCGGCGACGTGCTCGCCCTGGCCCGGGCCCGCGACCGGCTGCTGGAACGTCTGTTCCGCAACGGCCTGCGTCCCGAGCAGGACCTGCCGGGTTTTCTGCGTTACTCCGGCCAGCCGACGAGCCAGCGCTATCGCGCCGTCCGTCAATGGATGGGCAACCTGTGCGGCATGGCCCACTCGTGGTCGAAAGACCCCGTCAACGGCCAGGGCAGCGACGAGACGCAGGCGTACATCAAGCTGATCTTCGCCTACGGGCTGGCCCGCCTCGGCGAGATCGACGCCAGCCGCAGGCTGCAGGACGAGGCGAAGAAGGTCCTCACGGCCAAGGACGAGGCGCACCTGGCCCTGTTCAAGGCCTACGCCTATCGGATCAAGATCGCCCAGGAGGGCAAGCGCAACTCCGGGCCGCTGCCGGCCGACGACATGGCCCCCCTCGAGAAGGATCGCATGAAGCGCTACCTTGTCGAGCGGCTGCGGCAGCACTCGCGCATCCTCGAGCCGGAGCAGAAGGTCGATCCGTATCGGCCCTGGAGCGCCAAGACCAGCGAACTGGAGAAGGCGCTGTCCGACCTGATCGACCTGACCGACCGCAAGGAGATTGTCGAGCGGACCAACCGCCTGCTGGGGACGCACGCTCTCAAGGGCAACAAGGGAGTCGAGGCGCGGGTGAGCATTCTCAGCACCGCCCTGAACCTGGCGCCGCGCGTCAGCGAGGAATTCGCCCTCGATATGCTCGCTCAGCTACTGCCGGCCTACGACGCGCTGCCCGAGGTCAAGGATGCCGTCGTGCTGGAGCAGCAGGCGCGGCTGCTGGAAAAGGGGCTGTTTGTTGCCGCCCACTTCGACCGCAAGGACATGGTGCAGGCACTGGTCGGTCGCTTCGCCAACCTGCTCCAGTCGCAGCGCGGCAACGCGGGAGCCATTGGGACACTCGACACGCTCGCGGAGCACAGTTTTCGCGGCCTGCGCAAGCTCGGCATGCGCGAGGAGATCGACGTCCTGCTGCGGCGGATGGCCGACGCCATCCTCGACGGCCAGGATGTCGCTCACTTCGAGGTGAAGTCGGACCGTAATGGTGCGGTGGCGCTGCGGGCGCTGCTGCACGTCGCGGGCGGCTGGCTCTACTTCGGCCGTGAACGGCAGGCAGAGCCAATCATCAACGCGGTGCGCTCGCTTCTGTTCAAGCATGAGCTGCACGCCCGCGAACAGGCGCCACTGGCGCGGGCCTATGCCTTGACGGTCGGGCAGGCGCCGGTCGAGGCGGCCCAGAAGCGGCTGGAGGAGTTGTTCCATCGGTTACAAGGGATCAAGGACACGTTCACGACCAACACGCACTACAGTCTGTTGCAGCTGGACGTGGTCGAGGCGGTGGTGATGGCGGTGGTTAACGAGGACTCGGCGCTGGGTGCCGACGCCCGCCGCTGGCTCGACGACGACGAGTTCATCGTGCGTCGCCGAATCCACCGCGACTTCCACGCCCTGAAGGCGCAGGCGCACTAAAGAGGTCCGCCGCTTGCGGTGCCCCTGCAGAGGCCCGGCGATCTGAATGAGAACGAACGACTCACAACTACAGGATACGCGAAGATGGCGACCAAGATACTGACAAACAACGGCCAAGTCCGCGAGGAGTGGACCTATGAAGAACTCCAGGAAGAGGCCGAAGATCTGCGCAAGCGCCTCAACCGCTTCCGCACCTCGCTGGGACGGTTCTTCGTCGAGAAACAGAACCTGATTGACCTGATGGTGGTGGCCGCCATCGCGCAGGAGCCGCTGCTGCTAGTCGGCCCGCCCGGTACCGCCAAGTCGGACCTGGTGCTCAAGTTCAAGGATGCGCTGGGCATCGCCGACGAGGACTACTTCGAGTACATGCTGACGCGCTTCACCGAGCCGTCGGAGATCATCGGGCCGATCGATATCAGCCAGCTCCGCGAGGGACGCTACATCCGTCGCGAACAGGGCAAGCTGCCGACCTGCCGCCTCGCTTTCCTCGACGAGATCTTCAAGTCGAATTCGGCGATCCTGAACATCCTGCTCACGATCATCAACGAGAAGAAGTTCTACCAGGACGGCGTGCCGCAGCCGGTCCGGCTACGCATCCTGTTCGCGGCGACCAACGAGATCCCCGAACAGTCAGAGCTGGCGGCCCTCAAGGACCGCTTCTGTCTCAAGGCCGAAAGCCGCTCGGTCCAGGAGCACCACTTCACCGAGTTGATCGACCTGGGCCTGCAATCGGAGGTGTACAAGGGCCTCAATCAGAAGCCGTGGGTCGAGAGCCACGCGTCGCTCGAAGACGTTCTCAAGGCGAACCGCTACCTGACGATGACGTTCTCGAAGCGCCACCGCGCTGGCCGCAACGACGAGCACAACGACCGCCAGGTGTTCTTCCCCGCCGAGGTCTTCGACGAGTTCCAGCGCCTGGTCAAGACGCTCGTGCGCGAAGACCGCATCTTCATCAGCGACCGCAAACTGGTGAAGCTCTACAAGTTGTTCCGCGTCCGAGCGTGGCTCTTGACTGGTGGCACCGTCACGCGCGACGATCTGCATTTGCTCGCCTACCTCGGCGAGAGTCAGCAGGAGATCGCTCTTCTCCGTGACAAGGTGCCGATGCTGCTCGGCGACGCCTGATCGACACCGTTTAGCCCGACGCGCCAGCGAGGGTTGCAGCGAACCTCGCTGGCGCGTCGGGCTAATTCGCCCCCGTTCATCCCCTGCCCAGGCGCTGCCACTGCTCCTCCGCCGAACTGGGCCGCAGATAGATCGGCTCCAGCGTCCACACGTCGTCCCGCTCTCCCGCCACATATCGCTCCAGCCCGAGTCGCAGCAGACTCTCCGGCTGCGGTATGCGCAGCTCCAGGGGGACAAGGCTCACTGCCGCCGGCAACCGCTGGGTGTGGGCGTCGATGCCGGGACCACTCACCCACGCCTCCGCGTCGCGGCCGGCCAGCCAATCGTCAACCGTGCGGATGCTCAAAGGCGCTGTGGACCGCCAGGCGCCGTCCGCTGACCGCGCGAACGGTTGGACGTAGACCTTGTCCTGCTGGGCGTCGGTGAGGACGTCGAGGCGGGCCGCTTGCGCCGGAGCCTGGGCCGCGATGGCAGCAAAGGTCTCGACCCCGACCAGCGGACAGCCGATGGCGTAACAGAGCGCCTTTGCGGAGATGATGCCGACGCGCAGGCCGGTGTAGCTGCCGGGACCCAGGCTGACGATCACGCCTTGCAGGTCGCGCGCTTTCCAGCCCTGGCTGCGCAACAACTCCGACACTGCTGGCGCCAGATCGCGGGCTTGCCGCCGTGCCTCGTCGAGGCGCGACCGGGCAAGGAGAGTCTCCCCCCGGGCCACGGCGACGTGACCGAAGCGCCCCGAGGTTTCGAGAATCAACAGACGCGGACTCTCCACACTCATCGGGGGTCCTCCTCCTGAGCCCCGTCGGCGGTTGACGCCTTTTCACCCTATCACTTACAATTCGACGCAACAACCGGCCCACGGCGAGCGGCGGGCTGGGGGCACCCGCTGTGCGGGTGCCCCCAGCCTGCCGCTCATCGTGCAATTCAAGGAGTCGTGATGGCGGAAACTGGCTTGCTGACGATTAACACCGATGGCGCCTCGCGCGGCAATCCCGGGGCGGCTGCGTATGCCTATGTCATCACGCGCGATGGCCAGCTGCTGGTCGAGGAGGCTGGCTGCCTGGGCGAGATGACGAATAACCAGGCCGAGTACACCGCCCTGGTGCGCGCCCTGGAGCACGCCCTGGAGCTGGCGCCGGACGATCGCGTTGTCTTCCACAGCGACAGCGAGCTGATGGTCAAGCAGCTCAACGGCGAATACCGCGTCAAGAACGAGGAGCTGCGGCCGCTGTACGAGGAGGCGGTGCGGCTGCGACGGCAGTTCAAGCAGCCGGTGGCGTTCCGCCATGTCCGGCGCGAGCAGAACAAGCGAGCCGACGAGCTGTGCAACGAGGCCCTCGATGGCCGGCGCACCAACAGCCGCCCCGCCCCGTCGAAGGCGTCCGCGCCCGCTGAGCCGCCTGCCCCCGCGCCGGCATCCTTGACGGCGGCCCCGGGACTGCACGAAGAGGCGGTCGCGTGTCTGCGTGCTGCCACCGAGGCCTGGGCCCGCGGCGCCGGGTCCCCGTCTGCCGAGGAGGTGTGGCAGCAGCTGACCGCCCTGCTCCAGAAACACTGGCTGTCGCAACTTGCTCCGCCCTCGTAGCCGCGTTCGCCAGAACGCGGGGGCGACGGACTCGCGTTCTGGCGAATGCGGCTACCCCACACAGGCGGTGCTGGGCGGGCAAACAATTGGTTGCACGGCTGCGGGGCGATTGTATGATGAACAGGGGGGAAGAAAAGTTCTCGCCGGAGAGAGACGCCAGGCCATGCCCGTGCCGACAACTTTGCCGCCCGAGTTGGGGCACTACCGGATCATCCGCCAGATCGGCGCGGGCGGCATGGGGACGGTCTACCTCGCCGACGACACCCAGCTCAACTGCCGCGTCGCCCTCAAGGTCCTCCACTTCCGCGAGGAGGAGGGACAGGAGGCCGTCCAACGCTTCCACCTGGAGGCGGAACTGGCGCGGAGCATCCACCACCCGTACATCTGCCCCGTCTACGATGTCGGCGAGGCCGCCGGGTTCCACTACCTGATTATGCCCTTCATCGAGGGCACCCCCCTGAACCGCCTCGTCGGCCCCAAGCAGGAATGGACGCAGCGCCGCGCCGCCGAGCTGGTGCGCCGTGTGGCCCTGGCCCTCGCCTCGTTGCATCAGCGGCAGGTCATCCACCGCGATTTGAAACCGCACAACATCATGGTGCGCGCCAACGACGAGCCGATGCTCATGGATTTCGGCCTGGCGCGCTCGCTCAAGCCGGGGCAGCAGCGCCTGACCAGCACCGGCGAAACCCTCGGCACCCCCGCCTACATGTCGCCCGAGCAGATCACCAACGACCCCACCGCCCTGTGCCCGGCGACCGACGTCTACAGCCTCGGCATCATCTTCTACGAACTGCTGACGGGCCGGCCGCCCTTCCACGCGGACAACCTCTGGTCGCTGTTCAACCAGATCCTCAATACCCCGGCCGCGTCGCCCACATCGCATCGTGCCGACCTGGCGCCCGACCTGGAGGTCGTCTGCCTGAAGGCGGTGGCTAAAAAGCCGGAAGAACGCTACCCCAGCATGGTAGAATTGGCCCGGGCGCTCACCGCTTACCTCAATCGCTCCGCCCAGCGAATCGTCGAGCCACCCGCTCCCGCTTCGCCGCCCCCCGTCCCGCAGCCCGCCCGGCGTCCGGCAACCACGGCCCCGAAGCCCCGGGCTGCGCCCACCTCCCTCCCAGGTAGCACGGCGCCGTCCCAACCTCCGGGGGACGTCATTTCCCCCTGTCCCAAGTGTGGCTGCAAACTGAAGCTGGCCACGGCACTGTGGGGCCACAAGGCCCGCTGCCCCCAGTGCCAGGCCGTCCTGCGCGTTCCCGAGGACCTGGTGGTGCCGGAGACCCTCGTCGACGCCCAAAAGCCCGGCGATACGTCCTCCGACCCGCTGGCGCGGGTGCCCCGGCGCCCCCCCGCCCGAGAGATAGTCAACTCCCTCGGCATGAACCTCGTCTGGGTAGCGCCCGGCCCCTTCCTCATGGGCAGCCCGCCAGAGGAGAAGGACCGGGGCAATGACGAGACGCTGCACCAGGTGACGCTGACGCGCGGCTTCTTCCTGGGCGCCTATCCGGTGACGCAGGTGCAGTGGCTGGCGGTCATGGGCCGCAACCCCAGCCGCCGGGGCTCCCGCGACAGCGGGGTGAGTGAGAATTGCCCTGTCGAGAACGTCAGCTGGGAGGATTGCGAGGAGTTCTGCAAGAAGCTGTCCCTGCGCGAGGGCACGGTCTACCGCCTGCCGACCGAGGCCGAATGGGAGTACGCCTGCCGCGCCGGCACCACCAGCCCGTTCTGCACCGGCCCGACCATTTCCACCGACCAGGCCAACTACGACGGCAATTGGACCTATGACGGGGGGAAGAAGGGCGTTTATCGCAAGGTGACGATGCCCGTCGGTTCGTTCCCGCCCAACGCGTGGGGCCTGTTTGACATGCACGGCAATGTCTGGGAGTGGTGTGCCGACTGGTACGGCGCGTATCCTGACGGCGAGGTGACCGACCCGCCAGGTCCGCAGTTCGGCGAGGAGCGCGTGCTGCGCGGCGGATCGTGGGTCTACGGGCCACGTGGGGCGCGCTCGGCGTGCCGCGAGCGGCACGCCCCGACCTTCACCGCCCCCGACACCGGCTGCCGCATCTGCTTCACCTCTGACTGAGCCGGCGCCCTCACAATCAGGCGAGCGGGGCGTGTGAACGCCCCGGTCTGTACCGGGGCGTTCACACGCCCCGCTCGCCAAGTTGTGCCACTACGGCTGAAATTGCAGCGAATACAGGCGGGCGTCGCGCATCACGAAGCGCAGGCGGACCAGCTTCCCGGCCAGGACGCCGAGGTCGCGGCCCGACCGCCAATGCACCGCCCGGCCGATCTCGTTGCCGATCGTCTCGACCGCATCGGCCAGAGTGTGGCCCGGCAGCGGCTTGCCCGCCGCGTCCTGGACCTCGACGCGGATGCCACCCGCTGCCGAGGTGGCGAAGTTCAGCACCAGTTCCTTGCCCGTGAACGTCAGCGGCTTGGTCAGCAGTTCCCCGCCTGTGTAGGGGGCGGCGACGCAGGCGAACCCGTCCAGCCTCAAGGAGTAGCGGCGCAGGTGGCTGGTCGGCTGGCCGTAGTTCTGGTTGACGTACAGCGACATCTCGTTCGGGCCGGTCGGCACGACGTTCAGCGCCGGGTAGTTCGTCCGCGACACCCAGTTCTCCGGCCCGATCCCCGGGCACAGGAAGCCCTCCATGAAGGTCCGGTCGTAGCGGTCGCCGCCGCGCGTCGTGATCAGCACGCCGTCGGAGCAGTCCTTGAAGTAGTCGGGATCGACGTTGATCGCCTTCGCCTGCTCGGCAGTCAGCACTTGGCGCCCGGGGAAGAAGCGGGCGGCGATGCCCACGTACAGGTGCGGGGCGCGGAAGTACGGGCTGGTCTGGTTCGTATAGAGATGCTCGATCGGCCGGTCGCCGTAGTCCATCAGTACCGGCTCGCTCCAGTCAACGAAATCCTTCGAGGTCGAGCGGGCAATGCGGCGGACCCCCTTGACGGAGACGCGGAAGTAACAGAGATAAAGCCCCTCCGTCTCAGACCAGAACGGCACATTCTGCGAGTCAAAGGCTCCCCTGGTGATGACCGGCTTGTCGCGGAGCTTCTTCCAGCGCAGGCCGTCCGCCGAGACGAAGGCGACCAGGCCGCTCCCTCCGGTGCCGGCCAGGGCCTTGTAGCGCTGGCCCTTGGGGACGTCCTTGCGCGAGTCAAGCATCGGACAGAAATTGTGCGAGAACGGCGCCATCCCAGCAAGGACGACATTGTTCGCCTTGCTGCCGTTGATCTCAAACAGTCCCAGTTCCGGCTTGGTCCAGTGGATGCCGTCCTTCGACTCGGCGCAGCAGGTCACCTCGCGGTTGCTGCCGTCGCGGCCGGTGCTGGGCAGGCCGCGGTAGTAGAGCCGGTACAGCGGGCCGTCCTTGATGACGGTGGCGTAGCCGCAGAAGCGTCCCTCCCACGGCTTGTCGAAGCGGAGGACAACTCCCTCATCGTGCGGTCGTTCCAGCGCCAGCGATGCCCCCGTTAGCCGGTCGATCAGGAAGCGGTCCGCGAACAGTTCGCGGCGCGCGCCCAGCCGGACGATCGCCTGCTCCTCGCGGCTCGGCGCGGACGGCCGCTGGGCATGCCCCGCCGGGACGATCGCACAAAGGACAAGACACGACAAGAGGGATCGCATGTCCTACCCCACCCGCATCTTCAGGAACCCGGAGATCGCGACGATGAGGGCCCCGAGCAGGATGACGATGCCCAACCACATCTTGCTCTTCTGCCGCAGTCCCTCGAATGCCGCAGCCCGGCCAACCAGCGCCTCGACCAGGAAGAAAACCGCCAGCGCTACGAGGATCTTGGTCCCCATCAGAGAGTGATAGAGACCGTCTCCCTTGTGCAGAGGGGCCAGGACCGCCAGGTAGTTGTACAGACCACTTACCAGCAGCAGCGCCACGCCAGCGTGAACGAACAGCTTCCAGGTGGCGCGGACATGGTCGCACAGTACCTCGCTCGCCTCGCTCGTCAGCCGCTCCGCCGCGGGCAGGACCACAAACCGCAGGAAGACGACGCCGCCCAGCAGGACGATCGCCGTGCCCACGTGCAGCCAGCGGGAAAACGTGTTGAGAGCTAACTCGCCGTCCATCCGATTCCTTTCGCGGTGAGGGGTTCACCTTCTGACTTCAGGGGACGACCCGTTCGCCGCAGCCGTCTTCCTTTGTTTTTTCGTGAGTTTCTGGAGGTACTCCTCGGCCATGCTGCGGTACGGGAAGTCGATGCCGATGAAGGCTGGGTCGGCCAGCGCCTGGCGGAACAGTCGCTCCGCCTTGACCAGGTCGCCCGCTTCCACGGCCAACACGCCGCGCAGCGCGGTGTACTGCGCCCGCTCGCTGATCGCCTCAAGCAGGCTGTCCAGGTCGCCGACTATCGCCTGCATCGCCTGCCTGGGGTCGAATTTCCTCTGGGGCGGCGTCGAGGACGCGAGGATGAGGCGGACCACGGACAGGCTAAGGGCCTCCTTGATGCCCGGGAGGCCGGACTGATCCTTCTTGACCCCGGGTCTTCCGGGGAAAAGGGTAGAAGCTGCAAGAAGGGGCCCTTGTCCGAGTGGCGAGCCCAATAATCCTGCTGTGGTCGCACCTAAAACCGGATAATCCTTGGGCCCTGTTACCGTGGGGAAGCCGCCGAGATGCCGATGCAGGTCGAAGCTGTCGATCACCTGCCCCCACCCGGTCTCGATCTCGGCGAAGCAGCGGTCGGCCGCGGCATACTCGCCTGTCGCCCCGGCGAGAAGGCCCTTGAAGCGGTAGTAGCGGAGGAAGCCGTCCTTGGGGGTCTCGTTGCGCTGCACCAGGTTCGCGATGAAGTCCTTCTCCTCCTTCTCGTCAAGATCGAACCAGATGCGGAGGTCGCGAACGAGGCCCATGCGCAGGGCCAGTTCGATCTGCATCTGCATGCCCTCGTGGCCGAACTCGGTCACCTCCGAGTCGCGCAGGATCTTCAGCGCCTCGCCCGCCAGGTCAAGGCTCTGGGCAGTCTGGGCGCGGTTCAGTACCTTGCCCAACTTCTCCTTGCGGTTCGTAAAGCTATCCTGCTTCTTCTGTACCTCCTCCTCCATCGTGTTGACCCCGGCGGTCAGTTCCTTGACACGGTCGTCGAACTGCGCGCGGTCCTCCCCCGGCCTCGGGCCGGCGGACCGAGTGGCCTTAAGGAATCCCTGGGTGTGACGCAGCTGCAAGTCCTTGAAGCCTGGCTGCTTGCCATACAACTGGATCAGCCCGCCGTGGGCCTCCTCCAGGTTGGGATTCAGCAGCACGGCCTGGTTGAAGCTCGCGATGGCCTGGATAGAACGCAGGTCGCCCAGGAGGGACCGGTTGGGGTCCCGTTCCAACCCTCGTTCGCGCGTCGCCCGGGACAGGTACAGGTAGGCCTTGCCCAGTTGCAGATGGGCCTGCGCGTCGTCGGGGTTCTTGGCCAGCGCCCGCCGTGCAGCCCGCACCGCCAGCAGCAAGTGCGCCGGCGAGGCACTGTCAGGAAAGGACCGCATGAAGTGATTGTGGAGTTCAAAAGCCCCCTTCGCGAGCAAGCGCAGCTTGGGAGGTTGCTCTTTCAGGCCCTCGTAGGCTTGAGCCAGGGAGGGAAGTAGTAGGAAGCTCGGGGCCATCGGCACCGGGCTGGGACGCACCTCCGCCAGCACGCCGGCCGTCACCACGGCCTGCCAGCCCGCGCTCCGCTGGTGTCTGGTCCGTCTCATCTCGACCTCGAAGGCAAGGACATGCAGGGCGGCCTCGTCGCTCTCCAGCGGACGCGGCCCCGCGCTCTTCAAGAACGGCATCCAGAACGGCTCCGAGCCCGGCAGATACGGCATGCCGTCCTGGGGCACCTTTTGGACCGTGGCCGAGGAATAGGCCAGGCGCTCGACGTCGAGGCCGTGCTCGCGATAGGCCGGCCGTTTTTTGGCCCAGCCGAACACCACCGTCCGGCCATCGCGGTATAGTTCGACCCACTCCTTGGGCTCCTTCGCCCGCGGCTCCAACATCAGGTTGCGGTAGGCGAACTCCACCCCCTCCGCGGCCGGCGCATACAGTACGATGTGGTCGACGCCGTGCTTCTCCAGCACCTGCTGCCAGTCCTTTTTCTCGGGCCCGGCGGGCCGCAGCAGGGCGTTGCGGACGGCGACGAAGTCAGCGGCGACGCCGCCAAACAGGCGGTAGCGGTGATCGAGGAAGCCCTTTTCCTCGGGACAGTACAGGGCCAGCGCGTCGGCGAAGTCCGGGCCGAAGACGAACCCCTTGCCGAGCCGTCCCTGCTCGTGCTGCTCTCGGATCCACTTCGCGGCCCGCTCGAACGAGGGGTCCAATTCGTTGGCGAAACAGACCCGGTGCTGCTCGTAGGGCTCCGCATGCAGCCGGCCGGACCAGCCAGCCGCCAGTAACAGCAGCAGCGCGAGGCCCACCAGGGCGCGGCCGCCAGCCCGTTCGCGCCGCTCCCGCCCGCCCCGCGCCGCCTGCTGGCGCTCCGAAAGCTCATGGAAGTTCAGTGCCATGACCAGCCCGGCGATCACCGCAAAGAAGGGCACGGCCCGCCCGGCAACGGCACTCAGCAGCAGGAAGAAGCCGAACAGGAGCACACGCCACCAGCGCAAGTTGTTGTAATTCAGGCCGAAGGAGAGGAGCCCGAAGAGGATCAGCGGAAAGTAGGCCAGCCCGGCCACGCTCAGCCTGCCGGGCAAGAAGGGCTCCTGCACCGGCAAGATGAATGTCTCGCCCAGGACCTGATCCTTTTTCAGCGCGTCGACCGTCGCCGAGAAGAACCCCAGGCCGGAGGGCACAGCGAACACGAACACGTGGTGCGGGTTGAGCAGACAGGCGGCGAGACCCGCCACGAAGATCACGCCCAGGGCCCGCACCTCGCCAGGACGCGGGGTAGACGCCGCGGACTTCTGTTCCCCTGACTCCGACTGCAGCGCCTGGCCGAGGGCATACAGCCCGACCGTGAGCGGGCCGAGGAGGAACCACTCGTCGAGGTTGGCCCACAGCGCAAACAGCGGCAGCAGCGGCCAGTAGTCTTTCCAGGTGACGGGTTCGCCCGGCGCCGCGCTGACCGTGTGCCCGGGGACAGCCAGCCAGCGCCCGCCCCGTTGCAGCAGCCAGAGGGTCAGGCCGAGGAAGAACAGGGAGACGACGGCCGGGTCGAGCGACAGCCGCGGGCTCATCACCAGCAGGGCAAGGGCCACGCACAAGATGGACACGACCGGCCCTCCCGCCCCGCGTCCAATCCGGACGAGGATCAGCGCCAACACGGCGACAAGCAGGGCATTCAGGACAGCAAGGGCGGGGATGCCGGCCCCTTCGTGAATGCGGTTGGCGGTGCTGTAGACGCCGTAAGAGAGCAGCTCGTAGAGCCAACTCGGGTTGACCCAGGGCACGCCTTCCGTGGTAGCGGCGAACGGGTCGGTGCCCACAACAGGGTTGTAGCGCCCGTCGACCAATGCTTGGCCCGTCGCCAGGTGCCTCAGAACGTCGCTGTCGCGGATCGGAGCGGCCGCGACGAAGACGGCCAGCGCCAGTACCAGCACGAGGAGGACCGCGTCGAGAACGTGGACCAGGGTGGAGACGCCCCCTGGCGCGGCAGCCCTCGGCTTTTGCGGCGGCAGCTTGATCGCATCGCCGTCCGGTGCCGCGCCGGGTCTTTCCGTGACGGCGGTCGGCGACGAAGCCGGCGCGGGAGAAGTCCCCGCGGCCGCGGGGGTGATGTCAGTGGGCGTGGCGTGCGAGCCCACGGGTTTGTCAGCGGTGGACATGCGAAGGTCCCTGGTGTCAGGTAGAATAATGCGGAAGAGGACAGTTTCTCGCCGGCCGGCGCCCCCCTCCGGGCCGGTCGGACCGCTCGACTTCTGACAGAGCGGTAAGTCGACGGCTCCCTCCACGGTAGAGTTTCGGTGGCGCGAGGTCAAGCACTCCGTGAGGGCCATCCCGGGCTGAATCTCACCCGGGGTGCGGGCGTCTACACTCGTGTAACTTTGGCGGTCCCACGGCATCCAAGCGAAAGAGCTGTTCCCCCGCTTGCCCTCTCACTTAAAATAGGCGGGAGGCCGCTCCTGCCGATGGCCCGAATCAACCCCTCCCTCCAGAAGAAGGAGAGTGCTGATGTCCTCGAACGCCCCCTTGCCCGAGCCCATCCGCCTTGTTGGCTCCCGATGGCGTGTGTGGCTCGTCGCCCTGGTGGTGGCGCTGCTGGGGCCGGTGGCTTGTGTCCAGGAGGTCCACAAGACGGACGACGACGGGGACGTCGACCGCAAGGTGTCGGCACCGGAGTTGGAGGGTGGCGTCGGCTGGCTGAACACCGCCGGTCCGCTCAAGCTCAAGGACCTGCGCGGCAAATTCGTCCTGCTCGACTTCTGGACCTTCTGCTGCATCAACTGCCTCCACACGCTGCCGGACCTGGCGAAGCTCGAGAAGAAGTACGGCGACCAGCTGGTGGTCGTCGGCGTCCACTCGGCGAAGTTCGAGAACGAGAAGGACAGCGACAACATTCGCAAGGCGATCCTCCGCTACGAGATCAGCCACCCGGTGGTCAACGATGCCCACATGCGCATCTGGCGGACCTACCTGGGCCGCGAGGGCTCGTGGCCGACGCTAGTCCTGATCGACCCCGAGGGCAATGCCGTCTGGCTCGGCCAGGGCGAGGGCAATTACGAGAAGGTGGACGACCTCCTGACGCGGCTGATCAAGGTCCACCGCAAGCGCAAGACGCTCAATGAGAAGCCAATCAAGTTCGAGCTGGCCCGTTTCAGCGAGAACGGCAGCAGCCCCCTGTTCTTTCCCGGCAAGGTCCTTGCCGACGCCGCCTCGAAGCGATTGTTCATCGCCGACAGTACACACCATCGCATTGTCATTACGGATCTGGACGGAAAGAAGATCGCCGTTGCCGGCACCGGCGAGGCGGGCCTGAAGGACGGCTCCTTCGACAAGGCGCGCTTCAACGACCCGCAGGGAATGGCCCTCAAGGGCGAGACGCTCTACGTCGCCGACCGCAAGAACCATGCGATTCGCGCGCTGGACCTGAAGAAGCAGGGCGTTCGCCTTATCGCGGGCAACGGCGAACAGGGGCAGGACCGCCAGGGTGGGGGCGACGCGCTAAAGATCGGCCTCAACAGCCCGTGGGACCTGTTCGTCAGCGGCAACGACCTGTACATCGCGATGGCTGGCTACCATCAAATCTGGAAGATGGACCTGGGCAAGGGCGAGGCAGAGCGCTATGCCGGGCGCGGCTTGGAGAACATCCACGACGGTCCCCTGACACGGTCGCTGTTCGCCCAGCCAAGCGGACTGGCTAGCGACGGCACGACGCTTTACGTCGCCGACAGCGAGGTAAGCGGGATCCGTGCCGTGCCAATGGACGGCAAGGGCGAGGTGAAGACGATCGTCGGCGAGGGGCTGTTCGAGTTCGGCGACAACGACGGCACCGGCGACCAGGTGCGGTTGCAGCACGCGCTGGGCGTGGCCTGGGCGGAGGGGAAGTTATTTGTCGCCGACACCTACAACAGCAAGATCAAGGTGATCGACCCGGACAAGAAGTCGTGCAAGACGTACCTCGGCGGCGAGCCGGACGGCTGGCTGGCCGGCCCGTTGTTCAGCGAGCCGGGTGGTCTCAGTTACGCCAACGGCAAGCTGTACGTCGCCGACACGAACGCCCACCGCATCCGCGTGGTCGACCTGAAGACGAAGAAGGTATCGACTCTGAACCTGCAAGGCGTCGACGCCCCCAAGGGATATTGACCCCTCCCCTTAGCCCGACGCGCCAGCGAGGGACCCAGCGAACCTCGCTCGCGCTTCGGGCTAAGGCTTGCGTCGGACTGAGTAACCCGGAACAATCCTCGACAGGTAGAAGAATATGCGACTGCTTCGGCACGGACTCCGCAACGGGCTCTCGATGGCGTGTGTGGCGCTGGTCCTGCTTCTGGCCGGTCCCGCACCTGCGGAGGAGCCGTCGAAGGAACTGCCCTGGAAGTACGACCTGAAGAAGGGGTTGGACGAGGCTCGCAAGTCGACGAAGCGTGTCTTCATCGACTTCAGCGGTGTCGACTGCATTCCCTGCCGCGCCAACGAGAAGCAGGTCTTCCCGCTCCCTGAAGTGCGCCAGCGCCTCTCCCGGTTCGAGTTGGTCCAGCTCTACACCGACCGGATACCGAATGCAATGTACCCGCCCGAGGTGCGCAAGACGTTCGGGGAGGACACCGAAAAGCAGGAGGCGGATGCCCGCCCGAATCGAGAGCTGATGGCCAAGTTGAAGGGGAAGGCGGCTCCGCTGTACGTCGTCGTGGAGCCCGCCGGCGACAGTTACAAGGAAATCGCCCGCTACGACAAGGGGCTAATCATCAGCAAGGAGGCCAACGACGTTGCGGGTTTCGTCGCCTTCCTTGACAAGGGTTTGGAAATGTCGCGGGCGTCTCTGCCCGCGCCTGTCGAGGGCCCGAAGACCAGCAGGGGCCAGGCGCCCGCGACAGCCGACCGGATCGACTTCGACGTGAAGGTGGAGCCGTCGTCGGCTCGCCGCGGCGACGTGATCCGGCTCGTCATCACGGGGCGCCCGCGCGAGGGTTTCCACACGTATCCCCTGACGATGCGCTCGTCTCAGCAGAACGTCGCTCAACTCAGCAAGCTCAACATCCCTGGCAACAAGTCCTTCCAACCGCTGGGGCCGGTGCATGAGAGTGACGCCGAGTTCGTCCGGGAAGAGACAGGGGAAGTCCTCCTGGAGCACAAGAAGCCGTTTACCTGGACGCAGGCGATCCTCATCAGTCCCGACGCCTCGCCCGGCAAGGCTGACCTGGCCTTCTCCGTGAAAGTGCAAGTCTGCGACGATCACGGCTGCACCTGGGGGACTCACTCGTTTACGGTCCCGGTGACGATCAAAACCGATCCACCCGTTCCAGCCCCCGGAAGCCTGACTTCGCGCAGCGCGGAGAAGAAAACGGAGATCATCGTCAAGGAGGTCCCCGAGAGTTTCAAAAGCACGCCCTCGGGACAGGAGAACGGGACCGGCCTGCTGGCGTTCATCCTGCAGGGCGTGTTCTGGGGCGCGGTGTCGCTGGTGACGCCCTGTGTCTTCCCGATGATCCCGATCACGGTGAGCTTCTTCCTGAAGCAGTCCGAGAAGGAACACCACCGCCCGCTGCTGACGGCCCTGGTCTATAGTGGGACGATCGTGGTGGTACTGACCATTGCTGCGGTGGCACTGCTGTCCGTCTTCCGGGAGATGAGCACGTACTCCCTGATGAACTTCGCCCTCGGCGGCCTGTTTGTCTTCTTCGCGCTAAGCCTGTTCGGGATGTATGAGATCGAGTTGCCCAGCGGGCTGGCTCGCTTCACGTCGTCGCGCGAGGGGCAGGGCGTGGTCGGGACCATCTTTATGGCGCTGACGTTCACGATCATCAGCTTCGCCTGCGTGGCGCCGTTCCTGGGCGGCTTCGGCGGGACGGCGGCGACCGCCAACCTGGGCCCCACGAAGATGCTGCTCGGTGGCCTGGCCTTTGCCGTGACGTTCGCCTCGCCGTTCACGGTCCTGGCCCTGTTCCCGGCGCTGTTGAAGAAGATGCCCAAGAGTGGGACCTGGCTGAATAGCGTGAAGGTGGTCATGGGCTTCCTCGAGCTGGCGGCAGCGCTGAAGTTCTTCCGTCAGGGCGAACTGCTGGTGACCGACGAGACACAGTTTTTCACCTACGACTTCGTCCTCTCCCTGTATATCGGCATCTGTCTGCTGTGCGGGCTCTACCTGCTGTGCCTGTATCGTCTGCCGCACGACACACCCGTCGAGCACCTTGGCGTGCCGCGCCTGCTGATCGCCCTGGCATTCCTCGGCCTTGGCTTCTACCTGATGCCGGCGATGTGGAAGGCCACCGACAAGGGCCTGACCCAGCGGCCCAAGGGGGTGGTCTTCGCCTGGCTCGACGCCTTCCTGCTGCCCGAGCACGTCAAGGACCTGCCGTGGATCGGCGATCTGCAAGAGGGCCTAAAGATGGCGGCCAAGTCGCGCAAGCGCGTGTTCATTGACTTCACTGGCAAGACCTGCACCAACTGCAAGATCAATGAGCGCGAGGTCTTCCCCAAGCCCGAGGTCCGCGAACTGCTCTTGAAGTACATCCTGGTTTCGCAGTACACGGATCTCGTGCCCGACGACCTGTACCCCGACAAGGTGCGCGCGACCTTCCACGGCAGCACGACGCGGCAGAAAGAAGACGCGAAGAAAAACCTTCAGTTCCAGAAGGACACGTTCGATACGGAACAGTTGCCGCTGTACGCGATCGTGGAACCCGACGGCAAGGACGGTTTCCGTGTAGTGGACAAATACACGGAAGGGAAAATCAACAACGTGTCGGCGTTCGCCGATTTCTTGCGGCGTAACCTGGTGGCCTCGGAGGAGTGAGGTGCCTGATCATGCCCGAGTTGTGCGAGCGGAAGGCGGTCGCGTCTGACAGCGAGCCGCGCGTGCGGATCGAACCCGGTTTGCTCATGGAACTGCACGGCGCCGGCCGCGCTCACTGCGGACGACTCTTGACTTTTGTCATCCTCTACGTGGCTTCCGCCGGGGCGGCCT
The DNA here is from genome assembly GCA_016177925.1 of Planctomycetota bacterium. GTDB lineage: Bacteria > Planctomycetota > Planctomycetia > Gemmatales > Gemmataceae > JACOUH01. The sequence continues at coordinate 2,169 of JACOUH010000274.1, read as the reverse complement.
ATCACCTCGTGGAGGTCTTCCCGTGGGGGACATGGACGTACGCCCTCCTGGCGCCGCTCGTCCTCCTCGCCGCGGGGTCCCTGCACGGCGTCAGCCTGTTCGCTCACGAGGGTGTTCACGGCACGCTCTCGCCCAACCGCACCTGGAATCGCGTGCTGAGCATCCTCTGTGCGCTGCCGGTGTTGCAGAACTATTCCGCCTACCGCGTCCTGCATCTGCGCCACCACCTTTACCTGGGCCGCGAAGGCGATCCGGACCATTATCCCAACTACACGCGCTGGACCTGGCTCCAGTTCCTGATGCACTGGGGCCGGCTGATCATCGGCTATCCTGTCTACATCGTGGCGATTCCGATCCTTGGCTACCGGCAGGGCAACGCGCCAGAACGCCGCTGGATCCTCCTCGAGGTCGCGCTGTTGCTCGTGACGGTGGCTGCGATCCTCCTCGCGCCGATCCCCTGGCCGCTGCTGCTCTATGGCTGGCTGCTGCCGATGGTGGTCATCAACACGCTGGTCAACATCCGCGGGATGAGTCAGCACACGCTGCTGGAACACCACGCCGACCCCATCCTTGGCACGCGCTCGATCCTGACCAACCCGGTGACCGCTTTCTTCATGTGCAATGAGAACTACCATCTGGAACACCACCTCTTCCCCGGCGTCCCGTGGTACAACCTGCCCCGTTTGCACCGGGCCCTCCGTCCGCAACTCGCCGGCCGCGGCGCCCCGTTCATTCCCTCGTATTTCGCATTCGTGCGCGAGTTTGTGGCGGACAGCTTCCGGCGCAGCCCGCTGGGGCGCGGGCACTGAGTTCGACTTTTGCCGTTTTTCTGTGGAGTGGTGCGACCGCGCGGAGGCGGTCCGGCGGGCGGTCGTTTTGTGGATCTTCTGGGGAGGTTTTGAGCGTCTCGCCGCCTGGACGGAAGGGCGCGGGACGCCCGCTAGGCCGCTGGAGCCAGCCCCGACAGCAACAAGCGGGCGCCTCCTTCATCGAGCCGGTGCTGGCTCACCATGACCCGGCTCGCGTCGAGGTCTTCTGCTACGCCGAGGTAGAGGCGCCCCACGACGTCACGCTGCGGCTGCGTGGGCTGGCCGTGTCCTGGCGCGACACCGGCGGACTGACCGACGAGGCAGTCGCCGACCTGGTGCGCCACGACGGCATCGACGTGCTGGTGGACCTGGCCGAGCCCGCCACCGGCCACCGGCCCGTCCGCTCGCGGTGGGCCTGCGCCCAGGCCAGGATCTGTTCCACGTTGAGCTTCGGCTCATGCAGATACACGCGAGCCCCGCGCCGGGCAGCGAGCAGTTGCGGCAGGGAGGAGCCGCCCGGCTGCCCTCGGCCGCCGTCGCGCAGGGCTTGATCGATGTTGGCCCAGACCTCGCCGGGGGCCTCGGGGACCGACCCCGACTCGGTGCGCGGCCAGGTGCCGGTGCGAGCCCGGTAGGCGTCGGCCCAGGCCAGGATCTCAGCCTCGGTCAAAAGCGGCAGGGCGGCGCGGTTGCGGACGCCGCGGTGCTCGGCCAGCAGCCGGGCCAGCGAGGAACCACCGGGAAGGCCGCGCGTACCGACCTGCAGCGATTGGGTGATGTTGCACCACTTCTCGGCAGGGGCATCGGCCATCTCCCGGTCCTCGGAGGTAGGCCACTGCCCGGTCCGGCAGTGGTGCTGGTCGGCCCAGGCCAGGATCTGCTCGATGGTCAGGGGCGGGCGGTACTGGCCCAGACGATGGGGGCGGAGCGGACGGCTCGGCACGGCAGTCGGCTCCTTGGCGGGAAGAACGAGCACGGGGTTGTTCTAGGCAGCGGGAGTGTAAGGGCAACCCGGCTCGGCCTCGGTGCGGCCGTGGTCCGCCGGAGTGGTGCGGTCCAGCTGCCCGTAGCTGGCGGTCCCGCCGGAGCCGTGCCGCAGCATCGGGCCGAGCGTCATCTGTAGGACCTCACCGACCGCCGGGTGCAGCATCCGACGGCCCGGGCCCGCGACGGACCCTGCTGCCGGGTCTGCCAGGCAGCCTGCCAACCTGGAGGGGGGGTTGGCAGGCAGGGTTCAAAGCCGGGTAACACTTTTGCATTCAGATCGTCCGTTCTGCCGAGTTCTTTAACCGTCTGCCTCCTCCCTAAACTGGGATGGTCCAAGAACCCAGTCCTCAGGAGGAAGCAGACGTGTACACCC
>JACOUH010000273.1 GCA_016177925.1 Planctomycetota bacterium | reverse complement strand
GCGGGATTGGGATCGGGGTTGACGATTACGGGCGCTTCAAACACTCCGGGCGCATCGGGTCGGGCCAGGCGGAGCAGGATCTTGCCCTGCCTGCTGACAACGGCCACGTCCGGCAAGCCGTCACGATTGAGGTCCGCGACCAGCGGGGTCGCGTGGACGGGGTTAGAAATCGTGCCGCCGGGAACAAAGCGCAGCTCCCCGAGTCCCTGAAGAATGGAAACCTCGGAGGAAAGTTGCGTCACCAGGGCCAGGTCGGTACGGCCGTCGTCGGTGAAGTCAGCCCCCGCCAGGGCGACGGCATAATCTCCCACCGAGTGCCGCACCGGGCTCGCGAACGTCCCGTCCCCCCGTCCCAGAAGGAAGCTGACATCCTGGGAGGTACTGTTGGCCACGGCCAGGTCCGCGTGCCCGTCGCCGTCCAGGTCGCTGACGACCACGGAAACTGGGTTCGTCCCCACCTCGTAGCGCACGGGGGCCCGGAAGGTCCCGTCGCGCCGGCCGAGCAGAACCAGGACGTCGTTGGAGAGGAAATTGGCCGTGGCCAGGTCGAGGATACCGTCCTCATTGAGATCGCCGGCAACCAGGGAAACCGGAGCAGCCCCCAGCGCATACCGCACCGGGTTTGCGAACGTCCCGTCGCCGTGGCCGAAGTACACCCGCACGTCCTGGGAACGGTAATCGGCGACGGCGAGGTCGAGCTGGCCGTCGCCGTTGAAGTCGCCCGTCACCAGGGCCTGGGGAAGGTCCCCCGCCGGCAACCGGAGCGGGCTTTGGAACGTCCCGTCGCCGCGGCTCAGCAGGATCGACAGGTCCTTCGAGCCGGCGTTGGCGGTGGCGAGGTCCAGGAGACCATCCTCGTTGAAGTCGCCCGCGACAACGGCGATCGGGTTGGTCCCCACCACGAAGCGCTGCTGCTGCCGAAAGGTCCCGTCCCCCAGGCCCAGCAGCACCGACACGTCCCCGGAGCTGTAATTGGCGGCGGCCAGGTCGAGGCGGCCGTCCCGGTTAAAATCCCCTTTCACGATGGCGGCCGGCGCGGTGCCGACGGCCAAATGTACGGTGTTCTGCAGCGTGGCGTCGCCGAGGCCCAGAGACACTCTCAGCTCGTTGGTGGTGGGATTGACGCTGGCAACGTCGAGGCGGCCGTCGCTGTTGAAGTCGCCGGTCGTGAAGGCCGCCGGGCCAAGGCCCACGGGGGTCTGCAGCGGGGCCTGAAAGGTTGCGTCTCCCCGGCCGAGCAGGACCACCAGATTGTTCAACAAGATCTGGGAGGCCAGGAGATCAAGCCGGCCGTCGCCGTTGAAATCGGCCACGGCCAGTCCCGTCCGTGGCGTCCGGCCTTCTCCCATGACAAAGCGCACCTCGTCCTGAAACGTCCCATCCCCCCTCCCCAGGAGGATGGAGACGTCGGGGGAGCCGGCATTGCTGACGACTAGGTCGAGCCGGCCATCGCCGTTGAGATCCGCGGTGAACAAGGAATCGGGCACCGGTCCGGTAGGGAATTGGACCTCGTGCTCAAACGTGCCGTCCCCCCGTCCCGACAGCAGTGACACGCTCTGGGAGCCCTGATTGGTGGTGACCAGGTCGAGCTTACCGTCGCGGTTGAAGTCGCCGGCAACCATTGCGAAGGGGAACTCGCCCACGCCGTAATGGGCTTCCTCCTGAAAGGTCCCGTCCCCATTGCCCAAGAAAACCGACACATCGTGGTTCGGGGAGAAGTAATTGGTGACCGCCAGGTCGAGCTTGCCATCGCCGTTGAAGTCGCCAATCGCGCCGCCGGCCGGCGTATCCTCCAGTCCAAACCTTCGAGGAACCTCAAATGTCCCGTCCCCGTTGCCCAGGATGATCGAAACCCCGAACGAGAGCTCGCCACTGTCAATGAGGTCAAGGTGGCCGTCGCCGTTAAAATCGCTGCCGAGCATGAACTCACCGGACGCACTGGCTGGGAAGCGCACTTGGTCTTGAAAGGTCCCGTCGCCCCGGCCCAGCAGGACCGAAAGGTCCCCGGAGTCACAGTTGGCCGTCACCAAATCCAGCTTGCCGTCCTCGTTGACGTCTGCTGCGACGAGTGAAACCGGCGTGGACCCGACCTCGTAAGGGACTCGCGGCCCGAACGTCCCATCGCCCCGGCCGAGGAAAACAAACAGGTCATGGCCCGTGTAGCTGGCGACGGCCAAGTCCGCGATGCCGTCGCCGTTGAAGTCGCGCACGACCGTCCCCTGAGGGTTCGTTTCGCCGCGCCGCGGGTCGGTCAGGTCTTCCTGGAAGGTACCGTCCCCCAGGCCCAGCAGAATGGAAACGTCATGGGAGCGGCCGTTGCCCGTGGTGAGGTCAAAATGTCCGTCGCCGTTGAAGTCGCCCGCAAGCAGGCTCAAGGGCTGAAGTCCTGCCCGGTAGCGCGCCTCCTTCTGAAAGGTGCCGTCTCCCTTGCCAAGGAGGACCGATACATCGTTCGATTGGCGGTTGGCGACGGCGAGGTCGAGCCGGCCGTCGTGGTTCAAGTCGCGCGCGAGGACCACAAAAGCGGACGGCCCTGCGGGCAACGACAACGGGCTTTGAAAAGTCCCGTCTCCATTGCCCAAATAAACGTCCGCAGTGCCAGGGCCAGAATTCGCGGTGGCGAGGTCAAGGCGGCCGTCACCGTTGAAGTCCCCGGCGTCGATTCCTGTCACGCCCGTCCCCCCCTGGGGCAGGTCCGGCGCCTTCCCGAATGTCCCGTCCCGCCTGTTCAGGAGGATCGAAATGGTGTTGGAAAAGAAATTGGTGACGGCCAGGTCGGGATGACCGTCCTGGTTGAAATCGCCCACGCTTATGGAGCTCGGAGTGTCTCCGGCCGCGTAACGCACTTCGGGCTGAAAAGTCGCGTCCCCGTTGCCCAGCAACACCGAAACATCATTGGTGCCCTGGTTGGCGATCACCAGATCCAGATTTCCGTCCTCGTTCAAGTCGGCGGTGGCCAGACCGAAGGCCCGATTGCCTGCCGGGATGCGCCGCTCCGGCTTAAACGACCCGTCTCCATTCCCCAGTAGGATCGACACATCGAAGGCATAGGGGGCAATCCCCTCACCGGCGGGGAACGCCGGTTCGGTATTCTGGTTGGCGATGGCCAAGTCAAGAATGTCATCCCCGTCGAAATCGCCCGTTGCCATACCGAACGGAATGTTGCCGACCCCGAAGTTGCCGGCGCTGTGAAACGTGCCGTCTCCCAGGCCCAACATCACGGTCACGTCGTTCGCCACGGTATTGGAAGTCGCCAGATCAGCGATGCCGTCGCGGTTGAAGTCCCCCGTAACGTGAAAGACTGGATTGAGTGCAAAAGGAAAATCGTGAGCGAAGTCGGTCAGCAGCGGTTGATTGGGTGGGCTGGCCGGCTGGAAGTCGGTCGTCAGGGTGTAAGCGCCGGTGCCACCGCCGAGTCCCTCGACCCTGACGAAGTAGGTCCCCGGCAGCAGGTGCTGGACGATCAGGTCGTCGCGGTTGGTGAGGGACTGGCCGTCGCTCTGGATCAGCAACTGGCTGTCCGGTCCCAGCAGGCTTGTGCGCGTGTCCAGCGGGCTTGCCGCCTCGGCCCCGGTCTGCACCGTCAGGCGTCCCGGTTCCGTCAGCGTAACCTTGAAGAAACCGACTGCTTCGCCTGCGTGGAGGTCTTCGACGATGACGTCGGTGGGGCTGATCGCCAAGGCCGTCGCCAGGGTGTTGTTCCCACACAGCAGGGCCCGGTCTTCGAGGAGTCCATCCGTCCGGGCGTTGTGGGGCAGGTCGCTGACCTGCCTGGCGGCTGGCAGGTCAGCGACCTGCCCCACGTGTGGAACCGGTTCTTCGCCCAACGCGCCAGCGAGGGTCTCTTACTTTCCTTGCTGGCGCGTTGGGCTAATCAGCGAGGTTGTTTGTCCACTAATCTCATTGTGGCCTACCGCCGGCTGGCCGGTCATACTGCTCCGCCAGGTCGGCGAACCGGGGGCTGCGGCGGAGCGGATACAGGGCGCCCTTCAGGTCACCGCTGTCGGGGCGGACGGTCTTTCGCCAGAATTCCGCCCGCTGCTGTTCTTTGACCAGCGCCAGGGCCTGGACAAGACGGCGTACCGCCTCCTCCCGGTAGTCCTCGCTTTTGTCCCACGAGCCACGGGAGGACTGTGCCAACGCCGCTTCAACGGCGGAAGCCTGTGCGAAGACGCGGGCGGCGTTGTAGAACAGGCGCTCCGTCGGAGGCCCGAGTTCGAGGGCCTCCCGCGCTTCCCGCACGCCCTCGATCGGCTTGCCGAGTTTCACCAGAGCGTAGCCGAAGCCGTTGTGGGCCTGGGCGTTCGTCGGGTCGCGTCCGATAGCCTGGGTGAAATCATCTCGGGCTCGCTTCCAATCCTCGAGGGCGATGTAGGCCCAACCTTGCGCGGCGAGCAGAGTGGGGTCTCCTGGCCGGACCGTCAGCGCGTGGTTGTACTCGCCGACCACCGCCGCATAATTCCCCAGTCCCCAGTGAGCCAGCGCGCGGAACTGGTAGACCTCCGCTTTCGGCGGCCCGCGGAACAGCAGGTAGTTATCGAAAGAGCGCAGGGCCTCGCGGTAGAGCCGCTGCTTCTCCGCCACCAGCACCTCGTGTTCGGCTCGCTCGAAGAGGGCCTCCCCTCGCAGGCGGTGTGCCGGCGCGTAGTCCCCCCGGAGCCGCAGAGCGGCGTCACAAGCGGCAGCGGCCTCCTTGTACCGCTTCTCCAGGTAGTGGATCAGGCCACATTCCAGGTAATCCTCGTGGGTCTTCCTCTCGCCCTGCTCCGGCGCGTCAATGGCCCGCCGGAAATCCTTCAGGGCGGCCCCTGGGTCCTCGCGCAGCAGGTGTAACTGAGCCCGCTCGCGGTAGAGCAGAGCCAGGTCCGGTCGGAGCTTGACGGCCTCGTCGAGCTGGGCCAGGACTTCCTTCCACTGCCCCCAGTCCTGGCCGGCCACGGCCACGCCCAGGACAGCGGCGAGCCGAGCCGGCTGCGGGGGAATGGCGAACAGGCGTGCGGCCTCGAGCCGCCTCTGCTGCTCGCGGTAGGCCACGCCCAGGTTCAGGTGTCCCTGGAACTGCTTCGGCCGCAGCGCCGCGGCCTTCTCGAGGTCTTCCACCGCCTCCTTGTAGCGGCCCTGCCGAACTCGCAGCACCCCGCGGTTGACGAGGAGGACGTACTCCGCCGACTGATCCGGCTTGCCCTCCTTCCTTCGTCGCTCGTTGAGCTGCGCGGCCGTGACAAAATCGGCCTCAGCCCCTTTGAAGTCGGACAACGGCTTTTCGCCGTTAATGAACCCGCGGATCAAGTAGCACCAGACAAAGTCGGGGCGCTGGCTGATGCAGACCGTCAGATGGCCCCGAGCCTGCGCCGGGTCCCGCAGTTTCAGCCCCACCGCGAGGAAAAACCGGGCCCAGAACAGGTCGGGGTCGTCTCGCAGAGCACGCTCGAAGTCGCCGAGGGCCGCCTGCGAGCCCTGTTTTTCCAGCATCCTCTCCGACCCAACCAGGAAGAGGTCGAACGGAGCCGTGGCCTGATGCTGCCTGGCCAACACCCGTGCCGTCCTCGCCTCTGCCGTCTGGCCCAGCAGATCCAGGTAGCGGGCCCGGCGCAGATGGTAGACCTCGGTGGAGGGAACCAGCTTGTTCGCCCGGTCCAGGATGCGGAGCGCTTGCTGCACCACTTCCTGCTTGACGGGGCCGACCTGCTTCCCACCGGGCGGGAAAACCCAGGGCCAGACCAGAGCGTCGGCCTGGATCAGCAGGACGTGGAAACAGCCCCGGGTAATTTCCTTTCTCTCGGAATCGCTGACCTCCTTATCCAGGGCCGGGCCGACGTTCGCCTCGCTGTCCACGCCGCAGAGGGCCAGCGCCGCGCGGGCCTCCTGATCCGCCACCTCAAGGCTCTCGGGTCTGTCCAGCCCGGTGAGAAGCTGGCGGTTCAGCTGAAACAGCGCTTCGTCACGCCCACGGAACAGCCCGCGCAGGCGCTTGACCCGGTCCAGGAGCCGCTCGGCCTCGGCTGTGAGATCGGCCAAGGCCAGCTCATCTCGTGTCCTGTCCCGCACCTCGCTTGCGGACGTCTCCGCCATGTTGAGATCGTTGTGTTCCAACTTGTCCTTGGCCAGAGCGGCCCGGGCCTGCTCCAGCTGCGGCCGGCACTCCGCCCGCCTCGCAGCGAGCGTCTTCTCCTTGATCGCCTGTTTCTTTTCCTGCTCGGCCTGTTCTCTCTTCTGGTCGGCCCGCTCTGTCGCGGCGACCGCTTCTGCTACTTTCATCCGCAGGTAGAAGTCATGGCCTACTGCCGCCCCCGCCAGGGCCAGCACCGCCAGGCTGCTGACCGCGACCAGGGCCGCGATGGCCGGGTGCCGTCGGGCCCACTTGATCGATCGCTCCCACTTGCCGGCCGGCCGCGCTCGGATCGTCTCGCCGTTTTGAAAGCGACGAAGGTCCTCCGCCAACTCCTCGGCACTGGCATAGCGCTTGTGCCTCTCCTTCTGGAGGCATTTGAGACAGATGATTTCCAGATCGCGCGGACAGGTCGGCTGGAGGCGAGCGGGGGGAACGGGGTCGTCCTGGATCACCTGGAACAGCGTGTCCATCGGCGAGGCGGCCCGGAACGGCGGACGTCCGGTGAGCAGTTCATAGAGGATGGCGCCCAGCGCCCACACGTCCGCCGCCGGCCCGACCGCCTTGCTGTGACCCTGCGCCTGTTCGGGGGCCATGTAGCTGGGCGTGCCCATGACGGTCCCGCTGCGCGTCTGCCCGGAATCGCCGTCGAGGCGTTTCGCCAGGCCAAAGTCCGTCACCTTGGGGACGCCCCCCGCTCGCCGGGTCGGTTGTCAGCAGGATGTTGGCGGGTTTGAGGTCGCGGTGAACGACGCCGCACTGGTGGGCGAAGTGGATTGCTCGCGCCAGCACCTCGACCAGCTGAGCGGCCGACTGAGCCGGCAGCGGCGACCCGGCCAGTCGCTTGGACAGACTGCCGCCCTCGACGAACTCCAGGGAGAGGAAGGGAGCACCACCCGGCTTCCCGACCTCGTGAATCCGCACGATGTTGGGGTGCTCCAGCCGGGCCACGATCTCGGCCTCGGTACGGAAACGCTCCAGCTCGTCCGGCGTTGTCCCCGCTCCCACCAACAGCATCTTGAGGGCGACCGGCCGCTTGAGGCTTCGCTGCCAGGCCTTGTAGACCACCCCCATGCCGCCCCGGCCCAGCTCCTCCAAGATCTCGTAATCGTCCAGGAGGGGAGGGGCTCCCGACTCCTTCCACGTCGCGGCCCGGGGCTCGAAGGTGGGTGTGCGGGTGTCTGCCGCGCCGGGCGTTGGGCTCGGTCGCAGCTCCGGGTTGACGCCGGCGGCCGGGCGCCTCTCGGGGGAGGTGCTCCGCCCGCAGAATTCCCGCAAGGGAGAGGCCAGAAGATCGAATTGATTGCGATCGTCGAAAAACTCCGCCAGCTCGGCCGCCAGCTCCGGGTAGCGAGCCAGCAACTCCCGCTGGCTGGGGGGCCGCCCCAGTGCCACGGCGTCCAGGTACGAGGCGATGACCTCGTCCAGCAACTCCTCACGCGGGCGGGCGTCGGTCGACTCGCGGGACATGGCTTCCTCACTCATGGTGTCGCAGCAGTTCGCGCAGTTTCTGCAGTCCCCGGCGGATCAGCCCGGCCACCGACGCGCGCGAGCGACTGGTCTGCTCGGCGACCTCCGTGACCGAGCACCCCTTCAGGTGGTGTAGCTCGACCGCTTCGCGCTGGTCCTCCGGCAGCTGGGCCAGCGCCTCGGCCAACTGCATCAGCTGCTCATGACGGATCGCCTGCTCACTGGGCGTGGACTGATCGGCCGCTAGCCAGGCTTGCAGGCGCGACGACGACTCCTCGAGCGCCTCCTCGAGCGAGCGTTCCAGGGCGACGTCGCGCTTGGCCTGGCGGAACCGGCACAGCTCGTTGGCCACGGTGTGCGCAAGGATCGTCCGCAGCCAGCCCGCGAGTTCCTCCTCGGATTGTCCCCGGAACTGCTCAAGACTTTGGTGGGCCTTGAGCAACGTCTGTTGCACCAGGTCCGAAGAGCTGAGCTTGCTCTGGAGCCGGGAATCCAGTTGGAGGCGGGCCAGCAGGTGGAGATACGACCGATAGCGCTCCAGCTGCCAACCTCGAGGTTGGGCTTGCTCGGGCATACAACCCTCTAAAGATATAGGCAGAGAAGCCGAGCCGATGGACCGCACGCGGGCAAACTTTTCACGCGGCCGGCGGCTCGGACGAGAAACCGGAGGTAAGAAGCATTGTATTCAGTGGAGACGGTAAGCGTCCCCCCTCAGGGGCTCACCGCAAGAACCACGACATCAACTCGTGACCCTTCTCGAAGGCCAGCCCGCTCTCTACGGCCACCGCCTCGTCGTAGGTCTGCTGCCCGCGCGACTCGATGCCGGTTCCCGCGACGACGAACGGAACCGCGCCGTACGAGTGAGCCCGTGTCCGCAGCGGCGTGCGGTGGTCTGGCGAGACGAGCAGACGCCAGGCGCCCTGTTTCGGCAGTGCCTTCCGCAAGGGGCCGACGATGTGCCGGTCGATCTCCTCGAGGGCCTTGATCTTTTCGTCGATCTTCCCCTCGTGCGACGCCTCATCGGGCGCCTCGATGTGAACGCACACCAGATCGTGCGAGGCCAGCGCTTCGACCGCAGCGCGACCCTTGGCGGCGTAATCCGTGTCGAGGTAGCCTGTCGCCCCGGGAACGTCGATCCGCCTCCAGCCGAGCAGCACGCCGACACCGCGCACTAGGTCGACCGCGCTGATGATCGCCCCTTTCGGACCGTAGACCTCCGCGAACGGCCGCAAGCTCGGCGCCCGCCCCTGGCCCCACAACCAGACCTGGGTCGCCGGCCGCTTGCCTCGCTCACGCCGCTGGCGGTTGATCGGATGGTCGCGGAAGACCTCGCGGCTGCGGGTCATCAACTCGCGCAGGACCTCGCTGCCCCCGCCGCTCGGGAGATACTCGGCGATGGGACGGTCCGGGATGTCGTGCGGCGGCTGTGTCCGCGTGGTCGCATCGAGCGGCACGCCGCCCGCCGCCGTCGCTCGACAGACGAGCAGGTTGCGATACTGGACGCCGGCGTGAAACTCGATGCCGATCGTGTCGCCGCACGCGGTCTGCATCGCCTCGATGAGCGGCCGGCCCTCCTCGCTGCTGATGTGGTCGGCGGTGAAGTCGCGCATCTCCTCGTTCTCGACGGTGACGAGGTTGCAGCGGACCGCCCAGTCGCCGGGTCCCAGGGCAATGCCCATCGCGGCGGCCTCCAGCGGGGCGCGGCCGGTGTAGACCTTGAGCGGGTCGTAGCCGAACAGGCTGAGCGTGGCGACGTCGCTGGCTGGCGTCAGCGGCTCGGGCACGTTGTTCGAGCGGCCGACAACGCCGGCACGAGCCAGCGCGTCCATGTGCGGCGTATCGGCCGCCTGCAGGGGTTCACACCCCCCGCTCGCCTTGCTCCTCCGTAATGATGGGGGGAGGAGCCGTGGGGTCGGCGTCCACACGCAGGCTTTGTGCCAGCTCCGTTCCATCGACGGTCAGCACGACGCGGTACATGCCCGGCGCTGCCAGCTCGGCAAAGGGTACGTTGCGCTCGCCGAACAGTCGTAACGACAGCCGGGTCAGGTCCCAGCTCACCTGATGGAACCCCGCTTCGCCCGGCGCTTGCAGCTCGCGCACCACCTTGCCGGTGAAGTCGACGATCTTCAACGTGACCTTGCCCGCCTTCTTGCCCAGCACATAGTAGATCTGCGCCCCGCGCGGCGGATTCTGGCCGACGAAGCGGCGGGAGCCGCTGCCGAACGGCGAACCGCGTGTCGGCTCCGAGCGCCAGCGCACCGTCGGCTGCGGCCGGAACAGGTGCGACTTCTCCTCCAGCGTCGACGGCTTGATTTGCCGCAGGGCGCTGACGTCGAGGACCCAGATGCTGCGGCCGTGCGTCGCGGCGACGATCTCGCCCGCCGTCGGATGGACGGCGATCTCGTGGACTGCCACAGTCGGCAGGTTGCTGTTGATCTTCGTCCATGACTCGCCGCGGTTGATCGACGCCCACACGGCGAACTCCGTGCCCAGGTAGAGCAGCCTCGGGTTGTCGACGTCCTCGCGCAGCACGCGCGTCGAGCCCCACGGCAAGTTCGCCCGCAGCGACTTCCACTTCTCGCCGAAGTCCTCGGTCACGTAGACGTGCGGCTCGTCATCATCGGAGCGGTGGCCGTCCAGGACAACGTAGGCTCGCCCCTGCTCGACGCGCGAGGCCTCGATGCTCGCCACCCAGCGCGGCCCCTTCAGCCCGACGTTCGCAGCGATAAGCTTGTCGACGACGTTGGTCCACTCCTTGCCACCATCGCGCGTCACCCACAGGTTGCCGTCGTCGCTCCCGGCCCACAGGACGTCGGGATTGAGCGGCGACTCCGACAGGGCGGTGCCGCTGCCGCGCTTGGTCCGCGTGATCTCCGGCGAGATCGGTTTGCCGTTCTCGCCCTGCTTGAGCGAGCGGAAGACGTAGTTGCCGGCCGAGTAGAAGATGCGCGGGTTGTGCCGCGACAGGATGAACGGCGTGTTCCAGTTGAAGCGGTGGGCCCCACGCGGCCGCGCCGAGGCCGACGCGCCGGTGCGCAGGTGGCGCCGATACATGTTGCCGTCCTGGCTCTCGGCGTAGACGACGTCAGGGTCCTCGGGGTCGACGCCGCAGACGAAGCCGTCGCCTCCGCCGATCAGCATCCAGTCGTCATTGAGGATGCCGCCCGAGAGGGAACGACTCGGCCCGCCCCAGGAGCCGTTGTCCTGCATTCCACCGTAGACGCGGTACGGCTGCCGGGTGTCGACAACAACGTGGTAAAACTGCCCGATCGCCGTCGTGTTGAGGTAATCCCAGTGCTGCATGCGGTCGTAGGTGGCGTAGAAGCCGCCATCGGTGCCGACGAGCATGTGCCGGCCGTCCTTGGGGTCGATCCACAAGGCGTGCTGGTCGGGATGGACACCGTTGCCGCCGTCCGGCTTGAACGTCTTGCCGCCGTCGCTGGAGCGATAGAGGGCAATTCCCGTCACGTAGACGCGTTTGTCGTCGCTGGGATCGACGCGGACCTGGCTGAAGTACATCGGCCGCGGGTTGAGACTGTTGACGCGCTTCCACGTCAGGCCGGCGTCTTCTGAGCGGTAGACGCCACCGTACTCGTGGCGGTCGGGCCCCTGCTTGTCCTGGATGTTCTCGCTCTGCCCGGAGAGGAAGACGCCCCACGGTCTCGTTGGCACCTGGAGTCCGGGACGGGTTTCCAGCACGAGGACGACCTCGCGGGTCTCCTTCTCGCTCTGGACCGTGAGCGTCAGCTTGTCGCCGGGCTTGCGGCCCCGCGTCAGCACGCTCAGTTGTTGCAGGGCCTTGAGCGGTTTCTTGTCGACGGCCTTGACCACATCGCCGGTCTTGAGCCCGGCCTTCGCGGCGGGACTGGAGAGGGCTACCTGCGTGATGCGCACGCCCTCCTTCGTGTCCGCGCCGAAGACGCCGATGTGAACGCCGGAGCGCTGATCGCCCTGTCCCAGCGGCTTTTCACCAAGGATGACCGCGATCTCCTTCGTCTCCTTGCCGCGCAGGATCGTCAGCGAGACCTTGGTGCCCGGCTTGACAGCGCGGACCTGCGCGATCAGCTGGTCGTACGTCCGGACAGGTTTCTTGTCGATCGCCTTGACGACATCGCCTTCCTTCAGCCCGGCCTTCGCGGCGGGGCCGTCGGGCGTGATGTGCGTCAGCTCCGCCCCGCTGTCGGCGTCGTCCCCCCGGGTGCCGAGGAAGGTCTGGACCGGCGGTGTGCCCATGCCGATCTTCGCCGAGTCGATGATGGCATAGACAATGTTCGGGTCCTTGCGACCGAAGTCAATGCCGATGCGGCCCAGGTCGCATGCCGGCAGCCCGGCCTTGATGCGATCCCAGGTCTTGCCGCCGTTGGTCGTGCGGTAGAGCCCGCTGCCGGGCCCCCATTTCTTGCTGGGGTCGTAGCCGTCATAGCCGTCCTTGATCGGCTCGTTGCCGGGATGGCTGTCGAAGCCGTCGCGCTGCCGCTCCCATGCGGCGACGAGCAGCGTCTCGGGGTCCTTCGGGTTCATGCGAACGTCGATGATCCCCGTCCGCTCGTCGACGGGCAGGACCCGGTCCCAGTTCTTGCCACCGTCGCTGGTCTTGTAGAGACCACGTTCCCCGCCCGGCCCGTAGAGGCGGCCGAGCGCTCCGACGTAGACGATGTCGGGGTTGAGCGGGTGGATGGCGATGCGGCCGATCTGAAAACTCTTCTTGAGGCCCATGTTCTTCCAGGTCTTGCCGCCGTCGACAGACTTGTAGACGCCGTCGCCGTAGGACACCGAGTTGCGCGGGTTGTTCTCCCCCGTCCCCACCCAGACGATGTCCTTGTTCGACGGCGCCACGGCGACGTCGCCGATCGAGACGGTGCTCTCGTGGTCGAACTGGTGCTCGAAGGTGACGCCGTTGTTGGTCGTCTTGAGCAGCCCGCCCGACGCCGTCGCCACCCAGTAGGTCACGGGGTCGGCTTCATAGACGGCCAGCGCGACGATGCGGCCGCCCATGGTCGCCGGGCCGAGGCAGCGCCAGTTGAACTTCTTGACCCAGTCGGCGGGGATGATCTCGGCGGGGACGGCCGGCGCCGGGGTCGTGATCTCCTGGCGGCGCAGGTCGTCGAGCTTCTTCTGCAGCTCCGCGATCTGTTTCTCGATTTCGGAGATCTGCTTTTTCAGCGAGGGTTCCTCACCGCGGGCCGGAACGGTGGTGAGGACCGTCAGCAGGAGGCCAGCGAACGACAGCCAGAACGCGATTCGTTTGCGCACGGTCACGATGCAACCTCTCTAGGAGCGCGCGGAAGGGGGGGGCAGAATATCAGCACTGAGGATAGCACGGCGGGGCCGCACGTCCTACTCAAATTGCGCGGTTTACCGTGAAATCGAGCGGGAAGCCACCGTCACGAACCGACAGGGAAATGGAACGGCCGCTTGCCGCTTTGCAACGCACGTGGCTGCAAAGCCGCAAGCGGCCTGGGGCGCGAGGGCGTGTTGTCCTCGCAAGTGGTTGGGAATAAAGAACTTGTGCGCACAACCCCCTTGCCGTGCGGGTGACTTCCGCATATCCTTACCGGGACGCCCGTGCGAACGGTGTCCCTTCCGCGGTGCCGCGGAGCGGACAACGTCCGGCTCTTTCCAAAGGAGTGCGAAGCGTGCAGGGAAACCAGCAAGTCCTCGACGCCCTGAACCGAGCCCTGACCATCGAACTGACGGCGATCAACCAGTACTTCTGCCAGGCCAAGATGTGTGAGAACTGGGGCTACCTCAAACTCTACGACAAGCACTACCACGAGTCGCTCGGCGAGATGAAGCACGCCGAGAAGATCATCGAACGGATCATCTTCCTGGAGGGCACCCCGGAGATCGCTCGCTATGACGTCATCCGCGTCGGCAGCAACGTCAAGGAGCAGTTCGAGTACGACTTGAAGCTCGAGATGGGTGGCGTCAAACACTACAACGAAGCGATCGCCCTGTGCAACCAGGTCGGCGATCACGGCACGCGCGACCTGCTCGAGCCAATCCTGCGCGAGTCGGAAGACCACGTCGACTGGCTGGAAACCCAGCTCAGCCTGATCGACGACATCGGAGTGCAGAATTACCTGACCGAGCAAATGGGAGAAGCTGAGGAAGACTGAGCGTGGCGGTGAATCAGCAACCGCAAGCGCCGGTGGCAGGCGGTGCAGCCGGCGCCGGCGCCGGTCTGCTGGCGCAGCTCGTCGAGGGTGCGCAGCCCGAGAGTCGTCACTGCCTGAATCACCTGGTCGGCGGTGATGCCCAGGCAGTGGCAAGCGTAACGCTCCGTGCAATCACCGCAGCCGTTGCTCGTGCAGGGGCTTTCCAAGCGCACTCCCCTCGTTCCCGTTGAAGTCTGATACTGAGATCCAATCTCAACAACTTTATCGTACGCGGTTCGTCCATTGTGTCAAGGGCGGATCGGACCGATTTCTGGCTCCAAGCTGGGAAGTGCGGCAAGTTTTTCGGGTAGAGTGCTTTCTTTGCCTTGGGGGAGAGGGGAGGAAGAGGAGGCAGAAGGAGGCGAGGCCGGGTGTTCTGCGGATTCTGCCGGGATAAGGAATTGTGGGCCGCTGCCTCGTGCCAGTAAACTGAAGACGTCGGTCCCCCGTTGTCGGAACCCCTTTCGGCCGTCGTGCCAAGCCAGGGCCCTTCCCGTGGTCGAATACATAGAGATGCCGTGTCCGCAATGCTGCCAGCTCCTGCGCGTCCGCAAGGAAAACGTCGGTCGCAAGCTCGCCTGCAGCCGCTGCAAGCACGTCTTCCGGGTCAAGGACGAGAACTCCCCTGCTCCTGCCGCGCCGGCGGCCCAGCCGCCCGCTCCTGGCGCTCCCAGCGAGACAGACGTCTTGAAGCGGCGCGCGGAGAAACTGGAGCGAAAACTGCGGCAGGCCCGGGAGGAACTTGCCGCGAGCACCTCCCGCGGCACGGAAACCGCACGTCAACTGGAAGAAGCCCAGAAGGAACTCGGTCAGGTCGCGATTCTGCGTCAGCAGCGGGATGGAGCCCTCTCTGAATGTGAGCAACTCCGCGCGCAGGTTTTCACGCTCCAGCACAAGGCGGAGACAGTCGAGCGGCTGGAAGCCGAGTTACGGTCCAGCCGGGAGGAAGTCGTCCGGCTGACGCAGGAAGCGGCAGCGAAAGTCGAACGCAGCGAGATGGAGGTCGTGAAGCGGCGCGTTGAGGAACGGGAAGGGGAACTTCGGCAAGCCCGAGAGGAACTTACCGCGAGCACGTCCCGCGGGACTGAGACTGCGCGTCAGCTGGAAGATGCCCAGAAGGAACTCGGTCAGGCGGCGACGCTGCGTCAACAGCTGGACGGCGCCCTCTCCGAATGTGAGCAGTTCCGCACGCAGGTCGGCACGCTCCAACAGAAGGCGGATCGGGTCGAGCGACTGGAAGAGGAGTTGCGGTCCAGTCGGGAGGAAGTCGTCCGGCTGACGCAGGAGGCGGCAGCGAACGCCGAACGCGAGAGAGTGCAGCGGGCGGCGGCCGACAAGGAGCGCGAGGAACAGCTCGCCGCCGCGCAGACGGAGTTCGAGCAGCAGCAGCGGCAGTCGCGGGAGGAACTTGCCGCAACCACGTCCCGCGCCAATGAGATCGCGCGTCAGCTAGAAGAAGCGCAGAAGGAACTCGCTGTTGCGGCAAGTCTGCGTGAGCGGCTGGACGGCGCCCTGTCCGAATGCGAGCAACTCCGCACCCAGGTCGGCACGCTCCAACCGAAGGCGGACCGGGTCGACTGGCTGGAAGACGAGCTTCGGTTCAGCCGGGACGACATCGTCCGCCTGGCCCAGGAGGCAGCGGCGAAAGTCGAACGCAGCGAGATGGAGGTCGTGAAGCGGCGCGTCGAGGAACGGGAACGGGAACTTCGGCAGGCGCGGGAGGACCTTACCGCAAGCACGTCCCGCGGAATGGAGACCGCGCGTCAGTTGGAGGAAGCGCGGAAGGACCTCGCTGAGGCGACAAACCTGCGGCAGCAACAGCTGGACGGTGCCCTGTCCGAATGCGAACAACTCCGCACGCAGGTCGGTACGCTCCAGCAGAAGGCGGAGAGAGGCGAGCGGCTGGAAGCCGAGCTGCGGTCCAGTCAGGAGGAAGTCGTCCGGCTGACGCAGGAAGCGGCAACGAAAGTCGAACGCAGCGAGATGGAGGTCGTGAAGCGGCGCGTCGAGGAACTGGAAGGGGAACTTCGGCAGGCGCGGGAGGACCTTACCGCCAGCACGTCCTGCGGGACTGAGACCGCGCGTCAGTTGGAGGAAGCGCGGAAGGATCTCGCTGAGGCGACGAATCTGCGTCAGCAAGAGCTGGACGGCGCCCTGTCCGAATGCGAGCAACTCCGCACGCAGGTCGGTACGCTTCAACAGAAGGCGGATCGGGTCGAGCGGCTGGAAGACGAGCTGCGGTCCAGCCAGGAGGAGGTTGTCCGGCTGACCCAGGAGGCGGCAGCGAAAGCCGAACGCGAGGGAGAGCAGCAGGCGGCCGACAAGGAGGGCGAGCAACCGCTCGCCGCCGCGCAGACGGAGTTCGAGCAACAGCGGGAAAAGCTGGAGGCGGAGCTGGCCCGGGTCCGGCGTGAACTCGCCTTCCTGCGGAGCACCCTTCAAACTCTTGGCATCGTTTTCGACTCGGGCGTGTGAGGACGACCCGCTGTCGCGGGTGCCCCGCAGCTGGCAGCTCGCCGGGTCGCTCATCGAGCCGCCGCCGGCACGAGGTCCGTCTGAACGCGATAGATGCGGACTTCCAGGTGCGGGCCCCGCCGGTGCTCCAGTCCGACATGGCCGCCGTAGAAGAACGGCACGGTTTGCAGCGGACACCCGTCGTCGACGAAGAATCGGTGAGTAAGACGCAGGCGCGGATCGTTCATATCGATCTCCTGCTGAACGAGGTTGTCGTCGGGCACCACGAGCCAGTCGCCTCGCGCCAGCCGCGACGGCGCAGGCAGCGACGCCGACCCGCTGTGATCGTACGCCGGCACCACCGGACGGAGCCCTGTCCGCTCGGCGTAGAACTGAAAGCCCCAGTGCCCGACAAACCAGATCGTTTGTCTTGTGCTCCCCTCCGCTCCGATCCATGCACCCGCCCGCCGCACCGCCTCGCGCTGGACGGCGGCACCGCGGAAGTCGACCGCCTGGAAGACCAGTCCCAGCAGGACGCCGTGAGCGACCGCGATGCCGACAAGGCCCGGCCGTGCGCGGCAGGTCCGTGCTGCCAGCCGCCCGGTCAGCAACACCATCACGACGATCAGCCCCAGCACGCGCCGCACCGCGGGGAACGGGCTCAGGGCGAAGAACCCCGCGACCTCCAGTCCCAGCCACAGCGCCAGGAACCAGTCGTCCGGCCGGGCGATCCGCTGCGATCTCTTCGGCCTCTTGCAGGATAGAAAAAGACGATTGAGCCGGCAGAGCCTCCATGTCGCTGCGACGACGACGGTCCAGAGCGCCAACCCATATACACCGAACAGCACCTCTGCCAGCGTGAATTCCCAGGTTGCCGTGGCGCTCGCTCCGAACAGCGGGCGGCTCGGGCCCACCTCGCCCCGGAAGCGGAGGTCGACACACGCCAGGACGACGTATCCTAGCAGCGTGATGACCGCCGTTGCCAGGACCGGAACCGTCCGTGGTCGCAGCGCCGCCCCGCCGAGCACCAGGACGGCGGGCGCCACCGTTCCCGGAAGGCTGAGCAGCAGTGGCACCATGTAGCCGCGTTCCAGGAGGCTGTCGTTGCCCTCGCTGAGATGGTAGAGGAAGTGCGACTGCCCATAGCGCCACACGAGGAACCCCTCCCAGGCGGCGAACACGGCCAGTGCCACGGCGACGGCCGGCAGCCACAGCCGCAGCCGGTGGTGCGCCAGGGCATAGAGGAACATGGCGGCGGGGGCGAGGAAGCCGGTGTACTTGGTCTGCATCGCCACTCCCGCCACCAACCCGGCGAGCGCGGCGCGAGGAAGCGACGATCGGTCCGCCGCACTGAGGAACAGGGCCAGCGCCGCCAGCGACAGCGCCTGGGCCGGCACGTCGAGCATGAGGTTCAGCGACGGCAGGAAGGCGGGCGAGAGCACGGTGAGGGCCGTCAGCGGCAGAGCGAGGCGGCCGGCGAAGCGACGGGCCAGGGCGTGCAGCGCCCAGGCCAGGCACAGGCAGAACGGGAACAGCCAGAGCTTCCACAGGACGGGCTCGTCGGTCACGCGCAGGGCCAGCGACCACCACAGCGGCAGGACCGGCGGCGCGAGGACGGCATTTGCCGGCTCGGGATGCTGATACCAGAAGACGGCAAAGCCGTAGGGGTCGAGCGGGGACGACGCAAACTGCCGGGCGTAGGCGTAATAGGCCGCGTCATCGATGTGGAGCGGCTTGAACGCGTTGAGGAAGGTCGCCAGGGCGGCCACAAGGAAGAGCGCCCCCCCGGGTCGCTCGCGCGAGAACATCGGGACCTCCGCCGGCGCGGCCGGGCTCGCTCAGCCGACGTCCAAGAATACCTTCGTGGGGCAGGTCGCTGACCTGCCTGGGCCGTCGGCAGGTCAGCGACCTGCCCCACGAAATGGTTGCTGGACCAGCCCTCAGCCCGCATTGTACGACCGCGGCCCCTCGCCGGCCGGTTTCCGACGAACTCTCACTGTCCCGGGCCGGCGGTCAGGTGCGCTCCGGAAGTCAGGCCTTCGTTGTGCGGGTCGTAGTAGGCGTACACGCGGGCGCCTGGCACCGTCACTTTCGCCGCCGTCGTTGCCCGCAGGCGGTACGTCAACTGGAACGGCTCGCCCGGCCGCACCGATCGCAGGTAGATGATCGCCCCGCGCTGCGTCAGCTCGAATTTGTCGATCTTCGACTCACGCAGCGGAGCGTCGAGGTCATCGCGCTCCAGGGCGAAGCCCGCCGGCACCGGCAGCTCCAGCATCACCATCGACACCTCCGACGCCAAGCCGTTGCGCACGGTCGCCGTCGCCTTGATCGTCTCGCCAACGGTGGTCTGCTTGCGATCGTACTCCATTGCGACGGACAGCCCCTTCTTCTCGGGCGCAGTAGTGGTCGGGATGTGATAACGGAATGTCACCTGGTAGGCGGACTCGGTTTCCGTTGGCTCGTCGAGACGGACCGTCTGTTCGCCGGGACGCAGGTGCCCCGACAGGTCGACCTGCTGCACCACCTCAGCCTGGTCCGCGGGGATGCGGAGATCGCGCCGGAAGTTCCCGAACCGGACGCGGACCAGGCGCTCGCGCTCGCCAGCGTTCTGCCGTGTGCCGGCGAGAAGCGCCTTCAGCGCTAACACCGTCGCCTGCGTCGAGTGCCAGGTGCCGCGCGGGTCTTTCTGCGCCACCAGCCACGACAGCGCCGCGCTGGTCAGGGTTGGCGAGCGTTTCGCCTCGACCAGCGCCAGTACCGCCAGGGCTGTCGTCTCAACGCTGCCGCTGGGCCCCGCCCCGTAGAACAGCGTCTGACCGCGCTCGTCCAGTTCCCACCAGACCCGCTTGCCGTCGCTCTTCCTCAGCGACTCCAGGCGGTTCAGGTACGGCGCGGCCGAGTCTCCCTTGCGGTCCAGAGCGAGCAAAGCGTTGCAGGTCAGGGCGAGGACGTACGGATCACGGATCGCCTCGGGCCGCTCCGACAGCAGGAAGTCGAGCGTCCGTCCGGCTTCATCGCGAGATGCCTCGTCGGCGAAGACGGACCAGGCGACGTAGGCCGTCGTGGCGTAGGCGGAGCCGACGAAGTGCCCACCGGCTCCACCCCACGAGCCGTCGGGCGCCCGCCGCGACAGCAGCCACTGCCGCGTCCGCTCGACGAGGCGGGTGTCGAGGTCGTGGACTTTCGCCAGGTCGCGGAACTCCATCAGGCCGTAGGCACTGAGCACGACGTTGGCGGGCGGGCGGCCGTACCAGTCGAAGCCGCCGCCTGGCACCTCGAAGGTCAGCAGCCGCTGGTAGCCGAGGTGGATGTAGTGACGCGCTTTCTCCTCGACCTTCGCGTTACTCTTGCCGGTGCGTTTCAGATAGTCGAGGGCCAGCACATTCGGGTAGGTCGTCGACGACGTCTGCTCGAAGCAGCCATACGGCATCCGGAAGATGCTATCGAGTCCCTCGACGAGCTGGCTGAACGTCGACGGATAGATTTTCACGAACGCCTTCGCACTGCCCTCGATGGCATCCTTCGGCAGGGTGAGGGTGACGCTCGCGGGCTCGCGCAGGAAGCCGCTGTGTGCCGTCTCGACGCGCTGCCCCTCGGGGACAATTTCGATCTCCTTGCGAATGCGATCGCTGAAGTCGCCGGCCGTCGCGGTGACGTCGAGGCGATGCGTGCCGACCTTCTTCGCCCGGATACGGTAGGCGACGGAGCGCACCTGCATAGCCCCGACATCGAGGCGCTGGTCGGTGCCGTCGAGGAGGTCGAACCAGTCATCGCGCTTCAGGGCCAGCTGAACCGACTGCGCTTTGTCGGCGTGGTTGTGGACGACGACGCGGAGAGCGACTTCGTCCTTGCGCGTCAGCGACACTGGCAGGTCGAGATCGACGAAGAACGGCTGGAAGACGCGGAGGTCCTGCCGCGCGGCGCCGAGGCGGCCGTCGAGGGTGACGGCACTGGCACTGAGGCGCCACGTCGTGATGGAGTCGGCGAGGGGGAATTCGAGGGTGTAGCGGCCTTTGTCGTCGGTGATTAACTCTGGGCGCCACAGGATCGTCTCCGGGAACCATTGCCGCAGACGAGGACTCTGCCGCGGAACCAGCCGAGTAGTCCCGTCCTTCAGGCGACCCGCAATCCCGACCGCCGCCGACAAGCTCTGGGGCAGATAAGTCAGAGCCTGTTCCGGAGGCGGCAGGGTCTGGAAGTCCACAGGCGGTTCGCGGAGGACTCTGATATTTACGCTCTCACTCGGCGATTCATCGGCCACGGTGCGGTGTGGAGCCTCTTCCCGGGTGCGACTCGCCAGGACGAACAGCAACGGCAGAAGGACCGAAAAGCCGAGGACATGCACCAGGGCGAGAGTATCGCCTTTGCAGACAGACCAGAGCAGGAGGTATCCCGCGAGCGCAACGCAGACGACGAGGAAAGCCCAGCTACGCGCAACCCATCGCAGCCCCTCCTCTCGGGCTGCGGTGGTGTGCAGGATCTTCGGGCCGAAAGTCGCGACATCGAGAGAGTGAGTTGACCCGGGCGGGTGAGTTCGGTCAAACCGCTGATGCCTCTTGTCCGGTCGCCCTGTCTCCGTCGTGACGACCGTGTTGGCGAAGAGGGTCTGCTCCAGGACATTGCGTTTTCGCTCATCGGGAACGCTCACCTTCAATTCCGGCGACCAGGGATATACCTCATACACGGGCCGCAACAGCTCCTGCTCCAGAAGGGAAAAGGTCTCCTCCAGTCGTCCGGTGTTGACCTGGAAGACCGCCTCGTCAACGGCCGCCACACTCAGCGCTCCCGGCGACGGCTTGCCATGCTTGTCCGTCAGCGTCAGGTCGACGCGGGCCTGTCCGCCGGGCCGGTACTCCTTGCGATCCTGCTTTGCCTGCACGCGCACGTTGTCCGTCTGGCGGACATAGAAGACCCGGTATTTGCGAATCGCCAGCCCCTCCGTCCCGATGCGGTAGGCGCACAGTTGCAGCGCCCCGAACCATTCGGGCGGCAGGTCGAGGTCGAGGCGTCTGCGGCCGTCCTTCAGGTCGAGCGTTCGCGTCAGGACCGTCTGGCCGTCGCGCAGGACATCGAGGAACACCGGCTCCTTGCCTCCGCCGAGGATCTCCAGGTGCATTGTGTCGCCACCGTCGTAGACGGCACGGTCCGTGCGCAGGACGAAGTCATGGCCCGGCTGTCCGCAGGTCAGCTTGACCGAGCGCCATCCCGCCAGCCCCGCGCTATCGCGTGCTCGCACGGAGAGGGTCAGCTCCCATGCTTTCGGCGTGACCTCCAGTTCCGCGACGCCGAGATCGCTCGTCTCCAGCGTCTTCCGCAACTCGGCGATTGTCAGCGTGACACGAGCGGGCGTTCCGTCCATGTGACTGGCGTAGAGATAGACGCGGTTCGCGATGCTCTGCACCAGCGTCCCCGACTCGGGGATGATCTCGATGCGGAGCGGTTTGCGCGTCACCACGGATGAGGCGGACGCTTCTTGCTTCTGATCAGCGGTGTCTGTCAGCATGAGGTTTACCACGAACGGAAGGCCGTGGTGCTCATCGCGGATCGTGATGTCTTCCGGCACGGGGAATTCGATTCGGACCTTGCCCTCGGCATCGGTCTGCGACTTCGTCTTCGGATACAGCGTGACGGAGCCGTCAAGACTTTTTGCGCTTACCTCGACCGTTGCCTTCGCCGCGGGCTTGCCAAAGACGTAGCGAGCCTCGACATCGATGCGCACGCGGTCGCGCGGCTGGTAGAAGGGCCGGTCCGTCTTCAGCGCGATCTTGAACTTCGGCAAGACGTACTTCTTCACGTCAACTGTTAGGGTGCTCTCGGTGTCGCTGACGGTGCAGGCGATGGTGTAGCCACCCTCATTGACCTCGCTGGCGAGCGGGCAGTCGATGGCGGCGATGCCGTACTTGCTCGTCTTCAGCCGCTGCTTGAAGATGACGTTCGCCTTCGGATCGCGGATGAGGAACGTCGCCTCCTGCTCGCCGAGCGGGCGCAGGGTCGGGCGGCGCAGTCCGAGGGCGCGGACGCGGATCGTCTGCCCCGGCTGATAGACCGGCTTGTCACTCGTGAGCATCACTTTCGCTGGCCGGCGCAGCGTGACGCGATGCGTGATGACCTCTGGCGTGCCGCGCGTGCGAGCCGTGACGCTCAGTTCGTAGTTGCCAGCGGGCCAGTCGGGCAGATCGAAGCGCGGCTGGCCGGTGCCGTCGGCGTCGGTCGTGAACGAAACCAGTTCCTCGTCGCGATCCTGCTTCGCGTCGCGCAGTCGGATCGTCACCGGCACGTCCGGCATCGGCCGGCCCGTGTGGCGGTCCATCAGCCGCACGCGCAAAGAGGCCGGCGTCGCCGCCAGCAATTCCGTCTGACCGTAAACGCGCAGGTCGCTCGGCGTCGGGGCAAGGTTCAGGTAGTAGACGTGGAAGCCGCTCAGGATCAGGACGGCCGCGGCGGTCGCAAGTCCCATCGCCAGGAAGACGCGACGACGAAGGCGTCGCAGGCGTGACTCGCGCTCCTCGACAGCTTTCAGCGTCGACTGGATCAGCTGCTCGGAGGGTTCGTGCGCCGGCAGCGCGGTAAGGCCAGCCAGCCGCTTGAGTGCCTGCTCCAGGATCGCGCGGCAGGTTTCGCACTCGGCACAATCCAGATCGACGCGGGCCTTCTCGTCGGAACTGAGCAAGTCATGCAGATAGGCGTCGGCGGTGTCGGCGGTCAGGTGTTCGTCGGGCCGGGACATGGGATGATCCTCCGACTTCTTAGCCCGACGCGCCAGCGAGGGTTCTTCTTAGCCCGAAGCGCAAGCGAGGTTCGACGTCAACCTCGCTTGCGCTTCGGGCTAATCGATTCCTCGCTCGCGCTTCGGGCTAAAGGGTTCCAGGTATTTGCGGAGAGCGACGAGAGCATGATGCATGTGCGAGCGCACGGTCGCCTCGGTGACAGCCAGCAGGTCGGCGATCTCGCCGTACGACAGCCCCTGCCAGACACGGAACACGACGACCAGCCGCTGCTGCTCGGGCAACCGGGCCACCGCCAGTGCGACGCGGCTCGCCGTTTCCGTGGCGATTGCCGTCTCGACCGGCGATGGCTCGCCGGAGAAGGGAACCACCGGGCCCTCTTCCTCGATAAAAGAGAGAGTCGCCATCGGGCGAGTGCGGAAGTCCTGGCGACACCTGTTCAGCGCGATCGTGTAGAGCCAGTTCTTGAACGAGCGCGGGAACTGGTACTGCTGGCGTTTGCTCCAGACCGCGAGGAAAACGTCCTGAAACAGTTCCTCGCTGCGGTGCGGGTCGCCGACCATGCGGCGAATGAATGTCAGCAGGGCGCTGCCGTGCCGGCGCACCAGGACCTCCAGCGGAGCCCGCTGTCCCTGGGCCACGTTGGCCATCAGGTTTTCGTCGGCCTCTTGCGGTTTCATACAGCGCCCTCGCGCCTCGCTCTCTTTTATGCGCCGGGACGCGAGAATGTGGAAAGGATTTTCCTCACGCCCACGGGAAATGATGTAGATTTCAAATACCCCTGCGCGTCGGCACGTGCCCGCTCTGGTGCCCGGCGTTCGGGGTGCGCGATACTCGACGCGGGATACTCTGTCACAAGCCCCAAGCGCCAGCGCGGGGACGTCCCGTCACAAGCCCCAAGCGCCAGCGCGGGGACGTCCCGTCACAAGCCCCAAGCGCCAGCGCGGGGACGTCCCGTCACAAGCCCCAAGCGCCAGCGCGGGGACGTCCCGTCGCTAGCGCTCCGGGCTTGT
>JACOUH010000272.1 GCA_016177925.1 Planctomycetota bacterium | reverse complement strand
TGGGCCGGGCCGGCCCGTCGCGCTGCGGCGGGGGCGGCCGCGTCTCCTGCTGGAGGTCGCCTTCGCGCAGCGGGAACAGGCGCGACGGCCCCAGGCGAACCTCTCGCGGCGAGCGGTCCTCACGGTGCGGCTTCGCCACTGATGCTGTAGCGCTGGCCTCTTTGGCCCTGCCTGCGTTGAACGTTTCCTTCCGGTCGACGGGAGAGACCTCCGTGGCGGGTTTCTTGTCCGGTTGCGGTTCCGTTCGCGTGTCGGTTGTTTGCGCGGGGTCGTCAGCGGTACGGGAGTCTCTCAGGAGAGCGAACAATCCCAGGCCGCAAAGACTGGCGGCGAATAGCACCACCACCGTTGCGGAGAGGGTCGCCACCAGGCGGGGCGACACCCGCCGAGCGAGTGGCACCGGCGAGGGGCCGACGGGCGACAACTTTTCAAGGGCTGGCGCCGGTGCTGGCGCACTGGTAGGCGGCGCCGCCTTCTCCGCGCAAGAGGACACGATCCGGTCCCCGCGACAGGCCAGGCAGATGTCCGGCTCGCCTGCCTGCCAGGGACCCGGGGAGAGGACACAGCAGCACCGCTGACAGCGGCGGGGGTTCGGCGTCATGAGAGGAAGTCCGTCCGTGAAGTTCAGGAAAGGAGTGGCCGCTGACGAGAATAGCCCTCTCCGTCCGGCCGGTTCTGCGGAGAGGGTAAATGGAGAATAAGTCCACCCGTGACGCCCTGTCAAGGGGCTGCCCGTGGTTTTGCTTGCTTCAACCAGCCTCGATGATCAGCGGTCCGCAGAATGTCTCCCCCATCACGTTTCGGGTTTTCTGCATGGGGAAGTCTCTAGTGCCGCGAAGTTGACAGTGGAATAGAGAACAGCCACCCACTGCACCGCATCGTTCGGGTCGCTCCACAGACACGCATGCTCGGCATCATGTTCCTTCCTGAGGCTACGCGACGCCTTGCTTCTTGAACCACGCGAGAAGGCGTTTCCAGCCGTCCTCGGCCTTGTCCTTGCGGTAGCTGGGGCGGTAGTCCGCGTGGAAGCCGTGTGGCGTGTCCGGGTACAGGACGATCTCGCCTGGCTGCTTCCCGTCCTTGAGCGCCTCGCGCATCCGCTCGACTGTCTTGACCGGGATGCCCGCGTCGGCGGCGCCGTACAGGCCCAGCACCGGCGCCTTGAGGTCGCCGACAAGGTCGATCGGGTGCTTTGGGTGCAGCTTGTCGGGCTCGCCGACCAGCCGCCCGTACCAGGCCACGCCCGCCTTCAAGTCCTTCTTGTGCGCCGCGTACAGCCAGACAATGCGCCCGCCCCAGCAGAAGCCGGTGATGCCGAGCTTCGCCGTGTCGCCCTTGCCGCTCTTGCCAGCCCAGGCGACCGTGGCGTCCAGGTCGGCCATCACCTGCTCGTCCGGAACCTTCGAGACCACTTTAGTGATGATCTCCCTGATGTCGGTCAGCTTCGAGACGTCTCCCTGACGGGCGAAGAGTTCGGGCGCGATGGCCAGGTAGCCGGCCTTGGCGAACCGGCGGCAGACATCCTTGATGTGCTCGTGGACGCCGAAGATCTCCTCGACGACCAAGACGACGGGAAACGGGCCGCCGGTCGCGGGCATCGCCCGGTAGGCAGGCATCTCGCCGCCCTTGACGGGGACCTTGACCTCGCCGGCCTCCAGTCCCTTGGCGTCGGTCGTGATGGTATCGGCGGAGACCGGCTGCACGGCCAGGGCGAAGCCGGCGGCGAGCGTGGTGACGACGAACTCTCTCCGGCTCAGCCCGGCCTGGGGCTGCAAGCTCAACAGGTCTTCGTGCATCGGTACGGTTCCTTTCTCATGCCGTTGCCAGTTGCAAGGAGTGAGAAGCTGCCGGCAAACGGCGGACCAGGGAACGAAGGGCGGGCACGCCGGGGTCGGGCGGAGCCATCGGCTGACCTGGGTTGAGTTCTATCCCAGGTTGGCGGCACGGGCAAGGACGATCGCCGGCGGGGAAGATGTCGGCGGCGACTGGTAAAGGGGCGTTCTTCTACCAACTCTGCCACGCTTTTCGACTACCGGACTGTGGTGCAGAGGAATGGTCCGGTCCCCTGGCCGAGCTGCGCCTGCCGGGCATTTTCGATGACGCGCAGCTCCTGCTGCTTTCCCCGGGGAGCGTGGACGGGTAGCATGAGGGCATGCTGAAGGCTGTCTCTGCTCTCCTACAAGCTCCAAGGTTAGCCGCGACGCGCTAGCGGAGCGCTCCGCTAGCGCGTCGCGGCTAACCGACCTTGTTTTCAAACGAGTGCTAAGCAACAGCATCAGGAGATCCAATGAGCGCACCCGAAAGCCACGACGTCGAGGTCGTCCACGACCTGCTCATCCCCACGCGCGACGGCGTGCGCCTGGCCGCCAACCTCTACCGGCCCACGGGGAGTGGCCCTGTCCCGTGCCTGGTCAACTACCTGCCCTATCACAAGGACGGGCGGATTGGGCTGTGGTATGACGGTATCCACCGTTTCTTCGCCGGCCGCGGCTACGCTACGCTGGTCGTCGACTTCCGCGGCCTGGGCTGCTCAGAGGGAGTGAACAACATTCCCTTCGATGCACAGGAGGGCCGGGACGGCCATGACGCCGTCGAGTGGACCGCTACCCAGCCTTGGTGCGACGGCAACGTCGGCATGTGGGGTAGTTCCTACGGCGGCATCACGTCTCTGAAGACCGCCGCCGAGCGACCGCCGCACCTGAAGGCGATCGTGCCGATCAACGCCACCTGGGACAACTACAGCGACTTCTTGTTGGTGGGCGGCTGCCGGGACGCTTTCTGGGCCAACGGGGAGTGGGGGCCACGCATGGTCGCCTATAACCTCACCCCTCCCCTGGCGCCCGACCCCGACGGCCGGCTGGCCCGGCTCTGGAGGGAGCGGCTGGAGCATGCGCAGCCCTGGTGCCTGGACTGGTACGACGCTCGCGACGAGGCGGCCCGCTGGGCGG
The DNA here is from genome assembly GCA_016177925.1 of Planctomycetota bacterium. Classification (GTDB taxonomy): domain Bacteria; phylum Planctomycetota; class Planctomycetia; order Gemmatales; family Gemmataceae; genus JACOUH01. Next base: position 36,503 of record JACOUH010000272.1, on the reverse strand, counting down.
CGAGGGAGATTGCCATACAGCGCGTGACGGCGGCTACGTTCGCCGTGTGCGGCTGGTGGGACTTCTACTCGCAGGGGACGCTCGACTACTTCGCGCGTCTGGGCGGCCCGAAGAAATTGCTCATGGGCCCGTGGAAGCACGCCCTGCCCGATCTGTCCCTCCTCGAGCCGGTGGGATTGCTGGAACTCATGGTTCGCTGGTGGGACCGATGGCTCAGGGGCCAGGACAACGGTGCAGACGCGGGGCCCGCGCTGACCGTGTTCGTTCAGAACAACGGCTGGCGGCACGAGGAAGCCTGGCCGCCGCGGCGGAACGAGGATCGGGAGCTGTATCTCCAGCCTGGTGGAGGACTGGCGGACACGAAACCGGGTGCTGGAACAGACACGCAGGTCCCCTACTGGCATGACCCCACGGTGGGGCTCGACTCGGTCGGCTCCGACCCCTGGACATCGCCGGTGCTGGACCCGGGCGATCACAACGGCGACGACGCCCGGTCGCTCTGCTTCACCACGGAACCGCTCGCGGAGGACTGGAACCTGACGGGGCAGGCGTGGGTGGAGCTGCCGGTCTGGGCCTCGGCATCCGGCCTGCAGTACACGGCGAAGCTGTGCGACGTCGGTCCGGACGGCCGCTCGCGGCTCGTCACGCTAGGATGGAGCCCCGACCCCTGCAACTCGGGCGAGGCCTGCCGCACGGTCAGGATCCGCTTGCGGCCCACCATGTACTTCTTCCGGAGGGGACACCGCATTCGTCTGGGAATCACGCTGTCGGACTTCCCTCGGCTCTGGCCTGCTCCCATCTCGGGGAAGATCAGCCTGTCCTATTCCGGGGACAGCCCGCCGCGCCTGCTCCTGCCCCGATCGGCGCTGCCGTCGTCGCTGCCAAGACCCGAACTGCCACCTCCCGCCGCCAACGTCCGGTCCTCCGCAGAGCTGGAAGCGTCCCAGTCCTGGCGCGTGTCCCGCGAGCTGGTTCAGCAGACGGTCGCGCTGGAGAGTCGGAGCCTGGGCACCTACCAGTTGCGCGACGGCGGCACGGTCACCTATCGCCACGAGTACACGGCGAGCGTCTCGGCTGCGGAGCCAGCAGGGGCGTCGATCGACTCCCAGTCCTTCGTCGATGTAAGGCGTCCTACCGGCGAAGTTCACGTCAGGACCGCGAGCCTCTTCACCAGGGAGAAAGTCACCGTCCAGGTGGAGGTGGAGCAGGACGGCGCAATCATCTTCCGGAAGCAGTGGAAGCGTTCGAGAGCGGAAGGCAACGCATAACTTCACACCGCCCCGGCGCGGCGATACAATCCTCTCATGAATCCCACCCATGTTCCCACTCGCCGTGCCACCCGCGTGCGGTTCATCGTCCTGGCATTCATCTGCACGCTCTCGGTGTTGACCTACCTGGACCGCATCTGCATCAGTCGTGTCCGGGAGGACATCCAGGAGGATCTGCTCCTCAGCGATTTTCAGATGGGCTTCGTTCTCTCGGCCTTCATCGTGGGCTACCTGCTGTTCGAGGTGCCGGGCGGCTGGATGGGAGACCGTTGGGGCTCGCGGCGAGTGCTGACGCGCATTGTCCTGTGGTGGTCGCTTTTTACCGCCCTCACGGGCTCGGTATTCTACTTTAGCTGGGACCTCTTCACCCTGCTGGGGTGGGAGCCGTTCGTGGTGCATTTCGGCGATCGCCACGTCGCGATCCCGGTCCTGGGGAGCTTCGTTGCCCTCATGCTGGTGCGTTTCCTGTTTGGCTGTGGGGAGGCGGGGGCCTACCCCAACATCTCGCGCGTGGTGGGCAACTGGTTCCCCTACCGGGAGCGCGGCCTGGCCTTGGGCGCCGTCTTTACAACGGCCCGGCTGGGCGGCGCCATCGCCCCGCTCGTGATCGGCACCCTCACCAGGGCCTTCGGCTGGCGCCGCGCGTTCTGGGTTCTGGGAGCGGTCGGGGTTGCCTGGTGCCTCTTGTTTGCCTGGTGGTTCCGTGACCGGCCTGAAGAGAAGCCGGAATGCAACGACGCCGAGCGCGACGAGATCCGAGCAGGCCCCTACTCCTTCACGGCCCAGGAGGCAGGGCACGCGCACGGGCCCCTCCCGTGGGGCCAATTATTGCCGAGTCCCAACCTGTGGGCCATCTGCCTGGCCTCGTTCTGCGTCGGTTTTGCCTGGTGGTTCTTTCCCTCCTGGTACCCCAAGTTCCTCAAGGAGGTCCACCACTTCAGTTATGAGGAGGCACCGGTTCTGAAAGAGGTGCTCGAAGGGTTGCCGTTCCTGTGCGGGGCGGCGGGCTGCCTGGTAGGCGGCCGACTGTCCGATCGGCTGGTGTTGGTTGTCGGTCGCCGCTGGGGACGGAGCCTGCTGGGCCTGTTCGGCTTCGGTGGCGCGGCGCTGTGCTTCCTCACCGGCGCTCTCGTGCGCGATCGCGTGGTTGCAGTGACGCTGCTATCCCTGGCCTGTTTCATCAACGACATGGCCGTCCCCGTGCTGTGGGCCCTCGCAGCGGACATCGGCGGCCGCTACGCGGGCACAGTCGGCGGTTTCACGAACATGGTCGGCGGCTTCGGCGCCATGATCACGCCGGTGCTGATTCCCCATCTGTACAACTCTCTGTCCGGGCCGATCCCCGAACGCTGGGCGATCGTCATGGCTGTCCTGGCCATCGCCTGGTTTATCGGCGCCCTCGCCTGGCTGGGCATCGACGCCAGCAAGCCGCTCTTCCCCGCGGAATCCGAAATGAATGGGAGCATATCCGGACTGCACGAAGGACACCGTCCGTAGAACGTCGGGCGGTCCTGCCGCCTCGACGAGGTCGTCGCCACCCCGGCTCCTGCTTTGCTAATCCAGTGTAGGATCATGGATGGTACGGGGCCTCCGCATCGGCTCCGGCGGCCTGCCACATCTCGCGCAGCCGCCCGCTCAGGACCCACTCCATCAAGCCACGCTGGAGGTCCAATGCCATTCGGACAATGGGTTGATACACGGCCACGTGACCCGGGTTCGGCTCCACCGTGCGGTGCCAGCGGACCAGCGCGGCGGCCGCCTCGGCAAGCGAAGCATACTCCCCGAGGCCGACCAGGGCACACAGCGCCGCACCGAGACTGGTCGCCTCCTTCACCTCGGGGACCTGCACGGGAAGATCAAAAACATCGGCCATGATTTGAGGCCACAGTCGTCCTCGGGAAGCACCCCCACAGAACACCATCATGGAAGCGGAGTGTCCCCACAGCTCTTGAAGGATCTGGTAGTGGGCCCATGCCGTAAAGGCAGCACTCTCCTGGACGGCGCGGATCATCAGGCCCTTGCCCCGTGGGCCCGCGTGCTCGACTTTCCCCAGATCGAGGCCCACGAAACAGGTAGGCGCTTGAATCCAACGCCGGGCGTTCATCACATCGGACACCAGGGCGAAAACGCCATCCGAGCCGACGGGCGCCTGCTCGGCCAGCCGCTCCATGTCGTCATAGGGGTCGCGGCCGCCCCCGGAAAAGGGGACTGTCCCTCTACCCAAAGGGACAGTCCCCTTTTCCGGGGAGCTGGCCCGGGCTGCGCGGCTCATGTCCTCGCAAACCGTGTCGCGGAGCCAGCGCATTGCCAGGCCGTTGAGGAAGCCAATGCCCTCGGTCATCCACTGGCTCGGCACGACATGGCAGAGCGTTCGCAGCCGGCGTACGGGATCGATCAGCGGCGTTGCCGAAAGCAAGGCGGTCTGCCAGAACGTGCCGGCGACCACGGTGAGCCGGCCGGGCTCCACGCCGCCGCTGCCAAGCAATGCCAACTGGGTATCCGCGCCACCGACGACGACCGCGGTTCCCTCGACCAATCCGGTCTGGGACGCGGCCGTGGCCGTGACCTTGCCCAGAACCGTTCCCGGCGCCAGCACGCGCGGGAAAATCTCCTCGGGCAGTTGCAAACGAGCAATCAGTTCCCGGGACCAACTCCTGTTGCGCAAATCGAAAAGGCCGGAACTCGAACCCACCGAGGGGTCGGTCGCGATCTGGCCGGAGAGCCGCACGAGTACCCAGTCGCTGATCATGGACAGGTGCCGTGTCCGCTCCAACACGTCGGGTTGGTGCCGAGCGATCCAGTGCAGGCGCGGGGGCGAGATTATTCCGACCCAGTCGCCGCCGGTTTCGTAGATCTGTTCCGCCAGCCCTTCGGCCACCAACCGGTTCGCCTCCTGGCGAGCGCGCGCATCCACGTTGGGGCAGGCCCAGATTTCGCGCAAGCCCTGGTCGTACAGGACGATACCCTCACGCATGCTCGTGGCCGTGACGGCCGCGATCTGACCGGCGGATATTCCCGCGCTACCGATTGCTTCCTGGACGCATGCGCAAATCAAGCTCCAGGCTTTCTCGGTATCGAAGACCGCTGAGCCCGGGTGTTCGGGGAGCGAGGACCAGGTCCACTCGCGCTGGGCGACGGCGACTTGCCGGGCTTGAAGGTCAAAGAGTAAGGCCCGCCCGCTACCGGTGCCGGCATCGATGGTCAGGACGTAGCTCCATGTCCTGCCTGATCCTCTCCGCCAGAAGCCGGGGCGACTGATGAAACGCCTCCAGCGTGCTGCCGGCCAGGTGCGGCGTCAGCGTGATGTTGTCCAGGCGGCGCAGGGGCGAGTCTTCCGGGAGCGGCTCCTGTTCAAATACGTCAAGGGCGGCCCCGGCAATCCGCCTGTGCTGGAGCACTTGCACCAGTGCATCGGTATCCACCAGATGAGCCCTGGCCGTGTTGATCAGGACGGCCGTTGGCTTCATCAGCGCCAGTTCGGCGGCCCCGATCAGCGGCGGCTCATGGGGCCCGCGCCGCGCGTGCAGACTCACCACGTCGGCACAGCAGAGCAATTCCGGCAAGGGCAGAGCTCGCCCTCCATGCCGCTCGATAACCTGGCAAGATTGAAAGGGGTCGTGGACGCCGAACTGTACACCGAACGGGGCCAGGCGAGCTGCTACCATCTGCCCGACCGCGCCGAACCCTACCAGACCAACCGTTTTGCCGGCCAGCTCGCTGAACTGGCCGTCATTAGCGAAGTTCTTGCGCCAGCCCCCCGTCACGAGCGATAAATGGGCCCGGGCGATATTGCGACGTTCGGCCAAGATCAACCCGACCGTGAACTCCGCCACCGCCACGGCGTTGCGACCGGGCACCTGGTACAGCCGGATGCCGCGAGCCTGCACGGCTTGTTGATCGACGTTCTCGGTCCCCGCCCGGCAGACGCCGATCATCCGCAGATTGACCGCTTGCTCGATCAGGTCCGCACCGAGGGGACACAGGTGCGTCACAATCAACTCGGCTTCCCGCGCCCACTTCCAGACCGCGACGGGCGGAGAGTGGGCACCCGGACCAAACTGCTCGATCTGGCGGACGCGGTGGTGCAACTCCGCCTCGTCCCGAGCAGCCCATTCAATGATCTCAAGATGAGTTGGATTCAACAAGGACAGAGCATCCGCCATGCAATGCGCCGGCACGTACAGGTCAGAGATGGCGAGGATCTTCACAGGCTGTGTCTTTTCTTCAGGACATCCACATGCCGCCGTTGACGTGGATGGTCTGGCCGGTAATGTACCCAGCGGCGGGAGAAACCAGGAACAACACCAGACCCGCGACCTCTTCGGGCAGCCCAATCCGCCCCAGCGGAATCTGGGAGTGATAATCGGCGGCTCGATCCTCCAGGGCGTGTTGCGTCATCGGAGTGCGGATCACCCCCGGGGCAACGGCATTGACATTGATGTGGTAAGGCCCCAATTCGTTGGCCAAGGAGCGGGTGAACGAAACCACCCCTCCCTTGGCGGCTGCATAGTGGGCATGCCCACTGCGAGCGCCCCGGGCGGCGGCAATCGAGGAGAAATTGACGATCTTACCGCTCTGGCGTTGGATCATCCCTTTGCTGGCCGCTTTGCAGGCGTAGTAGGTCCCATTGAGGTTCACGGCCAACGCCTTGTCCCACTCCAGGTCCTCCATTTCCCAAATGTTGGCCTCGGGCCAGGTACCGGCACAGTTCACCAGGATGTCCAGCGGGCCCATCGCACCGTCAGCCTGTTCCATGAAGCGATAGACGCTATCGGCCTGCGCGACATCGACCTGGAGAGGCATCGCGTGAACCCCAAACGGTTTGGTGCCCGCGCAGACCTCGTGGGCGGCCTGCGCATCACTGTGATAGCCAACAACGACATTTGCCCCCGCCTGGGCTAACGCTAAACAGACAGCGCGTCCCAGACCGCGTGAACCGCCGGTGACTACCGCGGTGTGACTCGACAACATGCCGGCGGCGAAGGTTGCAAGGACGTTGTCTGCCATGATGAATCCCTTTGCCCACAGGGATCACGGTCTTGGCGATGCAGGTTTGGAATTTGGAATTTGGAATTTGCAGAAGGACCAGTCCGGCTCTTCTTCACATTACCAATTACAAACTACAAATTACAAACAGGCGGCAGAGGACGTCACTGGGCTCTTTCGCCCGCCCGACAGCCCCGATGCCTGCCACGGAACGCAGGGGGGTCCCCGCAGGTCGTATCCGTTACTTCCTGCGTGGCTCCGGTGGGGCGTTGCCGTCGAGGCGAGCCAACTCCTTCGGGTCGCCGTACATCACCTCGTACTTTTGCGTCTTGCGGTCGCGCCCCAGCAGGTGGAGTAGGCGCAGTTCGTAGCCGACGACATTGCCCGCCTTGGCAATGCGGCCGTGGAACAGCCCGGCGTCGGGGTGGTGCGCCAGCAGCTTCTTCCCCGTCTCGTCGAGCGGGGCGAGCGTCCCGCCGAGGTAACCGTAGACCGTGTAATGGGGGCCCGCGTTGGCGTAGTGGGCGAGGACCTTCCGGTCGGCGTCCGCGCCCCAGCGGTGGAACCAGTTGTTGACGTAGAAGTCGTCCCAAGCGGCGGAGCCCTTGCGGCGGACGCGGACGATGAGGGCGGTGGTCGTCCTGTCCGGGTCGAGCTTGAGGTCGTAGAACTCGGCGGGGATGCGGTCGACGGCCCCGACGCCGACGACGCGGACGCGCGGCCGGCCGGTCCAGTCGACAGCGAGGCCGGTGTAGGTGGTGCCCAGGCGGTAGCCGGCCCACGGCGTCGGCTCACGGCTGATGACACGGTGCAGCCTGCTCGCGTTGTCGCGGACGAGCATCGTGAAGTCCTCGCGCCAGTAGTAGTGGCGCCAGTTGCGCGTGAAGTGGAACTCCTCGACGACCCCTTCCAGTTCGCGGTACGGGTAGTTCCGTTCCTTCGGGGGTTGGACCGCGACCGGCCCAGGGACGGTCAGCATGGCAACGAAGAGGGCGATCGGGGTGAGCGTGGAGGGGAGAGTCATGGCTGCGGCCCGGTTTTCCTCGTCGGTCCTCACCGGCTAACGACTATTCCTCTTCCAAGATGCTGTAAACCACGTTCCAGATTGGTCGCCCGTTGTCATAGGCGACGAGGATTCGGCCGTCGGGCAGGTTCTCGAAGGACGGGTACTCGCCCACTCGCCTGCCGTCCGGCCCCTCCAGCTCCAGCTCGAACTTCCAGGTCAACCCCCCGTCGCTGCTGGAACTGATCTGACACCTGCTTTGCAGCGTGCGATAGCCGGCCAGCAGCCGGCCCTTCGGTGTCCGGTGGAGGGCAGGAGCTTCTCCGTGGAGGTTGACCTTCACCGGCTTGGTCCAGGTGTCGCCGTCGTCGCTCGAATAGGAGACGTGGAAGGGACGATCCTTGTCCTCGGTGTATTGCCGCAGGAGCGCGACCAGACGATGGTCGGGGAGAAGGACGATCGGCGTCTCGCTGCCGTTGCGGCGCACGATGGGCCGCCACCCCGCCCAGGTGTTGCCCCGGTCCTTGGACTTGAGCACCCCCGAGGCGATCTCCCCGTGCTTCTCGTAGGCCCCCCACAGCGGGAGCAGGAGCACGCCGCCGGGCAGCTCGACCACCTTCCCGAACGGAAAGGTCTCCAGGCCCTCAAAGCAGATCGCCTTGGTGTTCTGCCAGGTCTTGCCGTTGTCGTCCGAGGTGGGGCAAAAGAGCAGCGTCCGCCGGTCTGCGTTCTTCCCAGGGCGGAGGTAAAACCCGTCGGTGTAAGGGAGCAGCAGGCGGCCGTTGGCGAGGCGCGTCAACGAAGATCCGGCTTCAACGCCGCCCTTGTTGAAGACCGACTCAGCAAAGGCTTCCGGCTTCCCCCAGGTCTTGCCCCGGTCAGCGCTCCGCACCAAGGCGATCCGTTCCCCGGCGTCGAGATCGGTCGAGGTGTTGTACGCCAGCAGCAGATCCCCGTTCTTGCACCGGCAAACGCCAACCACCGCCGCCGGGCTCTTGTCATAGGCGAAGCCCTTGGCAACAATCTTCAAGCCCCCCCTATCTGGGCGATCCTTGGCGGGCTTGTCCCCCCCACCGAAGCTGGCTAACGAGCTCCTGGGATTGGGGAAAGTGGTCCGCTCGGGGCCGCGTGGCATGCTTGGGCGGCCCGCCCTGTCCGGGGCATCGACCCCGCCGCACCAGGCCGCCCAAGCATGGCACACCCCGGACCACATTCCCTCTGGCAGGGAGCTATTGAGAACGGGGCAAAGCGCCACCAACATCCCTGCAACGACTGCCCGGTGAAACCACATGGCCCCTCCTTTTCCATTGATCCGCACTAAGGATGGTCACGCAGGGGACGCCGCTTCCCGGGCCTGGAGGCGGCGCAGCGCTTCGACGATCAGCTCGGCACACTCCTCGACGGAAAAACGCGAGGCGTTCAGGACCAGGTCGTAATTCTGCGGGTCGGTGGGGTCCTTGTGGAAGTAGTCCTTGATGAACCGCACGCGCTCGCGGTCGGTCGTTTCCACGTGCCGCGCCGCCTGGTCGCGCGGGACCCCCAGCTCCCGGCTCATGGTCGCGAGGCGGTCGTCGAGGGTGGCGGTCAGCCGCACGCGCAGCGTCGTCTGCGGCGGAAGGAAATGGGCGGCCCCGCGGCCGACGATGACGCACTCGCCGCGCGCCCCCAGGGCCCGCAGCGTCGCGCTGAGGTGGCGGACGTAGGCGCCCTCGCTGACGCTCGGCCCCGAGCCGAACGACTCGATGAACTCGTTCAGCAGGCTCGCGTGCCGCTCGTCCACGCGCTGAAGGTCCCCGGGGCGCACCTTCATCTCCTGGGCGATGCGTTCGAGGATCTCGTTGTCGTAGACCGCCCACCCCAGGCGGGCGCCCAGGGCGCGGCCGACCGAGGTGCCGCGCGCCCCGACCTCGCGGCTGAGGGCGATCGTGAAGCCGGGCGCGGCCGCCGCTTGCCCCTTCTCCCGGGCTGCGGCCTGCACCAGCGCCGCGGCCAGATGTTCCGCCGAACTTCCCAGGTCCATACTGCCTCCCCTCCCAACGAAGGGCTGCGAGCCGACATCAGGTATGGCAGGCGAACTGTCCCCGCGTCGGGTGCTCCAGGGTTTCGTAGTCGCGGTAGGCCATGCGGATGGCCTCGTCGTGGCTCTGGCCGTCGAAGACGATCTCCTCGTCCCGGGTCAGCGCCTGGTCCACCAGGGTGCGGAGGTGGTACAGGCTGCCGAACGGCGGCACCGCCCCCAGCTCGCAGTCGGGAAAGAGGCGCTGGATCTCCGCCTCGCTGGCCAGCTCGGTCCCGTCGTCGTCCAGGCAGCGGCGGGCCTGCTCCAGGTCGACGCGGCAGTCAGCCGGCAGGACGGCGACGGCGTAGCCCTCGCCGGTCCGCAGCAGGACGGTCTTGACCACCGCTCGGCCCGGCACGTGCAGCGTCTGCGCCAGGCGGCTGGCCGTGTAGACCGGGTCGTGGTGCAGCCGGTCGAAGCGGACGTGGTGGTCGTTCAGCCACTGGTCGAGCCTCATTGTCTTACCCTCCCTTCTGGGCAACCAAAGTAACCAAACCCGAAACCCGAAATCCGAGCGGACGCGGTCGGGCGGCTGCGTCGACGGAGCGACGCGAGATGTGAAGTTCAGTCTTTCGCCCGCAAGGGCTCGTTGTCAAGAGGATTCCGGGGCGCCGGGGGCCGTGCTCCGGTTTCCCGCGCCGGCTCGCCGCCGGTGCTCCCCCTCCGCCAGCCCTTGTCTACTCCCAACGAGCACCACGGACGAGGGCGCCCGCCCGCTCCGCCCGTGATCTCATCAATAACGAGCAGGCCCCGCGCTAAGCGCGGATGTTGCGGTTTGCCTTGGGCGGTGTTACGGTGTTCCGGGTGCCGGTGGCGTCGTAGGGGACACGGCGATGGGCTTGCCGCGTTGGCCGGATGCGGAGGGGGGGTGGCGTGTGTCGAGGGGTTGCCGCTCTGGCTGTGGGCGATGACGCTGGCGTGGGTCGCGTTGCTGTCGCCGCGCAACGGCAGGTTGCTCCTGGCAGCCCGTAAGCATACGATGTTGACCGTCTGGCGAAGTGCGGACCGACCTCCCGGTCCGTCCTGTTTCCAACCCACCCCCGGAGTCCCACCCATGTACTCCCCTCGATTCCGCCCCTTCCTGTGCCTCGCCCTGGCGTTGCTCCTGTCGACCTCCGCCCGCGCCGAAGAAGACCTCAAGAACGCGAAGTGGGTACCGTCCACGGCCTACGTCGTCCCCAAGGAGACGGCCACCGAGGGGGAAGGCTACTTCGCCATCATCGAGGGACGGAATGGCCGCCTCTACATTGGCACCCATGCGAACGCCGTCAACTCCTGGCTGGTCGAGTTCGATCCCGCGATGAAGCAGATGAAGATCGTCGTCGATGCCCACAGGGCGATCGGCAAGGACCTCAAGGGGTTCGGCAGCCAGGCCAAGATCCACACGCGCAACAATACCGGTGCTTCGGGGCGAATCTACTTCGGCACGAAACAGGGCTATCCCGGCAAGGACGAGAAACGCGAGGACTACCCGGGCGGCTACCCGATGGTCTACGATCCCGCCACGGGCAAGACGAAAGTCTACCCCATCCCGGTGCCTCATGAGGGCATCAACAGCATCACGCCCGATGAATCGCTGGGAGTGGCCTACATTTCCACCTGTTCCGACGGCCGGCCCGGCCCGGGCGAGAACTCGCACTTCCTGGTTCTGGATCTGAAAACGGGGAAATATAAAAACCTGATCGACACGCGACACATCTACGGGTTCCTCGTCGTCGATCATCTCCATCGCGTCTATCACCCGATGCTGGGCGGCGACATCGTCCGCTACGACCCGCGGGCACCCGGCACGGAGGCCGGGTCGGGCAAGATCGAACGCCTCAAGCAGACGATCGACGGCAAGCCGCCCACGAAGGAGTCCAACCTCGCCAACCCCGGCACCGGTCATCCGATCAACTGGGACATCACGCCGGACGGCAAAACGCTCTATTCCCTGCCGATGAGTACGAATCAACTCTACGTCTACGACCTGACCCACCAAGGCGACGTGCTGGCCGGCCGCAGCCTGGGCGAACTGGTCCCGGGTGCCAAGAGCGTCGATTGCCGGGCGATGTGCGTGGGGCCGAAGGGAACCGTGTGGGCGGCGGTCACGGTGCCGCATCCGCAGGTCGGGCTGCTGTTGCATCTGGTGAGCTATCGGGCCGGGGACAAGAAACCGCGCGATCATGGCCCGGTGTCGGTGAGCAACCCGGACTTCACGGAGTTCACGGACAAGAAAGGGAAGCCTCTGCCCTTTCACGGAGGCTTCATGAAGTTGCCGAGTGGTGTGACGACGACGAAATACGTGATCCTCGGCGTGTGCGAAGGACGCGATGGCTACGTCAACATCATGGCCCTGCACCCGTACAGCGTGCTGCGGATCGCCCCGGATCAACTGAAGTAACCTCTTCCCACCCCACGGAGGCGCACACCATGCCGGCACACCACTTCAGCCCGTTCGCTGACACAAGCCCCAAGCGCCAGCATGGGGATGTCCCCGCGCTGGCGCTTGGGGCTTGTGTCGTGGGCCAGCGCGGGGACGTCCCCGCGCTGGCGATTGGGGCTTGTATTGTCAGCCTACTTCTGCTCGCCGCGCCCCTCCCAGCCCAGACGCACTTCACCTTCCGCGACGTCACCAGGGAAGCCGGCCTGCTGCCGCACGTCGGCGGCATCGCCGGCCACGCCGCCGCCTGGGGCGACCTTGACAATAGCGGCTATCCCTCGCTCTACGTCGGCGCCTTTGGCGACAAGCCCTACGGCTCCAAGGACGCCATGCTGTTTCGCAACGTCAAGGGGAAGTTCGTCCTTGACGGGCAGAAACACCTACGGAACAGAGGCCGGGGCAACGGCGCCGTCTTCGTCGACCTCGACAACGACGGCTTGCTGGACCTTTACTACACCAATCACGCCATCGACTGGAAGGCTTACGGCAAGGGCAATGAACACTTCTCGGCCCCCAATGCCCTGTTCCGCAACCTCGGCGGCGGCAAGTTCGCCGACGTCTCGAAGGACTCCGGCGCCTGTCCGCTCGGTTTCGCGGCCCGCAGCGTCTGCGCCGTGGACTACGACGGCGACGGATTGCTCGACCTGCTCGTCGGCGAGTGCTATTTCCAGGGCGGACAATCGCGGTCGAAGCTGTTCCGCAACCTCGGCAACTTCAAGTTCGAGGACGTGACCACCAAGGTGGGCCTGCCCGAGAAAGTGACCGGCTTCGGCGTCATGGCGTGCGACGTCAACAACGACGGGTGGCCGGATCTGTTCCTCGGCGGCCGCGAGGGTGGTAATCGGCTGTTCCTCAACGACGGCAAGGGCCGCTTCAAGGAGGTGCCGAAGAGCCATGCCGACTTCAGCTGGAAGTTCCCGCCGTCCCTGGACGACACCTCGTGTGGGGTTTGTTTCGGCGACGTCAACCGCGACGGCCTGATGGATATCGTGATCGGCCACCACTACAGCAGTCCCTGGCTGTCGGGGGGCGTGCCGGTGCGGCTGTACCTCAACCGCGGCCTCGATGGGGGCATTCCGCGTTTCGAGGACGTGACGGCGAAGGCGGGCCTGAAGCCCCTGCCGATGAAAGCGCCGCACGTTGAGCTGCAGGACTTCAACAACGACGGCTGGCCGGACCTTTACACCAGCATTGTCATGTTCGCGGGCGGCAAGCCGCATCCGGTCATCTTCCGGAACCTCGGCGTCAAGGGCGGACTGCCCCAGTTCAAGGAAGACGTTCTTGCCCTCAACGATTTCCCGACGGCGGAGGACCGCAAGCTGCCCGGGGCGGGGGAGTTCTTCGACAAGCTGAAGCGGGAAGGCAAGTGCATCTACATGGCACCGGGGCCCAGCGCCGACTTCGACCGCGATGGCCGGCTCGACCTCTTCCTGGCGAACTGGTGGGTGGACCGTCCCTCGCTGTTGCTGAAGAACGAGACGAAATCGGGGAACTGGCTGCAGGTGGAGGTGAAGGGCGCCAAGGGCGTCAACCGTCAGGGCATCGGCTCGCGCGTCAACGTCTACGCCGCGGGCAAGCTCGGCCAGAAGGGGGCCCTGCTGCGGGCGGCGGAGATCGCCGCCGGCTATGGCTACGCCTCGGGCCAGGAGGCGATCGTCCACGTCGGCCTGGGGACGGCGGCGGCGTGCGACCTGGAAGTGATCTTGCCGCACGGCAAGGGCCGCATCACCAAGACGAACGTGAAGGCGAACCAGCGCCTCAATGCCGCCGCGCCGTGAGCCCGTGCAGATTCGTGGTTCCAGTCTGGACTAAAGTCTCCGATGGGTTCCCCTTCGGCAAGCCGGCAAGCCCGAGCGATCAGAAGAAGTGTGTTTTCGACCGTTGCAACCGTTAGACTGTTGCGGCCCTGGCTTTCTCAGATTTCAAGATAAATGCTTCGCCTGCCACAAGAGGAGACCGGCCAATGCTCCACCGTCGCGATGCGATGATGCGCCTGGGTCAGCTTGGCCTCGGCACGCTCAGCCTGCCCCAGGTTCTCCAGGCGACTCCCGCGTCGGGCCGCCGCAAGCATGCCCGCTCCTGCATTTATCTCTTTCTGTGGGGCGGACCGCCGCAGCACGACATGTGGGACATGAAGCCCGATGCCCCCCAGGGCATTCGCAGCCTCTTCAAGCCGATCCGCACTGCCGTCTCCGGCATCGATATCTGCGATCAGATGCCGCGTCTGGCCCGCCACACCGACAAGGTCGCCTTCGTCCGTTCCCTGACGCACCCGAGCGACAACCACGAGCCGGGAGTCTATCATCTCCTGACGGGCAAGCCGAACCCCATGCTCGCCGTACCGCGCAACCAGCGCCGCCGCGGTGATTTTCCGTTTATTGGATCGGTAGTATCCTCATTTACTCCGCCCGGTGAGCTGCCGGCCTGCGTGACGATCCCGCGGCCGATCGGCCATGACGGCGTCACCTACGCGGGCACCTACGCGGGCTTCCTCGGTCCGCGTCACGATCCGATGGAGCCCCGCAGCGCTCCCAGCTCGCGCGAGCCGGCCCTGCATCCGCTGGCGCCGCTGCCTGATCCCGATCAGACGCGCCTGCTAGCGCGGCGCGGACTGCTGGGCGCTCTGGAGGAACAGGAACGCCGACTTCAGAGGGCCGGCCGGGCCGACGGGCTGGGCGGCTACTACGAGCAGGCGTTCCGCATGCTGACCTCCTCAGCGGCGCGGCGGGCGTTCAACCTTGACTTGGAGCCGCCTGCCGTGCGTGACCGTTACGGCCGGAATGAGTACGGCGAAAGCTTCCTGCTGGCGCGCCGGCTCGTCGAAGCGGGCGTGCGCCTGGTGTCGATGACGTGGATGTATGTCACTCCCAGCGGGGCAGTCGCCAACGTCTGGGACAATCACGGCGGCACCGGGGCCTTGGGCGGCATCACCGGCTACGCCATGCTCAAGGAGAAATACTGTCTGCCGCCGCTGGACCAGGGGTTGAGCGCGCTGCTGGAGGACCTCCACCAGCGCGGCCTGCTCGAGGAGACGCTGATTGTGGCGGCCGGCGAGATGGGGCGCACGCCGAAGATCAACGCTCAGCAGGGTCGCGATCACTGGGGCAAGGCGCAGACTGCCCTGCTGGCGGGCGGCGGCATTCGCGGCGGTCAGGTGTATGGGGCGACCGACGCGCAAGCGGCCTACGTAAAGGATCGGCCGGTCGCCCCGGAAGACCTCCTCGCCACGATGCATCATGCCCTCGGCATCAACCCCGAGGCCGAGATTCACGACCGTTCCAATCGTCCCTACCGGGCTTGCGAGGGCACTCCTCTGACGACGCTGTTCTGAGGACGAAGCCGTTGCTCCCCGAGGTGAACCATGACCAATCCAACAACGCGCCGCGAATTCTTGCGCCACTCCACCGACACCGTGGCGGTCCTGACGGGGGCCGCCGCGACTCCGTTCTTGTCGACGTGCTCGGGGGGCATGAATCGGCAGGCAGCAGCTCGACCCAAACTACCCGTCGCGGCGGTCGTCACGATTTACATTCCAAAAAGTCACACCGATGTCCTTGTCGGCAAAATCCTGGAAGGCTGGCAACATGACGGCGGGGCCGGTCCCGCTTTGAAGTTGACCTCCATGTACGTCGATCAAGTTCCTCAATCGGACATCAGCCGCAAGATGGCAAAACGGCACGGCTTCAAGCTGGCACGCTCGATTGACGAGGCGATCACTCTCGGGACGGACGAGGTGAAGGTCGCGGGGGTGTTGAGTATTGGCGAACACGGCAACTATCCCTCGACGCCCGACACCAAGCAGCCGATGTATCCGCGCCGGCGGTTCTTCGAGCAGATCGCGGCCGCCTTTCAGCGCTGCCGCAAAGTCGTGCCCGTGTTCAACGACAAGCATCTCGCGTACCGATGGCAAGACGCGAAATTCATGTACGACACGGCACGCGCGCGGAGGATTCCGCTCTTGGCGGGCTCGTCGGTCCCGCTGGCCTGGCGCGTGCCGGCGGTGGAACTCGACCGCAACGACCAACTGGAAGCGGCTGTCACCGTTGGCTACAGCGACCTCGAAATCTACGGTATTCATGCTCTCGAAGCGCACCAGGCCATGATCGAACGACGGCGCGGTGGTGAATCGGGAATCGTCTCCGTGCAGGCGCTGCAAGGGGACGCGATCCACCGCGCTGCAGCCGACAAGCGCTGGCCCGTCGAACTCTTTGAAGTGGCGCTGGCGACTCTGCCGGGCAAGCCAAAAGCCAAACCCGAGTGGACCACACGAAAAAAAGCCGCCTTGTATCTGCTCGACCATCGTGACGGACTGAAATCGGCGGTAGTGATGATCGACGACTTGGCGCCCGAATTCGCGTTTGCAGCCAAAGTGAAGGGGCGCGCCGAACCCGTGGCTACCTGGATTCGGTTGCAGAACCACCCACCGTTTGGGCATTTCGCCCACCTGTTGCGGGCCATTGAAGAGACGATCCACACTGGCCAAGCGGTCTATCCTCTCGAACGCACCTTGCTAACGACCGGAACCCTCGATCGGCTCATGCACAGCCTGGCGCAAAAAGGAAAGCAGTTTGACACACCCGAATTGGCAATTGCCTATCAGCCGAGCGACTGGCCGTTCGCCAACCATGCCAAAACCCGGCTGAAACTGCCCGCCCCCGATTGATCGATCGGGATCACCCTCCCGTCCTTGTAACGGTAGCGCAGCCCGTCCGATCCCCTCCGCCGCCACAGTTCAGGCGACGAGTTCCTGGACGACGCGACCGGCCACGTCGGTGAGCCGAAAGTCGCGCCCTTGAAAATGGTAGGTGAGTCGCCGGTGATCTAAACCCAACAGGTGCAGGATCGTGGCCTGGAGATCGTGGACGAGGACCGGCTTCGTGACCGGAAAACAGCCGAGTTCGTCGGTCTCTCCCAGGGTCTGGCCGGCGCGGATGCCGCCGCCGGCCAACCACATGGTGAAGGCGGCGATTTGATGGTCGCGGCCAATGCCCGCGGTCGCCGACTTCTGCCCGACGGCCGTGCGTCCGAACTCGCCTCCCCAGATCACCAGGGTGTCCCCCAGCAGCCCGCACTGCTTGAGATCCTTCAGCAAGGCCGCACAGGCCTGATCGGTCTCTCGGCACTTCGCGGCCAGCCTGGCGCGGAGATCGCTGTGGTGGTCCCAGTCGCCGTGGCAGAGATGGACGAAACGCACGCCCCGTTCGACCAGTCGCCGCGCCAACAAGCAGTTCCGCGCAAACGAAGGTTGGGCCGGATCGACGCCATAGCGCGTCAGCGTTGCCTTGGTCTCGCGCTTCACGTCGATCGCCTCGGGGGCGGTTTCCCCCATCTTCAGGGCCAGCTCGTAGGACGCATTGCGGGCCGTCGTTTCGGGATCGCCCGTGAGGTCCCGGCGAAGGGCATTGAGTCGGCGGACTGTCTCGACAACCTGCTGCTGATCCACGAGGGAACGCCCCGGCGGAGGGGCCAGGTTCAGGATCGGCTCGGCGCCCTCGCGCAGCGGCACGCCCTGGTACGCGGCCGACAAAAACCCTGCCCCGTAAATCGAGCCCTTGGTCCGCGGCCGCATCCCCGATTGAAGGACGACATAGCCGGGCAAGTCCCGCGCTTCGCTGCCCAGGCCATAATTCACCCAGGCGCCCAGGCTGGGCCGGCCGAACTGGCGCGTTCCCGTGTGGAGAAAGACCTCGGCGGGATGGTGGGGGATCTCCTCGGTCTGGACCGTCTTGACGATCGCCAGGTCATCGACGACGCGAGCCGTGTGCGGCAGCAATTCCGACACCTCCGCCCCGGATTCGCCATGCCGGGTGAACTTCACGTGCGTCCCGAGGAGGTTCGGCCGCTTCTCCATGATCTGAGCAAACTGCATCCGCGACAGGAGTTCGTCGCCGATGGGCTGCCCGTCGAGTTTGCGGAGCTTGGGCTTGTTGTCGAACAGGTCGAGCTGGCTCGGACCGCCGACCATGAACAGAAGGATCACCCGCCGGGCCTTGGCCGGAAAGTGCGGCGGCCGAGGTGCCAGGGGCGCCGCCGTCGGCCCTTCGCCGGCAAGAAGCGGAGCGGCCATCGAGGCGCCCAACGGCACGCCGGCCAGCCCGGCGAGGCCGAACAGGCTCTGGCCGACGAAATGGCGGCGGCTGTGCAGCATCGCGTGGGATTGCATGAGGATCTTCCTTTCATTCGGCGCAAGCAGCCCGGGTGGACTGTAAGCCATCCTCCCCGTAAGCTATTGCCGTTCCCCCTGTTGGGTCAACAGCCGGCACTTCCACCTTGCTGTAAACTGTTACGAGCCTTATAATTACGGTGGGAACCTGGAGCCAGGAGTACGCCGATGGCAGGAACGAAGCTCGACTTCCACCTGGAAGAGGAGATCCTGAAGGATCTCCTCTTCCTCGCGAGGAATGCCGAGAAGATCGAGGCGGTTATCAAGGCCGCGGAAGAGGTCCCCCCGGGCAACAGCACCGAGAAGACGGTGCAGTATGTCGCTAACAAGACGGGTCTGAATGAGCGCGAAGTTGATCGGCTGCTGTCCACGGTGCATAACATCCTTCGCACCCAGCTACGGATGCGCATCGACGTCTCGCAGTTCTTGGAAGCGGCGACGCGGGAGATCGAGGACCGGGCGAGCGAAACAAGTTCCGATCAGGACCTGACAATCTGGAAGGGTGCTACGGAAACCCTGCGAGCGGTTCTGGAGGCCCCGCAGCATTTCTGGCTGAACTCGAACAGGGCCGACCGTCACGTGCCCCTCTCAGACGAGGAGTGGTTCGCCGAGCGGTCGAAGCATGCGTTGCTCCTCCTGCGTGAATGCGTCGAGTGGAATCCTGGCAAGCACGAGGGTGTCCTCGTTCTCCGGGGCACGCGTTTTCCGATCTCTCAAATCTTCGCCGAGATGAGCGAAGGCCTGAGCATCAATGACATCGCAGCGGACTTCGAGCTGGACCTGGGCATGCTCAGGGCCTTGCTGGAGGGTCTCTCGATCCATCTGGACCGCCCCCTCGTGCAATGAGCACCTTCCAACTCGACAAGTGTAGTTCTTCCCACAGGATCGTGGAGGCTTGCCGGAAGGAAGGGCACGGCGACGCGGTCCTCCTGCCGCGCCACCTGGAGAATCTCGAGGATGCCGACCTCGTCCCGGTCGTTATGACCGGATCCTCCTTGTTCGTGACCAACGATCGTCGCCTCCCGATACAGTGCGCGGCCCTCATCCCGGATGCCAACCCGGGGATCGTCCTGGTGACGAACTACCCAAGGAGGCACCAGACACTCACCGTTCCGCTTATGCTTCGCCTCTTCGGCCAGATCAAGGCGAGAGTCCCGGACTGGCATCAGTTTTCCCTCAACAACAACATCCTCGAAATCACCGCTGAGGGGGTGGGAGTCGGGCACGTCCAGAGCGGGGTGTACATCTTCGACGGCTATTTCGAGTTCATGGCAGACGACTGGCCCAGCAGCTTCTTGAGCGTCCTGCAAACGAACGCCGCCCGCTTCCCACCTCGGCTTTCCAGTCCGTAGCGATTGTTCCGGGTCAGTCCGGCTCGTGTCCCGGGCGGCCTGGCCTCGTAGCGGGCGTGGAACGTCTTCTGGTCGAGGTGGTCGCCAGGTTCCAGCAGGGGTAGCCTTTGTTCGGTTATCGGACGGTACACGTCGTTCATCCACAACCCTCCTCTGCTTGACGACAGCGAGACCAAACTCATTTCTGGGCAAGGCCGGCCAGCTTGTCGGCGGCGATCACAGCATCGGCATGTTTGCCTTGCTGCGCCAGCAGTTGAGCCCGCAGCGCGAGCAGATGGACGGCCTGTTCCGCCGGCAGTTTCAGGACCGCGTCCAGGTTGCCGAGGGCCTTCAGGGCATCCTGACAGAAGCGAAGTTCGTTCTCGATAATGCCCGGCCAGGCGGCAAAGCGTGTCCCCTTGAGCTTGCCTCCTTGTTGCCAGGGACGGAGCACGGCGAGAGCTTTCTCGAAGGACGCGACCGCTTCCGCATGATGGAATCCCTGCTTTTCGGCGAGGCCACAGTTGGCGTGGCTGCCGACCAGGTCGGTCTGGGCCTCGAAGTTGCGCGGGTCGTCGTCGGCCAGGCGCTGGCGGATCTTCAGGCTCTGGCGGAATTGCTCCAGGGCCTTCTGCACCTCCCCCTGCTGAAGTAGCACGTCCGGCCCAGGATGTCACCGTCCTCCCGCGTCAACGGCGGCCGGCCCGTCAGGATGTGGAACAGGATCGCCCCCAGGCTGTAGATGTCTGTCGCTGGTCCCAGTTCGTCGATGCGCCCGCCGGCCTGCTCGGGGCTCATGTAGCCGGGCGTGCCATGAGTTCGACGGCCGACGGTCGCCAAGGCCTCGTGCGCGGGAGCCAGGGGATCGGCCAGCGCGAGATCCTCAGCGACCGCCAGCGCCTCGGTCAACGGTTTCAGAACCTTGGCCATGCCCCAGTCGATGACCAGCGTCTCGCCGAACTCGCCGAGCAGGATGTTGCCGGGCTTCAGGTCGCGGTGCAGCACGCCCCGCCGATGGGCGTAGGCCACCGCGTTGCACACGTCGAGGAACCGCCCCAGGAGGGCCCGGAAGGCGACGTTGCGTTTGCCGGCACCCAGCGGCGCGGCCGGCCGATGAAAGCGATCGATGGCCGTCAGCAGACTGTCGCCCTGGACAAAACGCATGGCATAGAAGGGCCGGCCGTTCCGGTACTGCCCCATGCCGTAAATCGGAATGATGCCTGGATGTTCCAGCGCCCCGGTGATCTCTCCTTCCTGCAAGAACCGCGAGCGGCTGGCGGGGTCATCAGCGTGCTGGTCCTGGATGTGCTTCAGCGCGACCTTGCGGTTCAGCTCCTGGTCGCGGGCGACGAACACCTCACCGAGGCCACCCTTCGCATAAGGTCGCTCGATGTGATAGCGTGTCCCCGGGCTGGGCGGGTCGGCGACGGTCGGCACCCCCTCGATCTCGGGCGGTGTCTGCCGCGCCTCGGGGACTTGCTGGAGTGAAGCCTGCACGTCGGCATCGGCGACACCTGCCAGGGCGGCGCGTGCCGACACGACCGAGCTGAGCACAGCCAGGCTCTTCGCCGGGTCGCCGCCATGCTTGGCGATGTGCCGCTCGACCATCGGCGCCAGCAGAGCATGATCCTCCGACGCCAGCGCGCCGCGCTCGACGAGGAGGTCGCCGAGCGGTCGCTGCTTGGCGAGCACCCAGGCGTTCATCGCCTCGACAAGCTGATCGCGAGTGATGAAGTCCATTTGCAGGGCCAGGATGCCGAACAGCAAATTGCGATCCGCAATAGCGGACATGGGCATCTCCTCTTATTCTCGCGTGATGAACTCATCGAGGTTGATGAGCACCCGCGTCACTTGCGTCCAGGCGGCCCGTTCAACCACCTTGGCGTTCGAGGCGGCGAAGCGGGCGCGGGCCGTCGTCAACACGTCGGTCAGGAGCTTGCGCTCCAGGGCGACGGGCGTACGTCCCAGACACAGACGGAAGGCTCGGTCGATGCGATCGTTGTCCGTGCCCGGTCCATTGCCGATCAGTCGCCGCGCCAGCGACTCGGCGCACTCGACAAACGTGGGATCGTTCAGCAATGTCAGTGCCTGCAGCGGCGTGTTCGAGGGCCGCCGCCGGGTACAGGCGGTCAGCGTGTCGGGGGCATCGAACGTTTGTAATTGCGGATGTGGCGTCAGGCGCCAGTAGTGCGTGTACATCCCGCGGCGGAAGCGATCCGCGCCGGGGCTGACAATCCACGGGGCGGGCGTGGCGCGGTTGAGCATGATGCCATCGTGCTGGAACGGGAACACGCTCGGTCCCCCAATTTTGGTCGATAAGAGACCGCTTGTAGCCAGTACCGCGTCGCGGATCACCTCCGCCTCCAGGCGCAACCGCGACTGCCGGGCCAGGAGGCGATTCTCCGGATCGATCCGTTCAAGGTCCGCCCGCCGATGCGACGCCTGCCGGTACGTGGCCGATCCGACGATCAATCGATGCAACGCTTTCAAACGCCAGCCTTGTCGAACGAACTCGGTCGCCAGCCAGTCCAACAGTTCCGGGTGTGTGGGACGCGCGCCCTGCGTCCCGAAGTCGTTTTCCGTCTCGACGAGTCCGCGTCCAAAGAACTGCTGCCAAATGCGGTTCACGGTTACCCGCGGCGTCAGAGGCTGCTGGGGCGAAACGAGCCAACGAGCCAGCTCCAGCCGCGTGCGCGCCCCCCGCGGCAGGGGCGGCAGGCACTGGGGCACATCCGGCGTTACGGTGGCGCCCGGCTGCGTGTACTCGCCGCGGACAAAGATTCTCGTCGGACGCGGCGTCGCCGGTGCGGTCAGCACGAGCGCGCTATCGATGTGCGGGATCTTTGCTTTCAACTCGTCGATCGTGCGCGAGCGTTCCTGGTATCCCACGTCGTTGACGGCCTTGCTGGCCCCACGCCGGGCCACATACGCATCGCGCTCTGCCACCAGCGCCGCCAGCTGAGCCTTGAGCGCATCGCGGCGAGCCAACTGCTCCGCCGGGGCAAACTCGAGGAGGAATTCATCGGCCGCATTCACGAAGGCGAACAACTGGTAATACTCGCGCTGACTAAGGGGATCGAATTTGTGCGCATGACACTGGGCGCAGCCGAGCGTCAGCCCAAGGAACACGCTGCCGAGCGTATTCACGCGCTCGACCACGGCGTCGAGCCGAGCGGGCTCGCTACGGCCGTCCTGCGGACTATTGAGAAGAAACCCCGTCGCGATGCGATCCGCGGTTGACGCAGCCGGCAACAGATCGCTGGCGAGTTGCTTGATAGTGAACTGGTCGAACGGCAGGTCGTCGTTCATCGCCGCGATGACCCAGTCACGGTATTTCCAGACCGTGCGCGGAGCGTCGCCCTCAAAGCCGTCGCTATCGGCGTAGCGGGCCGCATCGAGCCAGTGACGCCCCCAGCGTTCGCCGTACTGGGGCGAAGCGAGGAGCCGGTCCACGACGCGGTCGTAGGCCGTGCTGCTGTTGTCGGCAAGAAACGCCGCCCGTTCATCCGGCGTGGGAGGGAGCCCGATAAGATCCAGCGTCACACGGCGGAGCAGGACTTCCTTGGTCGCCTCGGGAGAGGGCTGCAATCCCTGGCTCTCCAGGCGGGCGCGGACGAAGGTATCAATGGCGTTGCGAGGCCAGGCGCTGTCTCGAATCCGCGGCAGCTTCGGGCGCTGCGGCGTCTGAAAGGCCCAATGCTCACTCCAGACCGCGCCTTCGTCCACCCAGCGACGGAGCAACCTGATCTCATTTGGGTTCAATTGGCGCTTGGCACGTGCGGGAGGCATCCGTCCTGCCGCGGTCGGGCGGGAGATCCGTCGCACCAACTCGCTGGCCGCACTGTTGCCGGGCCGGATCACCGGATTCGACGTGCGGAGGGCGCCCTCGCGCGTATCCAGCCTCAGTTCGGCCTTGCGTGCCTGTTCATCCGGCCCATGACAGGGGAAGCAGTTCTTCGACAGAATCGGCAGGACGTCGCGGCTGAAATCAACGCGGTCGGGCGTCTGAGCGAGCCCCGCGGCACAGGCGCCCAGGAGCCAACCGACTGCCAGGGTCGCGGCATTCCCGGACAGCCGGGCGCCGCTGCAACGTAGGGCAGAACGTGAGGCCTCTCGGCAGCGCATCAAAGCATCTCCGGGGCCCCCACCTGGACGGACCGCGTTGGCGTCACGTCTCGTCGGGTCTTCCGCAAGGTGGGGGCGCCAGTTCCTCCCTTTGCAAGCTTCGGCGACCAGCGGCGAACGGGTGGTTGACGGCCATCATCATGTGTCCCCTGTAGGCCGGGTGCCAACAGGGGCGACTCCGCCAAGTTCTCCACGGGCACAATCCGACCGCCCAACCTCTCGCTCCAAACGTCGGGCGGTCAATCGATCCTCTCCTGTCCCTTCCCGCTATCATACAGGTACACAACAGGGTGCCCGCTAAAGAGCCGCACAGAACAGGGAAAGTGGTTGTGAGTGTGCCATGCTTTCGCGGCCCGCGCTGTCGGGGACAAGGACCCAGCCAAAGAAGGCCGCGAAAGCATGCCACCCCCGACACTTCACTTTCCCTCTTGCGGGGAGCTATTTAGACCAATTGAGGTCGTAGGGCCCGGATCCTGGCCCAACGAAAGAGAGGGACCGCATGATCACCGCCGCGGAACGCTGCCCGGATTGCGGAGCTTCCCCAGGGGAGTATCACCGACCAGACTGCGACGTCGAGCAATGTCCCTACTGCGGTGGTCAACTGATCTCCTGCGACTGCCGACGCAGACCACCGCTGGACGATCGCATGCCCTGGAGGGGCACTTGGCCGGGCGTGGCAGAATGCCGCGAGTTCGGCTGGTTTGCTCGGTTCGTACCCGGCAAGGGCTGGGTATCCTGCGACCCGAAGGAACCGGATGCCACGGAGGACCTCAACCGCCTGCACACGGAGGCGAGCTGGGATCGCAAGCGGAAGCGGTTCGTGCTCCGGCAGGATCAACATTAACGAGGCCAGAACCGAAGCAACTCCCCGCCTGCCACAATCGCCCAGCCCAATCGCGGCGACATGACCACCCTGGCAACACCAACCCGACTTCCTTGCTACCGTCTCAAACGCTCGATCCCCTCTTCCTGCTGCGCGGTCTCGACCAGACGCCGTAGCGTCCGCACCTGTGCCGCAGCCAGGTCGTAGCTCTGCCACAACAACTCCAGGTTGCTGGCGATCAGCCGTACCGCTGGCAGACGCCCCAGTAAGGCCGCACGCCCCTGCGGGTCCGCGAAGGCCTTTTCCTGCACGAACACCCGTGCCGACGCAGGTAGGCCATGACCCGGTTGGCCTCGCGAACCTGTTGCCGCACGCGGTCGTGGTACAGCAACACCAGTTGCTTGAAGACCGCCCGCTCCAGGGACTGCGGGTGATGCACCGCCTTGAGGTAGCCGCCGCGTAGCAACTGGGCCAGCTTCTCGGCATCGATCGGGTCATCCTTGTCGGAGTCCTTGGCGATCAGGTGGTTGCGCCGCGGGTCACACACCGTCACGGTTTCGGCGTGGCCGGCCAGGTGCCGCCACAGTCAGTCCGCCAGCGGCCCCTCCTCGAAGGCCACGCTGCGCGGCCGGGCAATGGCCTCGAGGGCCTGGCGCAGGGCGGGGATCGTCGTCGGGCAGCGCTGCCGCTGGGTCAGGCGGCCGGCCTGGGTGACAACGGCCAGTTCGGTGAACTGGCAATGGACGTCCAGGCCGATAAAATGACACCGCTTCAGCGGGGCCTCCTGGTTGTCGGGACAGAGATGGGTTCACACCTTCACTGTACCCGATGCCACGAGCGCCCCGGCTTCTTATATCTTCAATCCATTTCGCCTTGGCGCCAACCAGACCCCTCCAGGGGGCCCGCGTTGGAACCATGCCCAGGCTGCCCCTCCGCTTTTCAGGTAAGACCCCCACTTGGTCTTCGCCCGGTCCTCAGGAAGGAGACTCGCTCGTCCGGGAGGCCTTCAAGGAGGCCAGATCGCTGCCCCGTCAGCGGGACCTCCTCTCTTGCCCCTCGTAGCCCTCACGCGGAGCGTGAGGGGCTTCCTCACACGGAGCGTGAGGGCTACGATAGAAACGCAGGACAACGGAGGCGACGCCATGCCGCGATTCAACGCCCGCCGCCGGGATCTGTTGAAAGGCGGTTTGCTGGCCACGGCCGGCACGGCCCTTGGCAACTTCTTCCGCCTGCAAGCCGTCGCCGCGGGGCGGCGCCCGCCGACCGCCGACTCCTGTATCCTCGTTTTTCTGAATGGGGGCATGAGTCACCTCGACACCTTCGACCCCAAGCCCGACCAGCCGGCGGAGATCCGGGGCGAATTCTCCCCCATCCCGACCACGGCCCCGGGCGTGCGGGTCACTGAGCACCTGCCCCGGCTGGCGCGGCAGGCGCACCGCTACGCCGTCGTCTGCACCGTCACGTTCGAGGGACGACTCGGCAATCACAGCCCTGCCTGCTACCACATGCTGACCGGCCAGGAGCCACAGGGCGAAGCGGCTGTGCTGGCGCCGCCGACCCGCAGCGACCACCCGACCATGGGCTCGGCGGCGGCCCGGCTGCGGCCGACGCCCGGCACCGTCCCGGCGTTCGTGATGGCCCCCGACGTGCTGATCGAGAACGCCCACCTGACGCCGGGGCAGTTCGCCGGCTGGCTGGGCAGCCGCTACGAGGCATTCAACCTCCGCGCCGACCCCAGCCGGCCGGGTTTCGCCGTGCCCGCCCTGGCGCGGCCCGCCGATGTGCCCGCGAAACGGCTGGCCTCCCGCCGCGAACTGCTCGCCCGGCTCGACGCGGGGCGCCCGGACCTGGCCGCAAGCCTGGCGGGTCGCGAGTTGGGCCCGCATTACGAGCGCGCCTTCGACCTGCTGACCGGCACCCGCGCCCGGGCCGCGTTCGACCTCACGACCGAGCCGAGCGCCGTGCGAGAGCGGTATGGCGTCAACCCGTTCGGCCAGAGCATCCTGCTGGCCCGGCGGCTGGTCGAGGCGGGGGTGCGCTTTGTCAACGTGCATTGGCCGAACGTCGGCGGGGGCGCCAACTGGGACACGCACAGCAACGGGTTCGCGCGCCTGAAGAACGTCCTGCTGCCGCCGTTCGACCGCGCCCTGTCCGCGCTGCTGGACGACCTGGCCGACCGCGGCCTGCTGGGGAGGACGCTCGTGGTGGTCCTGACCGAGTTCGGCCGGGCGCCGCAGATCGGCAAGACCTTCCAGAACTCAGGGGGGCCGGCCGGCCGTGACCACTGGTCCAGCTGCTTCAGCGTCCTGCTGGGCGGCGGCGGCGTGCGCGGCGGGCAGACCCATGGCCGGTCCGATGCCCGCGGGGCCCATCCGGCGGAGAACCCCGTGGCGCCTGCCGACGTCGTGGCGACCGTCTACCACGCCCTCGGCATCGACCCCAGGGCCACGCTCCATGACGCCGAGGGGCGGGCCCACCGACTGTGCGAAGGGGCTCCCCTCCACGAACTGCTGGCTGGTGGGCCCGCCTCCGTCGGCGTGAGGGAGTGACCCGCTCAAGTACGTCAGCATCTTCTGCGGATTGGTGCATCGAAGCCATTCCTGTTCGGTCATGGCGTCCCCACCTGTTGCTGCACGGTCCGGATCAAATGGCCTCCCCCACCATTGGGCCGAAACCTTCACTTGCGTCTCACCTGAGAGGGCGGCTTGGACCTGGGCCCGGACGGGTAGAGGCTACCACCACGGCCGACATCCGGCAAGTCTCTGCACAAGCCATCGAGGCCTGTCCGGATAGACTGTTCAGGAAGACGACCCCGTCAGTGGAGGACTGTCATGCGCGGACATCGGCTGTTTCTTCTCGCCCTGATGTTACTGCCAACGCCGCCGTCGACGCGGGCGGACGAAACGGCGGGCAAGCTGAACGTTGTGCTAATCCTGGCCGACGACCTGGGCTGGGCCGACCTGGGCTGTTACGGCAGCACGTTCCACCGCACGCCCCACCTCGACCGCCTGGCCGGCGCGGGGTTGCGCTTCACCCAGGCCTACGCCGCCTGTCCGGTGTGCTCGCCGACGCGGGCGGCCCTGATGACAGGCAAGGTGCCGGCTCGGCTGCACCTGACGGACTGGTTGCCCGGCCGGCCCGACCGTCCCGATCAGAAGCTGCTCCGGCCTGTGTTTCGCCAGCAGTTGCCGCTGGAGGAGACGACCCTGGCCGAGGTGTTCAAGACGGCTGGTTATGCCACCGGACACATCGGCAAGTGGCACCTGGGTGGCAGGGAGTTCCGCCCCGAGAAGCAGGGCTTTGACGTCAACGTTGCCGGCGATGAGGCCGGTTCGCCCCGCAGCTACTTTGCTCCCTTCGGCAGTAAGATCGGGCGCGAAGGGAGGTTCCGCACCATGCCGGGGCTGGAGAGGGCTTCCGAGGGCGAGTACCTGACTGACCGCCTCGCCGCCGAGGCCGAGCACTTCCTCCACAGCCACAAGAACAAGCCGTTCTTCCTGTACCTGCCGCACTACGCGGTCCACATTCCGCTCCGAGCGAAGGAGAACCTGATCGCCCAGTACCCGAACAAGCCAACGTCCGGCACGCAGTCCAACCCGACCTACGCCGCCATGCTCCAGAGCCTGGACGAGGCCGTGGGGCGGGTGCTGAAGAAGCTCGACGAGCTGAAGCTGGCCAGCCGGACCATCGTGATCTTCAGTTCCGACAACGGCGGGCTGTCGGTCCGCGAGGGGCCCAACACGCCGCCCACGATCAACAGTCCGCTTCGCGAGGGCAAGGGATTCCTCTACGAGGGCGGCATTCGGGTGCCGCTCCTCGTCCGCTGGCCGGGTGTCATCAAGCCCGGCCGGGTGAGCGACGTCCCAACCATCAGCCATGACCTGTTCCCCACGCTGGTGGAGGCTTGCGGCCTGAAGCACGAGCGGACGGTGGATGGCGTCAGTCTGGCGAAACTGTGGCAGGGGACCGGCGCGCCGGAGCGTGACGCGCTGTACTGGCATTACCCGCACTACGCCAACCAGGGCAGCCGGCCCGGTGGCGCCATTCGCGAGGGAAACTGCAAGCTCATCGAGTTCTATGAGAACGGCCGGCTCGAACTGTACGATCTGAAGGCCGACGTCAGCGAGACGCGTAACCTTGCGGAGAACAACAAGGAGCTGACCGGACGTTTGGCGGGGAAGCTGGCGACGTGGCGGAAGACAGTCGATGCCCAGATGCCCAAGCCGAATCCGGACTACCGCCCCAACCCGCAGGCGGCGGACGGCTCCGTCATCCTGCCGGCACGGACCGCCGAGGTTCAGGGGGTGCAGCTACGTTACGAGCCGTTGCCGCACAAGAA
Source organism: Planctomycetota bacterium (assembly GCA_016177925.1). Classification (GTDB taxonomy): domain Bacteria; phylum Planctomycetota; class Planctomycetia; order Gemmatales; family Gemmataceae; genus JACOUH01. The sequence continues at coordinate 7,984 of JACOUH010000272.1, read as the reverse complement.
CACGCTCGGCTTCTGGACGCGCAAGCAGGACCATGCATCGTGGGAGTTCGTGCTGGCGAAGACGGGGACGTTCCGCGTCGACGTGCTGCAAGGGTGTGGCCGGGGGCAGGGCGGCAGCGTGGTCGAGGTCGTTGTCGCCGGGCAGACGCTCGCGTTCACCGTCGAGGACACGGGCGGCTTTCAAAACTTCAAGGCACGCTCGATCGGCAAGGTGAAGCTCGACAAGCCAGGCCGCTTTCCCCTGACTGTGCGGCCGCGCTCGAAGGCGAAGCTGGCAGTCATGGATCTGCGTCAAGTGACGCTGACGCCGGTCCAGGAGTAACCTCTTTCCCGTCCTGCTGGGCAGAACACAGGCAGGCATCGATCACCTGCTGCGTCGCCAGGGCCTGCTCGCCCCACGCCGGCTGGAGCTGACCGGACGTCACGATCCGGGCAAACGTCCGGATCATGTTCGTCTCCTGCGCGTTCGGCATGCCGTTGCTGTATTCGTGAACGGCGAGGCGACGGGGGTGGCTCTCCATGTTGAAGTCGCAGCAACTCCGGACCCGGAAGACAGGCGCGTTCACCTCGAAGCCCACCTCGCTCCCGAAGAAAGGCACAACAAAGTCCGGCACATGCAGGGAGCCGTGGGTCCCGCTCACGATCGCCCACTGTTGGTTCCCGGTCCGAAACTATTAAGGTCTGCAAGTATCTCCAGGCCGCTGCCGGGGCGAAGAGCGATGCCGGCGAGGCGGAAGCGGTAGCGGGTCTTGCCTGTGGTCTGGCCGTCCACATCGAGGCTTCTCCGCAATCACATGGCAATCCCAGTTCCTGACCAGCGGCTCTCCAAAGCTCGTGGGCCGCAGCATCTTGGCTCCGTGGATGGCCAGGGAGGCGTGCCGGCGGTGGAGGAGGGTGTTCCGAGAAGGGTTTCGCTCACCTCCGCCCTTCGTCGCTCCGTTCCTTCGCCCGGCGGGCCTGCTCGCGCCAGTCGCCGCGCTCCCAGCCCAGGGCTCGCCTCCCTGTCGAGAGGCAAGAGTTGCCCGGGCGCACCAATGAAGAACCGGACGCGAGGCAGACCCGCCTCGCCCAGCGCGTGGAAGGTCACCCGGTAGATCCGGTTTTGCTGCGATAGATCGCCCGACAGAGCTTCCGCCTCGATGGAGACGATCCGCGGGGCGCCCCCGCAGGCTCGAGAATTGCGACCCGGTGGCGGAGATGGTATAACAATCCGTGGCCGGAACCAAGAACCTCCTTGTCGGAGCACCCCGCCATGCTTCGGTCGCGCCGTCTGCCTTTGCCCATCCTCTTCGCCGACTTGAACCGGGTGAAGGGGTTTGACAAGCGGGCTCGCAACGGGAAGTGGGCGCACTCGTCCCTTTGCCTGGGTCTGGTCCTGGCGGCGGCTCTCCCCGCTGGCGCCCTGCCGCCCGGCGAAGCGGAGAAGGCCGCTGTCATTGGCCAGCCGGTTTCGATCTCGGTGCGGCCGGCAATGATCCGCCTGTCCGGGCCGCAGGCCATGCAACAGGTCATCGTCACCGGCCGCTACGGCGACGGCGCCGAGCGCGACCTGACCCCTTTCTGTGCGCTGAGCGCTGAAGTCCCCGACGTGGTGACGATCGGTCCCGGTGGGTTCCTGCAACCTCGGAAGGACGGCCGCACCGTGCTGGTCGTCCAGGCCGGGCCACGCACGGCTCGCGTGCCAGTCGTCGTCACGGACTTCGGCCAACCGCAGCCGGTCAGCTTCCGCCAGCAGTTCATCGCCGCACTCGGCGTCGGCGGCTGCAACCAGGGCGCCTGCCACGGCATCCCGAGCGGCCGGGGCGGCTTCCGGCTGAGTTTGCGCGGCCACGACCCTGACGCCGACTACCTGGAGCTGACCCGCGGCGTGTTCGCCCGGCGGACCAACCCGCTTGCTCCCGAGGCCAGCCTGATCTACCACAAGGCCCTGGGCCGGGTTCCCCACGAGGGGGGCCAGCGCTTCGGCGCCGATACCGTTGCGGCCCGGACCATGCTCGCCTGGCTGCGCCAAGGCATGCCCAATGACCCACCCGCCCTGCCCGCCTTGAAGTCGCTGGAGATAGTCCCCGGCCCAGGCGTCCGCACCCCCCCGGCCCGCTGGCAGCAGCTCGCCGTGCTGGCCCACTTCAGCGACGGCAGTGTCCGCGACGTCACCCGCTTGACAGTCTTCAGCAGCAGCGACGATGGCATTGCCCGGGTCGATGGCAAGGGCCTGGTCGAACTGCGACAGTCAGGCGAGGCCGCCATCCTCTGCCGATATCTCGACGTCATCCAGTGCCTCCGCCTGACCTACCTGGAGCCGCGCCAGGACTTCCACTGGCCCAACCCGCCCGAGCACAACTACGTGGACCGGCACGTCTTTGCCAAGCTGAAGATGCTCAACATCGTGCCGTCGGACCTGTGTACCGACCAGGAATTCCTCCGCCGCGTGTTTCTGGACCTGTGCGGCATCCTACCCACGCCCGAAGAGGTCCGGAACTTCCTGGCCGACCGGCGCCCGGACAGGCGGGCGCGGCTGATCGACCGGCTCTTGGAGCGGCCCGAATTTGCCGATTTCTGGGCGTTCAAGTGGCTGGACCTGCTCCGCTGTAATCGGCTGACGATCCAGATAAAAGGGAGCCACGTCTATCGCCAGTGGCTGCGCGGGCACGTCGAGCGCAACACGCCGTGGAGCCAGGTGGCGCGCGAACTACTGACGGCCAGCGGCAGTACGTTCACCAACCCGCCGGCCAACTACTACCGCGGGGCTTACAACAACCGGGCGCCGGTTGCCGTGCGCGACCCGCAGACCCTTGCCGAGATGACCGCCCAAGTGTTCTTCGGCGTCCGCATGCAGTGTGCCCAGTGCCACAACCACCCCTACGAGCGCTGGACGCAGGACGACTACCATCACATGGCCGCCTGGTTTGCCCAAGTGAAGGCGAAGGCCGACCCGGTTCAGCCGGGCAGCCCGCCGCCGCCGTATCCCTGGCAGCTGCGGGAGGACGCCATCGTCATCTACTCAGCGCGGGCGGGCGAGGTCACCCAACCGCGCACCGGCAAGGTGATGACGCCCAAGCTTCTCGGCGTCCCAGCGTCGCCCCTCCCGCCAGGCAAGGACCGCCGCGCGGTGCTGGCGGACCTGGTGACCGCGGCCGACAACCCGTTCTTCGCTCGGGCGACCGTCAACCGCCTCTGGTTCCACCTGCTTGGCAAGGGCATCGTCGATCCGCCGGACGACTTCCGCGACTCCAACCCGCCGGCCAACGAGGCGCTGCTCGACGCCCTGGCCAGGGACTTCCTGGACCACAACTTCGACGTGAAGCACGTCCTCCGCACGATCGTCAGCTCGCGGACCTATCAGCTCAGCGCCCACGGCAACGAGACCAACCAGGACGATGAGCGCTATTTCTCACATGCCCTGGTCAAGCGCAAGCGGCTACCGGCGGAAGTGCTGCTCGACGCCCTCTGTACCGCGACCGGCGTGCCGGAGAAGTTCGCGGGATTCCCACTTGGGACTCGGACCATCCAGCTCCCCGACGGCGAGGTGATCTACACGGGGGGTCGGTATGCCACCTGGGATCGCCACGCGTTCTTGAAGGCATTCGGCCAGCCTCCCCGCGAGGCGTCGTGCGAGTGCGAGCGGGAAGGGGACGTCACGGTCGACCGGGTGCTGGAGCTGAAAAACGGAGCGTTCGTCCGCCAGAAGATTCAAACGCCCGACAACCGCCTCGGCAAGCTCCTGGCCCGGAAGCTGCCTGACCGGGACATCCTCAACGAACTGTTCCTGGCGACCCTGTCGCGTCCGCCGTTGCCCGACGAGGTCAAGGCGGCCCTGGACCACGTGGCCAAGGCCAAGGTCAAGCGCGAGGCCTGGGAGGACGTCCTCTGGGCCCTGCTCAACACCAACGAGTTCTTGTTAAGGCACTGACAGACGCGGTTAGCCGCGACGCGCCAGCGGAGCGCTCCGCTGGCGCGTCGCGGCTAACCGCACGGAGGCTTGGCGATGATCACCATGCTCGGTAGCAGGCGGCGACTCTGTGACGGACTGACCCGCCGTGAAACGCTCAAGGCCGGGGCCCTGTCCCTCCTGGGCGGTGCGTTCAACCTGCCCAGCCTGCTCGCGGCCGAGGAGAAACGGGGACCGGGTACACGGCCGGGAAAGGCCCGGAGCGTCATCCTGCTCTACCTGCTGGGCGGCGCGCCCACGCAGGACATGTTCGACCTGAAGCCGAACGCCCCGGACCGCATTCGCGGGGAGTTCAAGCCCGTCGCCAGCAACGTGTCGGGCATCCAAATCTGTGAACACCTGCCGCTCACGGCCCGGTGGATGCACCGGGCCGCCCTGGTCCGGTCGGTCAACCACAAGGCGGGCTGCCACAACCCGCTGGCCAGTTACACGGGGTACGAGGTGGCCTTGCCGGACATTACCTCCACCAAGGATACTTATCCTCCCAGCATGGGTTCGGTCTGCGAGTACCTGCGCAAGCCGCAAGACGACCTGCCCGCCTACCTCTACCTGCCCAACTACGCGGGCGCGGGCAATGCCGGGGGGGTGGTCCGCTACCCCGGACCGTACGCCGGCTTTCTGGGCAAGCGCTACGACCCGCTCTTCTCGGAATTCAATCCCGCCATCGTCCGCAAGATCAAGGGAACGTCCGTGCTGGGCGGGGAGCCCTTTCTGGCGCGGAACACCCGCTTGGCCGAGGGCATCACGCTGGATGCCCTGCAGACCCGCGAGGGACTCCTGCAGCAGTTCAACCGCCAGCAGCGCCGCCTCGAGTCCGACCGCGCGCTGGACGACGTAACCCGCATGCAGCAGCGTGCGCTCAGTCTGCTGACCTCCACCAAGCTCAAGTCTGCTTTCGATCTGAGCAAGGTAGACCCCAGGTTGCGCGACCAGTACGACCGCACCCTGTTTGGCGCGAGTGCGCTTATTGGCCGGCGTTTGGTAGAGGCCGGCGTCCGCTTCGTGAACGTGACCTGGGATTTTCCCGGTGATAACTCCTGGGACACCCACGCCGCGAACTTCGCCTGGCTGCGCGGGGCGCTGCCTTCCCTGGACGCCACGTACAGTACACTTCTGCAGGACCTGGAAGGCCTGGGGCTGCTGGACGAAACGCTGGTGGTCCTCATGAGTGACATGGGGCGCACGCCGCAGGTCAACGCAGCGGCAGGGCGCGATCACTGGACCTACTGTTACACCGTGGTGTTTGCCGGCGCGGGCATTCGCGGCGGCACGGTATATGGGGCTTCCGACGCCCATGCCGCCTATGTCAAGGACCGGCCGGTCAGTACCGGGGACATCTGCGCCACCATCTACTACTGCCTGGGCATCGACCCCGAGATGCCGGTTCATGACCGGGGTGGCCGTCCTGTTCCCGTGGCGCACGGCGGCCGACCGATACGGGAGATCCTTGTGTAGGGAGCCGGGTTACCATGTATACGCAACGCGGGGCGAGTTGACACAAGCCCGGAGCGCAAGCGACGGGACCGTAACTTTTCCGGTCTGGCATGCGACACCTCGAGCAGGAACTGGGACCGCTGCGGTGAACGACCCTACGCCGAGTCGAGGGACGGACGCCCCCTTGCCTGCCCCGCTCAACGCCGAAGCGGAGCGCGAGCTAGAAGAACTGGCCGAGCAGTACCTGGCCCGCCTCGAAGCGGGCGAACCGCCCGACCGCAAGGTCCTGCTGCGCGCCCATCCCCACCTGGGTGCTCTCCTGGACCGCCGGCTGGCACGGGTGGAGCTGCTCTATCGCATGTCGCACCGCGACGCCGGGCCGGCCCCTGGAGACGATCCCCCCCTACCCGCCGTTCGAGCCGCGGGCCCTGAGGCCTCGCTGAATCCTCACACGCTCCCTGTCCTCGTGGAGGCCGAGGCGCTGCCCCCCCCGCGCTTTCAGGACTATGAGGTGCTCGGAGAACTCGGTCGTGGCGGCATGGGGGTCGTCTACAAGGCGCGGCAGAAGGGCCTCGATCGCCTCGTCGCTCTCAAGGTCATCCTGGCCGGTGCCTCCGCCCGGGTGGAGGACCGCGTCCGCTTCCAGCTCGAGGGCGAGGTCCTCGCCCGCCTGCAACACCCCAACGTCGTCCAGGTCTACGAAGTCGGCCAGCAGGACGACGTGCCGTTTCTGGTTCTGGAGTACGTCGATGGCATCACCCTGGAGCAGGCGCTGGCGGGCCAACCCCTTTCCCCCCAGGAAGCGGTTCCGCTGGTGGAGATGCTGGCCCGGTTCGGGCTGGCCAAGCGGATCGGCGGCGACTCGGGCGCCACCCAGACGGGCTTCACGGTCGGCACGCCCTGTTACATGGCCCCAGAACAGGCGCGGGGCGGTACAGGAGGTAGCGGCCCCTCGGCGGACGTGTGGGCCCTGGGAGCGATCCTCTACGAGTGCCTCACCGGCCGTCCCCCCTTCCTCGCCCCGACCTCGCTCGAAACGCTACGGCAGTTGATCGATGAGGACCCCGTGCCGCCCTCCCGCCGGCGCGCGGGCATCCCTCGCGATCTGGAAGTCATCTGCCTCAAATGTCTGGAGAAGGAGTTGCCGCGCCGCTACCGCAGTGCCGCGGAGCTGGCCGACGACCTGGGCCGTTACCGCGACGGCGAACCGATCCGGGCGCGTGCCGTCGGACGCCTGGAGCGGCTGGTCAAGTGGATGCGACGTCGCCCCGCCCTGGCAGCGCTGGTCCTGGTCAGTGGGCTGGCGCTGGCGGGGCTGGCGGGCCTCCAACTGGCCTACAGCGCTCGTCTCCGCGCGGAACGCGACCGAGCCGAGCAGAGCCTGCGCCTCGGCCTGAAAGCGGTCGAGGAGCTGATGACGGAAATGAGCGAGGAACACCTCGCCGGCGAGCCGCGCATGGAGGAGTATCGCCGGCTGATGCTCTCCCGGGCCCTCGACTACTATCGGCGTTTCCTCGCCGTCCACCGCGACGATCCGCGCTTGCATGCCGAGACGGCCCAGGCGGGGCGACGCGTCGGCGATGCCCTGCGCCTGCTCGGTCGCTATCGCGAGGCGGAGGAAGCCTATCACGCGGCCATCGATCAGCTCGGCCCGCTGGCGCGGACGCAGGACGGCGAAAGCCAGCATGCGCTGGCGCTGGCAGTCTGTCATACCGACCTGGGCGAGGTGCTGCGTCTGACGGACCAGACCGTGGCCTCGCGCCGCGAGTTGGACCGGGCCCTGGAGATCGAAGACGATGTGCTCGCCCAGGAGCCCGGTGACGCAACGTCTCTGCAAGAGAAAGCACGGACGCTCTACAACCTGGGCATCCTCATGCGCCAGACCGGAAAGCAGCAGGACGCGCGGCGATTTTTTGGCGATGCCGTGGCCATCCTGGAGACACTAGCCGACCGCTTCAAGGACGAGCCTCGTTATCGCCAGCACCTGGCGCGGGGGTATCTCAACCTGGGCACCGCCCTGCGCGATGCCAAGGAATATGAGGCCGCCCGGACCAGTTACCAGCAAGCGGTCGCCATCCTGACCAAGTTGATAGGGCGCTGGCCGCGCGTGGCCGACTACCGGCACGAGCTGGCCATGGCTCGCAACAACCTCGGCAACCTGCTCGCCGACCGGAACCTGCTCCAGGAGGCACTGGCGGAACACGAGGAAGCCCGAGTGCATTTCGCGAACCTTGCCAAGGACTTCCCGCGCGTGCCGCGCTACGACCTCGAGCTGGCCAATACGGAAAACAGTCGGGCTCGGGCGCTGAGCAAAAAGAAGGACCTGGATGGGGCGCGGCAGGCGCTGACGCGAGCCCGCGAGGTGCTGGAGAAAAGAGTTGACGAGCCGGACACCCCTCCCGTCTGGTATGCCGACCTCGGCCGGACCTGCGGCAACCTCGGCGTCATCCTTTACTTGCAGAACCAGCGAGAGAAGGCCCGCGACCACTTTCAACTGGCGATCCGCCATCTAGAGAAAGCGCGCGAGAAAAACCCGGCTAATCCGGAGTACCTGGAACCGCTCCGCGAGAATTATCGCAACCTGGCGGAATCCTTCCTTCA
>JACOUH010000174.1 GCA_016177925.1 Planctomycetota bacterium | reverse complement strand
TGACGACGAAGCGGAGAAGGGTCTTCATGGCGTTCTGCTCCAGAGGGTGCCTCAACAACACCATTCTGACAGCAGAACGCCATGCTTGTTTGTCCTCTGTGGTTGCGGCTTTGCCGCGTTAGGGATTCAATGGGTCTACTCCGCCTGTCTTGAGCACCTGGGAAGGGTCCTTTTCCATCAGGGGCAAAGGTCTGAAGCCAGGGCTTATCTGCGCCGTGCTGTCGAGCAGTTTCAGCACCGCCTGGAAATTGAACCGGACGGGCGGGCGCATAGTGACTTCGCCGCGTTTCTGATCATTTGCATCGATCCGGAGCTACGCGACCCTGTCGAAGCCCTCCGCTTGGCCACGCGAGCCGTCGAGCTCGCTCCCGAAGCATCCAACCACTGGATGTACCTGGGCTGGGCCCATTTTCGCAACGGTAACTGGCTGGCGGCGCGGCAAGTCATGAAAAAGGGCCTGGAGCTGAAAGGCCAGGGGAATGCCTGGGAATACCTGCTCCTGGCCATGATTCACTGGAAACTGGGCGAAAAGGATCGGGCCAAAGACTATTACGACCAGGGTGTGCAGTGGATGAGCCAGAAGAATCGAAACCGGCACAGCTACACCCTGCGGCAGCTCCGCGCGGAAGCCGATGAAGTGTTGGGCATCAAGGAGCCGCCACAGTCCAAGCGAGTGCCGCCGCCCAAGAAAGTGCCGTGAGCGGGGAAGCCTGGGGATTCAAACCGGTGCGTAGCGTGTGAGACCCGGCACGCGCTCGAAGGCGCTGAACTTTCTACGGCCCATGAGCGCGGCCAAGGCCGAAGGACGGCAGTGGCAGGAGCTATGGCGAGACGTCCACGCCCTCCGCGAGGCCGCGGGCAAGGGCGCTGACGCCGGGCGGGAAGAGGCTCTTCGAGAACAAAGGCGGCCGGTGAGGTCATGCCGCCAAGCAACGCCCTCACCGGCCCGGCATCGCCCCGGCGCCCGGTCTGCGCGCCAGGAGAGGTTAATGAACCCGCAACGGCTGTTCGGTGATGAGGATCTCGAGTTGCTCGAATTCCCTGAGCAGGGCCTGTTTGAGTTGGGCGATGAAGCGGGTGCTCCCCTGACGGCGGAAGTCCAGGACGGTCATGATAATGACGAGATCGAGGTAGAGCCGCGTGCTGCCTTGCCAGATTCCTTCCAAAGGAAATGCGCGTTGCTGGGCGGTCAGGCCGCCGAACCGGGTCAGCAGGCGGCGTTGCACGCTCTTGAATACGTCCTCAGCGATCGGCCGACCGTCGTTGTCGGTCAGCGGGAGATAAAGGTCGTAACGACGGGCCGCCCTAGCCATGGTTCCGGCCTGCCTTGCGACCGTCACGTAGAGGCACCAACTCAAAGGGAAGTTTCTTGCGGCGCAGCATGCGGAGCTGGCGGTCGCTTACCAGATAAATCGGCTCCGGACCGATGCAAGCGAGGGGGCCCGAGGCGACCAGCGCTCGCCACACTTTGCCCCAGTGCTCGTCGGGAATGCGGATAGCTCGCATGGTTCAAGCTCCGGAAAAGGCCGGATACGTCTGCTATTGGAGTGTACCGAGAACAACGGGCGCGGGCAACCCGTGCCGGATCGATCACGGACAACAGGAACAGGCGATGAAAAACAGCCGGTGAGTCCTCGCGGCCAAGCAAGACCCTCACCGGCCCGGCATCGTCCCGGCGCCCGGTCTGCGCGCCTGGAGCAATGATGCTTGTATTGTATCGCAGACCGCCGCCTCGAAGGAGATCTGCGCCATGTCGCTCTCGTCCCTGCTGCTCGCTCTGCTCCTGTCCCTGTCCCCCAATGGCACTCGCCGCCGCCAGGCCCGCCGCGAAGCTCGCCGCCGACTCGCGCCACGCCGCCTGGACGTCGAACGGCTGGAAGATCGGACGGTGCCGACCATCTTCACCGTGCTCAACACTCTCGACAGCGGCCCCGGCTCGCTGCGGCAGGCGATCATCGATGCGAATACCGCCGCCACGGGGACCGCGGCCAATCCGGACCTGATTCAGTTCGCCATCCCTGCCTCGGACCCAGACCACCCCGACGCCATCAAACACCTGTACTACCAGGACAACCACGCCCCGGGCGTCGCGGGAGCGGTCGTCGCCGAGACTACCGCAACGGATGACAGCCAGATCGCCGACATCGACCCGGACTGGAGACACAGCTGGTGGTCCATCCAGCCGGCTTCTTCCCTGCCGACCATCACCGAGCCGGTCGTAATCGACGGCTACAGCCAGTCGGGGGCTTCCGCGAACACCCTTCCGAATGGCGACAATGCCGTGCTGCGTATCGAACTCAATGGAAACACAGTCAGCGCGACGGGAATCGGCCTCAACCTTCAGGCAAGTGCCAGCACGGTTCAGGGGTTGGTCATCAATCGCGGTTTCAGTGGGGCAATCGTCTTGTCCGGGGCGGGCAGTCACAGCGTGGCCGGCAACTTTATCGGCACGGACGTCTCCGGTACTCTCGCTCTGGGCAATGCCTTCGGCAGCGTGAACATCGGCTCGGACAACAACCTGATTGGAGGAACAAGCCCGGCGGACCGGAACCTAATCGCAGGCACGACTACGGGCCCCCACTTTTTCTCGGGCGTCGGCATCTCCATCTTCTCCGCCTTGGGAAATGTCATCAAAGGGAACTTTATCGGTACCGATGCTTCAGGGGCCCGTGCCCTGGGCAACGGCGGCAGTGGGGTGGAGACGTATCAGGCGACGAACACCACGATCGGCGGCACGACAGCAGGAGCGCGCAATGTGATCTCGGGCAACGCGGGTGATGCCATCATGCTTCGCGTGACGACGGGAACGTTGGTGGAAGGGAACTTCCTTGGCACCGACGTTTTCGGCGTCCAACGACTGGGGAATGGCTCGGCTGGAGTAGAAACCCGCGACAGTTCCTCCGGCAATACCATCGGTGGGGCGAGTTCCCTGAGCGGAGGACTGTTAACCGGAGCGGGGAATCTCATCTCCGGCAATGTCAGCGGCGTCAGCCTGGTCGACGAGGGCAGCAACAAGGTGTTCGGGAACTTCATTGGCACCGATATCAGCGGGCAGACGGCTCTGCCCAACGTCAATGGTGTCATCGTCCAGTCTTCAGACAACACCATCGGAGGGGCAAACGGTTTGGGAAACGTCATGTCGGGAAACACCGGCGATGGCCTTCTGATTGAAGGAACCGCGCAAAGGGTGGTGGTGCAAGGCAACCGGATCGGAACCGATGCTACGGGGACCAGGGCCTTGGGCAACGGGTCGGACGGGGTGGTGATCAACGAAATTCAAAACACCCAGATCACGATCGGTGGCACGTTGCCTGGCTTGGGCAATGTCATTTCGGCCAACGGGGTCAATGGCGTGGACGGTGAAGGGTCAGGGAACGTGATCGAAGGGAATCTCATCGGCACCGATATCACAGGCTCCCACCCCTTGGGCAACGGGCGTGACGGAGTAGGTCTGACCGGCACCAATGCCAGCGCCGGTCCTGGAACCCTCGCCGCTAACTTCCTGCTGGACCAGGGGAGCGGCCAGACCGTCTTCAACGACGCCGCCCGCGACACGCTGACCGGCTCGGCTGGCTCGGACTGGTTCTTCGCCGGCACCGCCGACAAGATCACCGACCTGGGCGCCCTCGACCTGGCCTTCCTCTTCGGCCTCTGAGCGCCGGGAAACGAAAGGGGCATCATTCGAGACCCCTGTGGAGCCGATTTATCCCCTCACGGGGATAAATCGGCTCATTCCGGACGCGCGGACGCCTCATCGTCCTTCAGCCGTTGCGCCAGGGCCGCCCGTACTTCCGGCGGCAAGGCTTCCAGGAGGTCGTCGGCCGTCAGCCCCTCCAGGCGCTCCTCGGGGGAGGCTTTCTGCAAGATTTCCTTGCGTGTCTCGCGGGCCAACTCTTCCAGATTCTTCCACATAGGTAGCCCCTCCATTTGGTCTCTTCGACCTTCTGGATAGGGGAATTAGGTTCCCGCAGTCGGTACAGGTAGAAACTCCAAAAAAGCCGGACCTGGTCGTGTGTCCTCCCTGGGACGTCTTATTCAGGGCGCTCGGACGTCTCGTCGTCCTTCAGCCGTCGCGCCAGCGCCGCCCGCAGCTCCGGCGACAGGGCTTGCAGGAGGTCGTCCGCCGTCAGTCCCTCCAGGCGCTGCTCGGCCGTCAGCATCTCAAGGAGTTCCTTCGGGGAGGCTTTCTGCAAGATTTCCTTGCGTGTCTCGCGGGCCAACTCTTCCAGGTTCTTCCACATGGGCAGTCCCTCCTTCTGGTAGCGCTCGAACAATTGGTGCAGCAGCGTGCTGGTCTCCGCCGAGTGCGGCCGGTAGTGGCGGGCGCCGTACTCGGCCAATTCCTGGTTGGCGCTGAACAGGTGGAGCATGGCGTTATGCTCCGCCCGCGGCAGCTCATGGATCACCACCACCCGGATCACTCCCGTGAAGTGCCGGACCGCGTACACGCCCTCCTGGATCGCTTCCAGCGCTCCCTGCCCCGCCAGGGCACGGGGGAAGCGCACGCACACTGCGAACAGCCGGAAGTCCGCCTCGGGGAGTAGGTCCTGCATGGTCGGGCTGGCCTGCTTGCGATAATTTACATAATGCCCGACTAGCTCGTTCAGGGCCCAGCCATCCAGCGCCTCCTGGTACGACTTGAAGCTGACCAGGTTGTGCGCCGCCAGCTCCTCGAAGCCGTCGGGAGGCCGGCGCGGCAACGGACCGCCCTCGGCGCGGAGGAGGACCAGGTCGAGCAGCTGCTGCCGGTGCGACAGGTCCTTCTCGCGCTCCACTCGCACCGGAGTGCCCCGGCAGAAGTCCTCCCAGGACAGCCCGAACAGTTGGTGCCAGGGTCGTTGCTCATCCATCCCCCATCCCCGAGCGCTTCATGCCGGCCTGACTGCCTCTCATTCTAGCCGATGCCACCTTTCTGCCCAACCAGGGTGCCGTGGTCCTCACCATCCGTCGAGCCCCCTTGGCAATGATCCTCGACAACTCACGCGAACCCTGTCGAGGGAATGAAGGGCGATTACTTCCTACTGGACAGCGGCAGCAGTCAGACGGTGTGCAACGACGTCTCCTGCGACACGGAGACTGGCTCGGCCGGCTCGGATTGGTTCTTCACCGGCACCGCCGACAAGGGGACCGACCTCAGCGCCCTCGACCAGGCCTTCCTCTTCGGCCTGCGACCCGCTGGTGCAGGAACAAGGAACGCGGTTGCCAAAAGGGGCAGTTTGCTGCGCGCCGGTGCGCGCTGTGCAGTCAGGGAGGGAGCACCTGAGACCCCCTGGCAGGCTGGCAGGCTGCCCCAGGGAGACGTCGCAAGTTGCTTGTAAATCAACGACTTGTGGCGTCTGGGGCAGCCTGCCAACTGGTCCTCCAACTTGGCTGGCTGGCTGGCAGGCTGACCGCCTCAGCCGGTGCCGAAGCCATGCCGAATGCCCGCCCTCAGTCACCGTTCAGAGTTGGTTGTGGCCCTGCTCCGCAGGATCGAGCGGTTCAATTGGGGCCAGAGCACGAGTCCTGCGGTCTTGTGCGGCCTCAGCGGCCGATCTCGATGCCGACGTAAAGCTGCATGTTACTCATCCAGGGATGCGTCTCCGTCTGAAGATAGTCCCAGCGGTGCTTGGCGCCCAGCTTGAGCTTGCCGCCCGAGACAGGGATGGCGAAGCCGAGATCGTGGTTGAGGCGGGGTCGGTCGACCGGCGTCAGGGCCGGCAGCGCCTCGCCGAGGTACTCCAGGCCGAGGCTGGACGTCAGCGGCATGGTCGCCTTGACCTCGAGCAGGACCGAGGCCTGATCGCGGGGGCCCGGGCGGAGCGCGTCGCTATATTTCAGCGCCGGCCCGCCGCGCACCTCCAGCGCCGTCCCCGGCCAGACGGGCAGTTTGCAGATTACGCCCGTTCTGCCGACGACATTCATCTCCTGGTTTGCCGCGTACTCGCCGGTTAGCACGGCCTGCCCGAACAGCGACAGCGGGCCAGTGACCGGAATCCGTACCGTGTCCTCGCTGCTCCATTCGCCGCGCTCGAAGGGGGTGTCTTTGGCAGGCTCGGGGGCGCGAAGGACGACCTCCGAGGTGAGCGCCCCCCATTCCCCCTCGGTCTTGCTGAGCAGTTTGCGCCGCTCCCGATCACCGGGATGGAGAGCGTCCCAGAGGGTAAACCCGGGGGCTCCCTCCTCGCCCCGGCCGGCGTCGGGCGCAGGTACGGGCGTGGTCAGTGACGGCAGGCCAGGGACCTCCGGCTCCAGGGGCGGAGGGTACGGCGGCTGCGGCGGGTCGTACGGCGCGATCGTCCCTCCCCCGCGGCGCGGCGCGGATGGCTCGGCGCCGGCAACGTGGGACAGATCAACCGCCATCCACCAGAGGGCCAGAACAGCAGGAGCGTACGGGAGCAGGCGTACGGCTGTTGTCATGGTCGATTCCCTTCGATTTACCTCATCGCACCTCCAACCTATCGGCAGGGTGGGGGGAGTAACAAAAGGGTGCATTTGGATCAAGCGAAGTCTTTCCCGCCCAGACGGGGCAGAGGGGGAAGGATGTACCGACTTCTGTCTCAAGAACCTCTCTTCTCAGCCCCCGTCGCTTGCGCTCCGGGCTTGTGGCAGCGCTAACACAAGCCCCAAGCGCCAGCGCGGGGACGCCCCGTCGCTTGCGCTCCGGGCTTGTGGCAGACTGCCCCGCGTCCAGTATAACATTTGACGCACCCCGCCCGGTGACCTATGGTTTGCCAGGAGCGTGCGGGCAACTCCCGCGTGTCATACGTTTTCGGAGATGGAGGAGGTAGCTCATGCTGTTTCGCCTGCTTGCGCCAGTGACCAACTTCGTGAAGAAACGGCGCCGCCCATTGACCCCGGAAAAGGGCGTGCCCGAGTTGCTGGCCGCGCTCACAGAGATCCGGACCAGGAAGGCCCAACTGGACCAGGAGGAGAAAGAGATCATTGCCGCCACCCGGGCCCGCCTCCGCGATCAGCAGGAGGCCCTGGAAGACCTCCGGCGGAAGGTCCACGACAGCGGTATCGAGGTCCCCGAGCACGCGGTCACGCCGTCTGCCTCGATCCCAATCGCGGCGGAGGACGATGCGCTGCGCCCCAGCCAGCAGGTGCTCCTGAACAATTGAGCCCAGTGCAGCGTGACAAGCGGGGGACGTGAGACGCCTGAGCATCTGCTCAGGCGTCTCACGTCTCCCGCTTGTCTTTGTTGCAGATTTCCCCACGCTGAGTAGAACGTTGCAAGACGTTCTCGGCCGCCTCATGAGGAGCGTCCGCGCCGTGTGGCGCTGCCAAGGGCAGGGACAATGAGCGACTCCGAACGCGACGCCTTCCTCGCCCGCGTCCGCCAGGCCGTTCAGGCTGGCAACCGTCCCGGCAGCGCCGCCCCGCTGCGCGAGCGCGGCACCCTTGGCTACCAGGGCGGTGGGGAAGACCTGGTGGCGACCTTCTGCCGCGAGTTCGAGGCCGCTGGCGGGCACGCCCATGTCGTCCCCACTGACAGGGACTCGGTCGGGGTCGTGCTCGACCTCGTTCTTGCTGCCTCGGCTCGCCGCGTCCTGCTCGGGACAGGCCCCGTCCTCGACCGCCTGGAGATACGCCTGGCCCTGTCGCAAGCCGGCTGCGCCGTGTATGGCTTTGAGGGACTGACCGCGGAAAGTGCTCGCCATCCCCTCTTCGCCGCTGATGCCGGGATCTCGGGAGTGGCGTATCTGATCGCGGAAACGGGCACCCTCGTTGTGGAGTCCAGCCCGGCCGAGCCGCGCTCGCTGAGTCTGCTGCCGCCGCTGCACATCGTCGTCGCCGGCCGCGACCAAATCCTGCCCGATCTCTTCGACCTGTTCGCGCCGGGACGCCGGCCCGATGAGCGTAGCTTGCCCTCCTGTTTATCGCTGATCACCGGGCCGAGCAAGACGGGCGACATCGAGCTGCGTCTGGTCACCGGCGTCCACGGACCGGGCGAGGTCCACGTCGTGCTGATCGACGCGCGAGACACTTCTTCGCCCGCGCCGTAAAGAAAAGCGTACGCGGAGCGAATCGTCTCAGAGAGTTATCCCGGCGCCTGGGAGACGTCATGAATGCCGTCGAGATCGAGCACGTCACCAAGACCTTCGGCAACTTTGCAGCCGTCGACGCCCTGAGCCTGGTCGTGCCGGCGGGCACCGTCTACGGCTTCATCGGGCCCAACGGCTCGGGCAAGACGACGACGTTGCGGATGATCATGCGCATTCTCCATCCCAACAGCGGCTCCATCCGTGTGCTCGGCGAGGAGCAGCTTGGAGCGGCCAACGACCGCGTCGGCTACCTGCCCGAGGAGCGCGGCCTGTACAAGCAGATGAAAGTCCGCGACATCCTCCGTTTCTACGCCGAGTTGAAGGGCTATCGCGACAACCGCGCCGCCGTCACCTCCTGGCTGGAGCGCCTTGGCCTGGCCGATTGGGCGAACAAGAGGGTCGAGGCCCTATCCAAGGGCATGTCGCAGAAGGTGCAGTTCATCGCCGCCGTCATCGCCCGGCCCGAGTTGGTGCTGCTTGACGAGCCGTTCACCGGGCTTGACCCCGTCAACACTGAGGTGCTCCGCGAGGAGGTCCTCAATCTCCGCCGCGACGGTACCACCGTCATCTTCTCGACGCACGACATGGCGGTCGCCGAGAAGATGTGCGACTTCATTTTCATGATTTACAAGGGGCAGAAAGTCCTCGACGGCACCCTGGATTCGATCCAGGACGCCTACGGCAGCGACACGGTGCATGTCCGCCTCGAGGGACGCCCGAACCTCGACGGCCTGCCGGGCGTGGCCAAGGTGACGGACTTCGGCAAGTTCCAGGAGCTGCGTCTGGAGGCGGGCGCCGACCCGCAGCGCATCCTGGCGGCGCTGGTGCAGCGCGGCGTCGTGCGCCACTTCGAGCTGACGCGTCCCACGCTGCACGACATCTTCGTGCGCATCGCCGGCCCGACCGAGACGCTCGGTAACGGCGCCCCGACCCCCGCCAGCGAGGGCAGACCTCATGCGTAAGATTGTCATCGTCGCGGTCCGCGAGTACAACGCCGCGGTCCGCACCAAGACGTTCCTGATCGGTCTGCTGCTGATGCCGATCTTGATGGGCGGCAGCATCGCGATCCAACTCCTCATCCAGGACAAGGATCGCCGCTACGCCATCGTCGACCGCACCGGCCAGTTCTTCACGATCATTGCTAAGGAGGTCGACAAGCATAACACAACCAAACCGCCCGACAGCGTGACGCGGGAGGAAACCCGGGCGAAGATCCTCGTTGAAGAGGTGGAGGCGGAGGCCGACCCCGACGAGCAGCGCCTGGCCCTATCCGACCGGGTCCGCCGCGGCGAACTGACCGGGTTCTTGGAGATCAGTGCGCCAGCACGGACCAAGACTCAGGAGAAAGGCGACAAGGCACCCGAGCAACCCGATGAACTAACGATCCGCCTCCAATCGAACCGCGGCAGCTTCGATGACTTTGCCGACGTGGCCTCGCGCGCCATCTCACGCAAGGTTCAGGCGGACCGGCTGGAGAAGCTCAAACGGCAGATGGAGTCACAGAAGGACCGCGAGAAGATCACGGAGGACGAGGTTAAGAAGATCGTGGCCCCGGTGCAGGTTACGCCGAAAGGGCTATCACAGCGCGACCCGACCACGGGCAAGATCGAGGAGTACTCGGGCAAGGACAAGGCCGCTCCATTCATCGTGCCGTTCGCTCTGCTCATGCTGATGTTCATGGTCATCTTCATGGGGGCGACTCCGCTCATGCAGGGCGTCGTCGAGGAGAAGATCCAGCGCATCGCCGAGGTGCTACTCGGCTCGGTCCGCCCGTTCGAGTTGATGATGGGCAAGCTGCTCGGCTTGGTAGCCGTGTCGCTGACCATGTCGGGGGTATACCTCGTTGGCGGATTCTGGCTGGCCCACCACTACGGCTTCACCCGGTTCTTCCCCGTCGACCTGCTCCTGTGGTTCCTGCTCTTCCAGGCGCTGGCGGCGCTGATGTACGGGTCGCTGTTCGTCGCCGTTGGGGCCGCCTGTTCCGACTTCCGAGAGACGCAAAATCTGCTACTGCCGGTGATGCTGCTGGCCATGGCGCCCATGTTCGTGCTCAGCAAGGTGCTGACAGAGCCGAACGGATCCGTGTCGACGTGGATGTCGTTCTTCCCGTTTGCGACGCCGATGCTGATGATCGCGCGGCAGGGGATTCCGCCGGGCATCCCCCTGTGGCAGCCGATCGTGGGCATCCTGGTCGTGCTGGCGACGACGACCCTGTGCGTCTGGGTCGCGGGCCGCATCTTCCGCGTCGGCATCCTGATGCAGGGCAAGGGCGCCAACCTCGGCCAACTCGTTCGCTGGGTCGTCCGCGGCTGAGAAGCGGTTTCAACACCCCTCCCCCCGCCCCCTCTCCGCTTCAGGGGAGGGGGCTGGGGGAGGGGTTTTGAGTGCGGAACCTGGAGAGGACGAGAGAACTGTTCACGGCGAGCCGGGGGGGGAAGTCGCGCGTACTCCCGTCCACTCTCGCCGTTCCGGTTGGTGGTGGCCTGTTGGTTGGTCGGATGGTATGATGAGCCCCAGCGGCGAAAACAACCGGAACGAACGCTTCTCAACCGCAGAGGGGATGTCCTCCCCTCTCCAGTCTGCATCCGTGAGGGTTTCATGAGAACGCACCCCGTCTTTGCACCCGCCCTGCCGCGGGCGCGAAGGGTATTCGGCGTCGGTGCCTGGGCGGCGCTCGGGCTCGTCGCTTTCCTGCCCGCTGCGGCATCAGCGGCCGACTCGAAAGAGCGCGGGCCGGCCGGCAAGGTGCTGACCGACACCGGCACCCTCATGGCCCGCGAGCAGGTCGAGAAGCCGTGGCGTGTCCTCGACAAAGGACAGTCGGCACCCGCCAGCGACATGCTGCTGGGGATGCCCGGCTCGGCGCTGGAGAGCAAGAATGGGGCGGTGCGGCTGTCGTTCCTGTCCGACCTGGATGAGGTGTCGCCCTTCCCGGTGATCGAGACGGCGGCAGTGCTGCACCCATCAAACGACTTCGACCTCGACTTCACCCTCGACCGT
This sequence comes from Planctomycetota bacterium, assembly GCA_016177925.1. Taxonomy (GTDB): domain Bacteria; phylum Planctomycetota; class Planctomycetia; order Gemmatales; family Gemmataceae; genus JACOUH01. The sequence goes on along the minus strand of JACOUH010000174.1, from coordinate 35,678 downwards.
GGCCGCGTCGACGTGACCAACCAGAAGGAGAAAGGCGCGGCGAAGGTGCGTGTCCGCTTCGAGAAGCGATACTGGGACCTGACGCTGGAGCAGCCGGGCACGCGCGTCGCCCTGGAGATTTACGGTCGCTGGTCTCCCGGCTCGCGCTACAACCCGGACGCCAAGGAGGAGCGCGGCCCGGTGATCAATTTCGTCCTGCTGGTGCTGAAGGGAAAGGTCGATCGCAAGTGCCCGACCTGTCAGCTCGCCCTCGAGGCACCGCCGGGCCCGGCCCTGTTCGAGTGGGACAGCGTCAACGGCCAGGACTCCTCCGCCCGCAAGCTCGACAAACTGCCCGCCTGGGCGACGGCGCCGGACAAGGCGTCGCCGCGGGCGAAGATGAAGAAGGAAAAGCTCGAGAAGTTCCGCAAGGTCGTGGTCAACGATTCGCTCGACGCGGCAATCAAGCAGTTCCTTTATGCGGACGACCCGTATGAGCGGCGGCTGGGCGTTTACGCCGCGGCAGCGTTCGACCAGCTCAGCCACGTTGCCGACCTGCTGAATCACTCGAAGCACCCCGACGCCTGGCACAACTCGGTGGTGGCGCTGCGGCACTGGCTGGGGCGCGGGCCCGGCCAGGACGCGATCCTTTACGGCCGGCTGATCAAGCTGCGCCACTACTCGCCGGCGGAGGCCAAGACGACCCTCCAGCTGCTGCACGGCTTCACCGAGCTACAGACGGCCCAGCCGGAACTGTATGAGGTGCTGATCGACCTGGTGAAGCATCAGCGACTGGCCATCCGCGGCCTGGCCCACTGGCACCTGCAGCGGCTGGCGCCGGCGGTCAAGGTCGAGTTCAGCCCGGCCGGTGACAAGGAGGAGTGGAAGAAGGCGTACCTGGCGTGGAAGGAGGCGATCCCGAAGGGGAAACTGCCGCCGACCTTGAAAGAGAGCGACATCCGCGAGCGATGAGGGCCCTCGCCCTCCCGACAAGGCGAACAATCATTCCCGACTCTATGAGGCCTGACATGCACACGTTCTGCAAGCGAGGGGCCCTGTCGGCGGCGCTGGCGCTGGCCCTGTCCGCGACGCCGGCGGCGGCACAGTTCGTCCCGAATGCCACCCCCACGGCGCCGGTGCGGCCGACCGTCACCAGCATCCCCGCCGCCGGCTTCGTCCCGCCCGCCTCCGGCGTCTACCCTGGCCTGTATCCCGGTTATTCCTCCTATTACGACCCCTTCGGAGGTTATTTCCGCGGTGTTGGCGACCTGATCAGTTCCTACGGCCAGTACAGCATTAACGTCAACCAGGCGCGGCTGGTCAACCAGCAGGTCGAGCAGGAGAAGATCCGGACCCGGCGGATGATTCTCGAGCAGCACCGCTACGAGCAGTCGCTGCTGCCGACCGTGGAGGAGGTGCGCGCCAAGCAGCGTGAGATCGCGTTGCGGCGGGCCCTCAACGACCCGCCACTGCCAGAGATCATCTCGGGCGACGCTCTGAATGTGCTGCTGAAGAACCTTCAGTCGATCCAGGGACAGGGGTCGTATGGCCCGACCGTGCCGCTGGAAGACGACCTGCTCAAGCATGTCCAGGTTGTGAGCCCGCACGGCGGCAACATCGCCGTGTTCAAGGACGACGGCAAGCTGAAATGGCCGTTGGCTCTGCGTGACACGCCGTTCGAGGAGCCGCGCAAGAAATTCCAGGAGCTGACCGCGGAAGCGCTGAAGCAGGTGGCCACCGACGACCTGCAGCCAGCGACCGTGAACGGCATGAAGGCGGCGCTCGCCAGTCTGGAGCAGGTGCTGGAGAAGAATGCGCCGGACATGGAGATCAGCCACATCGTCGAGGCGCGCCGCTACCTCTCGGAGTTGCGCGACGGCATGCGAGCACTGCAAGATCCCAATGTTAGCAACTACGCCAGCAAGAAGTGGTCGGCGCAGGGCCGTGACGTGCGCGAGCTGGTGCAGTACATGACCAAGGAAGGGTTGCAGTTCGCTGCATCCGGCCGCGGCGACGAGGCTGCCTACCGGGCGCTGCACCGGGCGCTGGTGAACTACAACTACGGCGCCGCCCAGGCCCGCCGCTGATTTCGGGCCAGCGACACCCGGCGGCGCGCCGTTCCTCAGCGGAGAGTCAGGAAGTTGGCCCGGCGACAGGCGTCGCGCATCTGGCGCAGATCGTCGTAACTGGCGTCGCGGACGGCGACGAAGCGGTCCACGAACCCCCGCGCTAGCTGCGCTCGGTCGGCGACGGTTTCGGCCAGCCCCAGGAGGGCCGCACGCACGCCGGCCCGCACGTATTCGGGCAACCGCCGCGATACGACGACCGGCTGAATGGTCGACGGGCCGAGGCTGTCGATGACGCGCAGGCGCCCGGCCAGGTCCGGCAGATCACGCAGGGTCAGCGCCAGCACGTGCGCGTCGATGGCCGTGGCGTCAACCTCGCCGGAACAGACCAGGCGGATCGAACGCTCGTGCCAGCCCGCCTCGACCACGCGACCGAAGAAACCGTTCGTCTCCCCCAATTCAACGAGGCGGTAGCGCGTGATGCCGTAACCGGACTGTGAGTAGGGCTCGTTGTACGACCAGCTGCGGCCGCGCAGGTCGGCGAAGCAGCGGAACGGACTGTCGTGGTGGACGATGACGTCGGAATAGTAGACGGGCCGGCCGCCGTAGCGCTGGCCATGCAGCACCGGGGCGGCCACCGCTTCGAGCGGACAGCCGCGCTCGACCAGTTCGACGTAGGCGAGACCGCACAGGAACGCTGCATCGGCGTGCTCCGCCTGCGCGTAGTCGGCACCGAGGGACAGTTCGGCCGGCACGCCGAGCAGTTGCCCGACGCGACGCACGATAAAGGCGTAGACGTCGAACAGGTTGGGGGCGAGGAAGGTAGCGAAGCGGAGCGGGCGGTGCGGCATGGCAGGAATTCTCGCCAGCGGGATGGTCAGTGGGATTCTTCTTCCTTCTTGGCCCCGGGTGTTTCGCGGTTCACGGACGCCAGGACCTCCTCGATTTGCCGGACACAGCCGCTCAGCGACAGCGCCGCCATCTCGAAGTTGGTGTGCGTGCTGGCCCGGCGATATTCCCGGGCGAAGAAGTCCGCGACTCGGCGCAGTTTTGGCAGCTTCCCTTGCAGACGGCGCAGGTACTCCTTCGTGTCGCCGCGCTCGCGGGCCGGCTCGACGGCGCGGATCGAGTCGAACAGGGTGCGGGGCACGTCGAGCATCTCCTCGTCCTCCTGAATCTCGTCGGCGTGCTTGAGGAAGGTCCGCACCATCCAGGCGTGGGCAAGAAGCACGTTCAGCCGTTCCGCGGCGTCCGTGGGGGTCATGGCCTCGGCTCCCGGCTGGCGATCGGAGCGGTTGCCGGCTTCTTGGAGCTGGACTTCGCGGCCTCCGCCTCCTCCTTTGAGAATAGCACCAGGCCCGCCCCGATACTGATCAGGACGATGCCGACCCACAGTTTCCAGCCCGGTGGGTCGAAGTGGAAGGACCTCTCCTGGTCGGGATGCCAGAGTGAGCTGACCAGCGTGTTGATCACCGGCGCCAGCCCGAAGATCAACGGGGCGATGTATAACTTGTAAGTGTTGATGTCGACGCCCTCGGCCCGGGCCTGCGCGGTGGCCGACGACGTGGCGAAAATCACGCACAGCGCCCCGACCGCCCCGGCAACACCCGCCATCCCTGAAAAGACGAGGCCCGTGGTCTTCACACTGGGCCACTCCACCTGCCGCGACAGGAAGAACGCCAGCGGGATGGCCACGGCGAGAATGAAGTAGGCAACCCCGACGCACAGGATCGCCATCAGCCGGCTGCCCGGCGGCTTGCCCAGCTGGTTACCGCCATAGAAGATCAGCGGCACGTAGGTGCCCCACGACAGGCCGGCCAGGGCGACGTACAGTAACCATTCATTCTTCATCCGTTGTATCTCCGTTCGTATTCGCCCGGCGCAGGGCGGGGATCAGGGCGGCCCGGGTGGTCGCGGCGGTCGCTGCCGCCGAGGCCGCCAGGCCCACCACCAGCGCCAAGCCCAGCATCCCGACCAGGTTCCCCCACGCCACCGACCCGCCGGCGACGACAAGGTGCGGCGATACCGAACACAGCGCCGCCAGCGTCCCCAGCCCCAGTCCCAGCAGCAAGAGGAAGCTATTCTCGGCCAGGACCAGCCAGCCCAGCGTTCTGCGCCGATAGCCCAGCGCTCGCAACAGCGCTAACTCGCCGCGCCGCTCCCACACGCTCCGCAGCAGCACCACCGCCAGGCCAAGCGTCCCGAGCAGCAGCCCCATCCCGCCCAGCGCCTGGAACGTTGACAGGTACATGTTCTCGACTGCCAGGTACGCCTCCAGCCGCTCGGCCGTCGACGTCACCTCGAAGCCGCGATCGACCAGCGCCGCCTCGAGCAGTTCCTTCACCTCCGCCTCGCGCTCCGGCGGGACGCGGAGCAAAAAGAAATTGTATCCCTGTGCGTCGGGAAACAGGTCGAGGAAGTGCTTTTCGGACATCAGCAGTCCGCTCTGAAAGACGCTGTCGTGCAGCAGTCCGGCGATCCGCAGTTGTCGTGCCGCCCCCTGCCAATTGGGCACCTCGACGGTGCCGCCCAGGCCGCTCTTCAGCATCCAGGTCACGGTGTTCTGCTCGCCGAACACCGGCACCCCCTCTTCGGCATCACCCCTGAGAAGGTCCCACGGGTTGTCGGGTTTGCCGGACACCCCGGCGAAGGCGAAACCATCCTCGTCGATCAGCGACGCGGGGACTCCCAGGATACGCGGGCGGCGCGGCTGGTAGAGGTTGAGACAGCTCGCATCATCGCCGGCCCGCACGCGGAATGCGTAGAACGTCGCCTCGCGCAGGACCGCACGGGCGTGCTCCTTCTTCTGCCGCAGCGATTCCTTCCCTACGCCCTGCTGTTCCCATTGCGACTCTAATTTGTCGATCAATTCATCGCGGCCGCGCTCGCTGTTGAGATCGACGTAGACAGGCAGGTCGGACTCGGCCAAGAGGGCGAACCCGCCGCTGCCCGAGTCGCGGTGCAGGTAGTCCGCGCCGGCGCTGCGGCGGAACGACTCGACGCCGACCAGCAGGAACGCCGCCGACGCCAGCAGGCCGGCGGTCAGCAGGCTGCGCACCGGATGACGGGCCGCATTGCGGACACCGAGGCGAGCGACGGCGCCGGCCCCGTGTCCGCTCACCGTCGCGTGCCGGGTGCCGCCCATCCACGTCGTCAGGCCCGCCAGTCCCGCGGCCAGCAGCAGCATGCCGCTGCCGAAGAAGCTCCCCGCCTGCGCCTCGGGGTTCTTGACGAAGAACCCCGCCGCCAGGCAGGCGACCGCCCCAACCAGCGACACGACGGCCACGCGCTGCCCCCCGCGCGACTGCGGGACCGCGACCGGCTGCTGCTCGTCGGTCGTCTGTCCTTGCAGCAGCGCTCGCGGCGGAATGCGGCCCAGGACGCGCACCGCCCACGCTACCGTCAGAGCGCTCACCGCCACCGCCGCCGCGTAGCCGAGCAGCAAACTCTCCGGCGTGACGTGCAGCCGCAGGACGGCCTCCTCCAGTCCGCCCGGCCACCAGACGCGCAGCCGGCCTAGCAGGAAGTCCGCGTAGAGGACGGCAGCCGCCGCCCCGACCATACCGCCGAGCAGCGCCAGCATGGCTCCTTCCGCAAGGAAGAGATTACGGACCGTTCGTTGCGTGAACCCCGAGGCGAACAGCACGCCGACCTGCCCGGCGCGGCGATCGAGGTTGAGCCGGAACAGCAGGCCGACCAGCAGCAGGGCCGACGCAATCAGAAAGAAGCTGAAGCCGAGGAACAACAGGGCGAAGTCGAAGCCGCCGCCGCGACTTGCGGCGAGGGCATTCTCCTTGACCTTCTCGAAGAGGAAACCTCCCTGTGAAGGGTTCAATTGAGCGGCGAGCTGCTCTTCGACCGTCCGCAGGGGGTTGTCCCCTTGCGGTGGCTGGATGCGTATCGAGGTGAGGTCGCCAAAGCGGCTGCGCCACAATTCCTGCCCGGCGTGCAGGCTCAGGTAAGCCTTCGGTGTGGTGCGGTAGGCGGTCCAGAATCGCTCATTCTCGTCACCGGGACGGATGCGGCTGCGGTCGAACGGGAACGGCGGGTCCCACTCGCGGTAGCTGCGCACGTCCGTGATGCCGCGCACCTGGGGGGTCAAGTACGCATCGGCGAGGGCGCCTTCCAGCTTGACAACAGCCGCCACCCGGAAACGCTTTGTTTCCTCCTCGACGGCCCCGCCGTGCTGCGGCCGGAACCAGGTCAGCGTCACAGCATCGCCCGGACGCGCTTTCAGCGGCGAGCCCGGCCACTTGACGAGGACCAGCTCGTCGTCTTTCAGTTCCTTCACCGCCCCGCGAAGGGCTTCTTCCACCGCGCCAGGGGCGGCCAGGTCGACGGCGGCGACCACGGAATAGGGCACCTGCACCGGCCCATAGTAGGCGGACCAGGCACGCGCAAACGGCAGTGGGTCGGCTGGCAGAAGCGAGACAGCGGCGCCAAGCTGGCTACGCTCATCGGCGATGTTGTTAATCATGTAGACGAGCGTGGGCGATGCTTTCAGGCGGGGCGCCCTGCCAACAGCGGCTGCGACGGCCGGCTCCAGCACCAGGCGCCGACTCTCCAGGCTGAAATAGTCCGGCAGGATGGTGGCCGTCCCCCGCCGCTGCCGCGGATCGACGACCTGTAGTTCCCAGTCAGCCAGCTTCAGGTGACGGTGCAGCTGCTCCTGCAAGTCGTCGCGGGCACCGCCGACCAGTAATCCATTTACCCGGTTTTTGAGGTCCAGCTTGTCCTGTAACAGCGCGAGCGGGACGAAGGCGTTGCGCGGCGCTTGCGGGCTCGGCATCAGAGTGAACTGCGATCCAGGGGCGTTGTCGGGCAGCACTTTTGCCCGCAGCGTCAGGTTCTGCTCGACGGCGCTGGCATCGCGCCGGCCCAGAAGCGTCTCGCGCGGTACGGAGGCGTCTTTCTGCAAGTGCAGCACGACCTCGTCCCCGTCGGCGGCTTCGAGCGCGCGCGTCAGGGGCACATTGAGGTAGACGATCGCCTCTGCCGAGCCCGGCTTGCTGAGCCAGTTCCCGTCGCCGGCGAGGAAGCGTTCGTCGACCCCATAGACAGTGACCTTGTTGGCGCTGCGCGGCGGACGGCTGGCAGCAAACTTGCTGACGCTGCCCTGCAAAAGGAGGGCGGGACAGACGTGCTCCGCGGCACCAGCGTCTTGCAGGTCCTTCGCCAGGTCCTCGCGGAAGAAGCGGGGCAGGACCATCGCCTGATCGACCCAGCCGAGACGGCGCAGGGCCAGTACACGCAGGCTGCCGCGCAGCGAGTCGCCGACCAGCAGTGCCCCGACCAGTACCGCTGTCCCGACCGCCACGCCCAGGAGCACGGCGAGGTTGCCGCGACGGTGGTAGAGCAGGTTTCGCCAGAGCAGCCGTGCGAAGGTCATGCCGTCCCTCCTGCCGGCCGCAGGCTGCCGTCGAGGACTTCGAGCCGGCGCGGAAACAGGGCGGCCAGCTCGGCGCTGTGGGTCACGACGATCAGGATGGTCTGCTGTTCCCGGTGCAGCTCGAGCAGCAGCTCGCCCACGGCGCGCGCGGTGTGGCGGTCGAGGTTGCCCGTCGGCTCGTCGGCCAGGAGCAGGACGGGACGTGCTTGCCGTCGAGGCGGACGGTCCCCGACGTGGGCGGCTCGAGGGTGCCGACGACGTAGAGGAAGGTACTCTTGCCCGATCCCGACGGTCCCATGACGACGACCGCCTCGCCGCGCTCGAACTCGAGGTTGACGTCACGGAGTACGCTCAGCGGACCGCTGCGGGTGGGGTAGTCCTTGCTCAGGTGTTCGATTTGCAATAGCATCGCGGTGGGATGTCCGGACCAGCTCCGCATATTAACCCGAAGCGCGAGCGAGGGATGACCTGTTCCTCGCTAGCGCTTCGGGTTAATAGGCGGGGAGTTCGCTCAGCAGCGCCAGCACGCCAAGCCCGTAGAAAGTGTATTCAACGTCGACGGCTTCGTCCCACAGCCCGCCGTGGAAGCCACCCGTCTCGGTCTCGACCGAGCACGCGAAGCTTAGCGCCGCTGATGTGTCGATGCGATCCAGGGCGCCAAGCTGGTCCAGCGTCCATGTCGCCGTGAAGGTCGACAGCAGGTCGGCCAGCGGCGCACGGGCGTTGGCCCGCATGCCCCCCTCGAAGGATGGCATCTCTTCCAGGAACGCCACTACGCCCGCACGCAGCTCCGGCGTCAGCGCCGATACGCTGCTGTCCTGCTCCAGAAGCTGGAACAGGCCGACGGCCGCCGCGGTCGGGTTCGTCCCGCTGCGCCGCATTGGCGCGATCTCGACGAAGCCGCCGTCCTCGCGCCGCCGTGACAAGACGAACTTGGCCACCTCCTCGGAACGCGGCAGCGAGCGGCCGAGCAGCTCGTAACAAAGGCCGACCAGGAACGTATGATAGGTACTACCCGCCGCGTTGCCGGCCACCTTGGCATAACCGCCGTCCGCGGTCCGAAAGGTTTCCAAGGTTGCCGCGACGCGATCGGGCCAATCCGGCGGGCTGTTGGCCAGGACGTCCGGACCACCCGACGCCTGCACCAGCAGACAGGCGTACAAGAGCGAGTAGAAGTCGACGACACTCGCCTGCCGCGTCAGGCTTTCGCGCAGGAAGTCGGCCGCCGGCCCAACGACCTCCGGCGCCAGGGCATCGAGGAGTGCCAGCCCGCGCAGGGCGAAGCCGGTGTAGTAGAGGTCGGAGCCGCCCTCGCGACCGGAGAAGCCCCCATCGGGATTCTGCCTGCTCCGGAGGTAAGCGCTGTGACGGGCCCGCGTCGGGGACGACAGCCGCGACACGGCCCCGGCCAGTCGTTCGGTCAGACGCAGAAGATAACTTGCCGGTCCCATCCCGCGCGCTCTCCGGTTCGCTCACCCTCGTCAGTGTAGAGGCGGGAACGAAAAAAGCCCACGGGCACAGGCTGCCCGTGGGCCACAGAGGAGTTCGTCGCCCGGTCAAAGGATCATTTCGGGTTCCCTTTGAGCGGGTCGTTCTCGGTCTTGGGCCCTCGCCCCCGCAGCTTCTCGATCCGGGCCGTGAAGGCCTCCGCGCGTTTCACTCGCTCCTTCGCGAGCGGACTGTTCTCCGTGTCGCTATCGGTGAGGCTATTGCGGGCGATCATCTTCCCATCGGGGCGCATCATCAGCAGTTCGACCGCGCACTGGTCGGTGACGGGCACCGACTTGGCCGTTTCGTCACTGCCTTCGGTCTTGGTGTAGCCCTCTTGACCACCCTCGAAGTCGACCAGCAGCGTCTCGTCTCCGAAGTCGACGGGCATCAGGGTCTTGTCCTGGCTGCGCGTCGCTTTCGTGATGCTGTCGAGTTCGTGCTCGAGCAGGTCGGTCGGCTTGATGGGCACGGGGACCTTGTATTCGGGGTCGCGGACAAACTCGCCGCGCTGGACGAGAATGCGAGCGGCCACCAGCCACTCGCCCACGGCCTTGACGTTTTGGTCGGACGCCTTCGTCGGCTCGGGAGAGTAGCTATCGACCCAACGATGGATCTGCACCGCGGCGTGGTTCCTGTCCTGTCCTGGCGGATAGTAGAAGTTCCAGCGCCAGGGCTCCTGCTTCCTCATCTCGGTGTTCAACTTCAACCCAAACTCCGGCAGGTTCAGCGCGTAGACGTACTGATCGGGCGGCACACTCACCAGGCCCGTGTACGCCCAGCCCTGCGACGTGAGCACCTTGTCCTTGGCGAAATGCTGGTAGGTGTCCTTGCGCTCGCTCGGCACGGGCGAATAGTTCGGGTTCATCATCTTGACCTTGAACCGATACTTGTAGATCTTGCCGGCCTCCAGGGTGACGTCGACGAAGCGCACCAGGCAGTGCTCCAGCGGCGTGTCGTCGTTCTTCTTCGCCCAATCGGAATTGACCTGGAAGCTGCCGAACCCGCTCCCCGAGTCCGTGGGGTTGAAGGCTGTGGCCGGGTTGGTCTTGCCCGTTCCCGCACCCCCGTCGACGTCGTAAGCACTGAATTCATCGCTCGCTATGGTCGGCGGTGGGGTAACCTCCTGGGTTTTCGACTCTTTCAGCTTGGCCAGGGAGGCTTGAATGTTCTTCAGGTTCGCGACCAGGTCCGGCGCCTTCCGGTCTGCTGATTTGGCCTCGGGTTTCTTCAGGTCCTCGGGCAACTGGGCCGGCACGCGCATGACCAGTTTCTTGCTGGCCTCCAAGATCTGCTTGAACTGCGGGTCGTCGTTCTCCTTCTCCAGGCTCTTGTTGGTGCGGATGACGAACTGTTTGAAATCCTTTTCGACGTCGAGCGGCTCCCACGCTCCCTCGCTGCCGTCGTCCTTGAGGGTCATGCGCTCGACCTCAACGCCGTTGAACTCGAACGACTTAAAGGGCTTGCCCTTGTCGCCGCGGCCGTGCTCGGTCAGCACCTCGCCCGCGCTGGTTTTGTGCAGGGCGCGCTTGAACTCCTCAATCTGCTGCTTGTAAGGGAAGCTGGCCACGATGACGGCGATGCGCGCCGGCAAGGCGCCGACGGCGGGCTTCTTGCCGCCAATCTCGTTGATGGGGCGCATCTCGATCTTGATGCGCGGCTTTGGAGGGGTGAACCTCCTGTACTGCAAGTTGTACCTTGAGAACTGGTTATTCATGTTGTTGGAGCTGCCCGCGCCCGACTGAGTGATCTGATTGCCTTGCAATCTGCTGCTCCCCGACGAATTGGCGTCGCTCGACTCGCTCTTTTCGTCGACCACCACCAGGACACCGATGATCTTTCCACTTTCGTCGGTTTGAAATTGCAGGGCCGGGAACTGACCACGAATCACGGCCACTTGGACCTCGTCCGGAACGAGGATGGTCGGCTTCTGGCGTTTGGTGTCCTTGGTCGGCGGGCGGAAGAACATAGCGAAGGCCCGGAAGAGGTCGGGATCGACGAAGCGCACCTGGAACTCGGCGGTCGCGTCCTTGAGGGAACCCGGCTTGTCCGATTCGGTGGGCTTCGCCTCGCTGTGCTTGCTCTTCACGGCGACGGTTTCCTTTGTCAGCTCCTCGGAGTGGCCGGAGGCGGTGCCGCTGAACAGGCCCTTGCCGGGTAGGAACAACGTCAGCACGAGCAAGAGGAATGCGAGCCCGCCCGCCACACACAGCCCGATGCGCTCGCCCTTCTCAAGCAGGAGCTGTTGCACGTTCAGTTTTTTCATCTGCGTAGGTCCTTGCGTCTTGTGCTTGAGGGCTCGTTACTTGGACTGCCCCGTCGGCTTGGTCCCTTCGTCCTTCTTCTTGGGCGGGAAGCGCTCGTACAGCGTCGCGATGCCGTGGACGCTGAGACTGATCAGGTTGCGATTTCCCTCCGCCGCCGCGGGCGCGTCGTCGCTGGTGCCACCGGGCTGCGCCGGCCGTGCCTGGCCGGATCCCTGCTGGGCCGGCTGCGATCCCCCCGGACCGGCTGCGCCGCCCGGCGGGCGACTGCCGCTCGAACCGGGACCGGACATTCCCCCGAAACTGCTGCCCCCGACCCAATCATTGCTCTTGCCTCCCGTGGTCGCGACCGCCGTCTCGCCGCGGTGCGCCCAGTAGGCCTGGGTCGTCTGAATCCGCAGCGGCGAGTTGGCCACGGCGGTCAGGACTTCGTTGCGATAGTCCTGGTCGAGGACGACGGTGAAGGCGATCGGGATGCGCCGCACGACCTCGTTGTGCAGGATGTAGCGGCCGCGCGGGATGTCGTTGGGTGTCTTGGCCAGGTCGCCCTTCTTGCCCGCGTCGCCCCCCGGCATCGCCCCTCCGCCGCCGGGCATCGCCCCGCCTCCCCCGCCGGGCGCGGCTGACGAGGATTGCTCCTTGTCGCCCTGGCCCTCTTCCGGCTTGGGCGCCAGGGGACCGGTGTTCATCTCGAATCCCACCTTGAGGCGGTGCGCCAGCGCGGCCTCGCCGATCTCCAGTCGCTCCAGGCGTTTAATCGGCGAGGTGGCCGGATCGAAGACCTCCACCAACTCGAAGTCGCGGGCCGGCGTGACGCTGGAGTCCAATCCGGAGGCGCTCTTGAACTCGAGCTGCTCGCCGTAGGGCAGCAGGACACCGACGATTCGATTCACGAGGCTGTAGTGGTAGACCGGCTTCCCCCGGCTGGTCGTGCTCTGCCGCTGGCGGACTTGCAGGCGCAGGCCCTCGCTGGTGGAACTGCCCAGGTACAGCGGCCGCCGGCTCGGGTTGATGTTCTTGATCGTGCTCGAGGCACTGATGCGCAACCGGTCCCGATTCTTGGGCTCCTCTTCCAGCAGGAGATTGACCTCCCAGTCATGACTTCGGAACAGGCGGCTTTCCTTAACGCCGTTCTTTGCCAGTTCCTTGCTCTTATCCGGGTTCGGGTCGAGCTTGCGCGGTTGGTAGGCGGCGCGCGACAGGTCCGGGGAATGCTTCACCAGGGCGTCGACCGGGACGCCAGCCACGGCGGCCACCGCCGCGTTCCAATGCAACTCCTTGACCTCCTTGAACGTGGCCATCGAATCGAGGGCCGCCTGGAGGACGCGGAAGACCTCGCGGCGCAGCCAGATCTCTTCCTGGGCCAGCCAGCACTCCTCGACCGTGGGCGTCTTGTCCTTGGCCCAGCTGTACTCGTTCAGCAGTTTCCGATCGAAGGCAACCGGCAAGTAGGCGTCGTCGCTGGAGGAGGCGCGAAGGAAGGTCTCGAAACTGGCGAACTGACTCCTGTAGAGCTTGTCCCTGTAGAGCACCAACTCGTCGCCCTTGATCTCGTCACCGAAATGACCCCTCTTCTCGAGGTCCTCGAAGAAGGTGTTGTCGGGCGGCCAGGTCATCAGGCCGTCCTGGGTCTTGTAAGCGTCGGCCCAGACCTTGTCCTTGCGGGAGCTGAACTCGCCCTTCCTCTCGTCCCAGGGCTTCTTGAAGGCTTCGTTCTTGAAGTCCTTCTGAGTCTTCAGCTTCGACTCGAACTCCGTGTAATTGGCCCGCGCGCTGGAGGCGCGAGGCCCCGCCCCCAGCAACAGGACGCCGAGGCTGCCCAGGATCAGCACGCCGGCACTGCCAAGGGCAATCCAGAATTGATTCTTCAGCAGAAATTCTTTATCGATTTTCATGGCTTGGGTCCGCTGGTCGGGGACAGGTTGCCCATCCCCCGTTCTGATCGCCTGTCTGAGAACCCCTCCCCCCGTCCCCCTCCCCGAAGCGGAGAGGGGGAGCAGCAGGTTTTCTCCCCCTCTCCTGGCAGGGGAGGGGTTTGCAGAGGCCCTAACGCCCTGGGCCGCCGCCCGGCATGCCGCCGCCGCTGGGCTGGTCGCCTCCTGCCTCCACGGCTTTCAGCAAGGAGTCCGACGACTCGGTCGGCTCACGCCAGATGAACAGCACGACGAACTCGGTCCGCTTGTAGGGGAGGTTCGTGCTCTGGGTGTCTTCCTTTTTCTTCTGGTCGCCGCCGGGCGGGCCGATCGTCTCACTGCCCAGCGCCGTCCAGGACGTGGTCTGCCCCTTCCCTCCCCCCATCCCCATCCCCCCACTCCCTCCGGGCATCTGAGAGCCACCGCCGCCCGCGGGCTGGCTTCCGCCGCCGCCCCCCTTGGAAGAGGAGGCCGAGGCAGCGAGCAACTTCAACTTCTCGAGGTTCGGGGAGTCAATGTCCTCGTAGGGGAGCGATGCGTCGGCGACCTCGCGCCGAGTCACCTTGACGAGCACGACGTGACTGATGACTCGCGCCTTCTGATCCGCCTCGCCGGGCGGCTGCCCCGACTTGGCCGGTGACGCTGGCGAGGCGGCCTGCTCGATGCCGGACGGCGAGGCGCCCAGCGGCCAGGGAGCCTTCTTCTGCGCCCCCACCCAGGCGATGTGATCCAGCAGGACGTTGAGCACGAAATTGGTCTGGTCCTCATGATAGGTGTAGCCGCGCAGCTCGATGATCCAGCCCTTCTCGTTCTCGCCCGGGACGTTGTCCTTGTCCGTGAGCGGGCGGACGTAACTCTTGTTGTCCTTGAGGACCTTGTTCTGGACGTTCTCCCAGAAGCCCTTGAGGTTGGGCGTGTAGCGGCAGCTGACCGCCTCGATGTTGAACTGGAACAGATGGCTGACGCCATCGCCCAGCGGGCCGGGGTTGCGGACCAGCGGCTTGCCCTCGCGCCAGCGCTGCCAGGCCTCGAATGACGTCTGACCTTCGGTGACCCAGTCCACCCGCTTCTGCCAGAGGGAGTGCGCTTCCTGGTCGGCTTTCTTCGGCTCGGGACCGGGGATGACGCGCTGGAAGGCCTGGTCGTTGACGGCCTCCGGCCGCGGGATCGCCTCGTCGAGGAACTTGCTCAGCGCCAGCCAGTTCATCTGCTCCTTCAGGCCGGTGACGATGCTCTCGACCTTCCTGCCCTCCTCCTCGGCGGCCTTCTTGGCCTTGTTGTACTCGGCCTTGTCGGTCTCGATCGAGGTGATCTCGGCCTGGGCGGCACCGAGGGCCAGGAGGAGCTTGTCATTCGTGCTGGTGGGTGGCTTCTTCGTCTTGTGGAACTCCTCGGCGGCGGGCCCACCATAGGCGCCGAACATCTTGCCGTAGCCCAGCGTCATGCCACCGACCGCCAGCAGCAGGGCCGCCGCCGCAGCGACCGCGAACGGCTTCTTCGCCTTGATCAAGCGCTCGGTGCGGATCTCTGGCGGCAGCAGGTTCGTCAACAGCCGCGACTGCTTCAGTCCTTGCAGAGCCAGCCCGTAGGCGACGGGGAAGGTCAGGATGTTCTCGGTGAACGCTGGGGCGGCCAGCACGCTCTCGCCGCTGAGCCGCTCGAGCTTCTCGAGCTTCTTGACCTCCAGTTGCAGTTTCTCGCCAAGGTAGCGCTGCAGACCGGGCAGGCGGAAGGCGTTGCCCAGGCCGATCATGTACTCGATGCTGGCGTCGCGGTGCGTGTTGGTGAAGAAGCCCAGCGAGCGCTGCACCTCGCTGACGAAGTCGTTGAGGACCGGCTTGATGGCGGCGAGGATCTTCTTCAGATCAGGCGACTTGATGGCGTTGCGCTTGAGGTGCTCGGCCTTGGCGAAGGTCAGCTTCAGGTCCTTGGTCAGCGCCCGCGTGAAGTGGTTGCCGCCCAGCGGGATGGGCCGCGGCCAGATGATCCGGGCGCCGTCGGTGATGACCAGGTTCGAGCTGTCGGTGCCGATGTCGAGGGCGACGATACAGCTGCGCTTGCTCTTGGTATCCTCGGACTGCGGGCCCTTCGCGAGCAGATCGTAGGCCACGTAGTTGCACAGGGCCAGGGGCGACATCTGCACGACGTGGACGTCGACATTGACGTCCTTGAAGTGCTGCAGGTAGCGGTTGACCATGTCGCGCTTCATGGCGAACAGGCCGATCTCGGTCTCCATGGCGAAGCCATCGGTGACCGTTCCCGACGAGAGTTTCTGGTAGTCCCAGACGACTTCCTCGAGGTTGAACGGGATCTGCTGCTTGGCCTCGAAACGGACGATGTCGCCGATCTTCTTTTCCTCGACCGGCGGCAGCTTGACGAAGCGAGCCAGTCCGCTTTGCCCGGGGACGCTGATGCAGACGATGTCGCCCTTGAGCTGGTTGCGCGACAGGAACTTTTCGAGCGCCTCGCGGGTCAGCTGGTCGGGGTCGGCGTCGGGCTGGCTGAGGATCTTGGGGTGCTCGACGAAGTCGAAGGCGCTGACGGTAACCTGGCCGTCGCTCTCGATGAGGCGAATGGCCTTGAGGCCGCACTGCCCCAGGTCGATGCCCCACACACCAACGGGTTGCTTTGCCATAGGCTCGCTACTCCAGTAACCGCGGCGAATCGATGTTAGTCCCAGACGGGACAGGAGATAGGGCAAGGCTCGTCCAGGGACAAGGCTGCGAATCAGGGCCTTGCTCTTACCGTAACATGCGGCGGCGAACCCTGTCAACCGTCTGCGGTTGCTCGCTACAAGGAAGAACACGCCGGCACGGGATTCGTTGGCGCCGGTGATTAGCCCGACGCGCAAGCGAGGGTGACGTCGAGCCTCGCTTGCGCGTCGGGCTAAGGGGATCACTTCTTCAGCTCGGCCTCGATGGCCTCGGTCATCTGCTCGGGCTTGACCCTCGGCTCGAAGCGCTGAATGATCTCGCCATTGCGGCCGATCAGGAACTTGGTGAAGTTCTTGACGGTAGCAAGTCGAGACCGTAGAATGAGGGTAGACGCCCTAGTCCTACGGAGTTCACCCATGACCAAGAAAGCATTCAGCTACGCCAGGTTCTCGACGTCCGAACAGGCGGACGGTCGGTCTCTCCGCCGTCAGGAAGAGGCGGCGCAAGCCTACTGCTCTCGCCACGGCTTGACCCTGGACGAACGCTCCTTCGCTGACCTCGGAGTGAGCGGCTACCACGGCAGCAACGCCACGCACGGCCAGCTAGGCGACTTCCTCGAACTGGTCAAGGATAAACGAGTCCCTACTGGCTCCGTCCTCATCGTAGAGAACATCGACCGCCTGTCCAGACTGCCCCCTGACGAGGCAACTGCCCTTATCATGCAACTGGTCAATGCGGGCGTCGACGTCGTGACGGTGAGCCCAGAACAGCGATACTCAAAGTCGAACATTCACTCAACAGGCGTCTGGGTGCCGCTGCAAGTAGCAATCTGCCTAGCGGCGGAAGAGTCTCGCAAGAAGGGTGAGCGACTGGCCGATGCGTGGTCCGACAAACGGGACACGGTGCGAACGGTCAAGCTCAGCAAGAAAGGCCCCGCTTGGCTCAAGCTAACGGCGGATCGGTCCTCGTGGCTCATCCTCGAAGACAAGGCCGCAGCGGTCCGCCGCATCTTCGCCCTTGCCATCGACGGCAACGGCGTCTCCAAGATCGCTGGCATCCTACACACGGAGTATCCCGACGGTCTGACCGGCAAGGGCTGGCAACCGGGCTTTATCCGTGATATTCTCCGCTCCCGCTCCGTTATCGGCGAATATCACCCCCACGTCGGCACGTGCGCCAAGAAGGGACGCAAGTCTACCCGCAAGCCGTTCGGCGAGCCGATCAAGGGGTACTTCCCCGCCATCATCGACGACGAAACCTTTTACCGGGCGCAGACCGCTCTGAACGGTCGCAAGGCAGGGGGTGGACGAACAACAGGTACTCCAAACCTCTTCAATGGTCTGCTCTACGATGCCACCGACGGGCGGCGCCTGACGATCAATACGACGCACGGCAAGAAGGTTCTCGTCTCCTCTGGAGCGGTCCGCAAGATCAAGGGCTCAACCTTCCGCTCCATCGGTTACGACATGTTTGAGACCGCTATCCTGTCCGCTCTGGCCGAACTCAAGCCTGCCGACGTGTTGGGCAAGCCGAACGGTGTGCAAGACCGTATCGCCGCTCTGGCGGGCAAGTTGACCGCCGTTAACCGCAACAGGGATGCCGTGAAAGCCAAGGCCGCAACAGCCGATGACGTGTCGGTTTTCTTCGCCTTGCTCACGGACCTCGACAAGCAGAGCAAGACGCTGGCGGAGGAACTGGAGTTAGCCAAGGCGGAGGCGGCGAACCAGCAGAGCGATAACCTGGGAGAACTGACTTCGCTGTCTGCTCTGCTGAGGGACGCTGAGGATGAAGACCGCGACCTACTTCGCAAGAAGACGCGAGCCGCTCTGCGCCGTCTGGTGTCGGAGATGCGGGTCTTGATCGTCCCCAGAGGGGCAGAGAGACTCATCGCCGTTCGCGTCTACCTCGCCACGGGAATCGACCGTGACTACCTCATCCGAACATGGTCCGCGAGCCGATGCCGTGAGGGCGGTTGGCAGTGCCGGTCCGTCCTTGTCGCTGATGCGGCTCCGCTCGGACTGGCGGTTGACCTTCGCGACCCGGATGAGAGAAACTGCCTCGCGAGCTACCTCACCGCTCTGCGGGATGAGACGCTCAAGAGTATTGTCTTCCACGGGTATCCCGTGCATCCCCTGCCCAACGGCAACGGCGGACACGGCGAGTAGACCATACCAGACCGCTAACACAACGGCCCCGCTGCTAACCACGGTGGGGCCTTAGCGCCGTCTGCCCAACCCCATCGCAATCGACGACAGAGACGCCATTTTCCTACAACGGGCAGAGCAGTATTGAGCGTCCCTTCGCTTTGCTGAAAACCAGTTCTCACACGGAATCCGCTGGCACTCAAGACGATAGAATCCGTCTGATCGCCTCCCGTCTTCGGCGTGCTCGCGTGCGATACGCTGTCGACGCCGTTCCATCTCGGCTTGTCGACGGCAGGAGACAGTGCAGTAAACGGCTTGCGGCCGTTTGCCCTTCATCGATCCGCCGCACTCCTGGCAACGCTTGACAAGCATCGCCGAAACCTCCGCAGGTATGTGTGATTCACAGAACCATGTGGAGCATACGCGGTCCACGGCCAGGGGGCAAGGAACCAGTGCCGGCGGACACGGCGCTAGGTATCGCGTTTTCTAACTAGATACGAGCGGCCAATTCGCGTAATGATCGTGGCGCATCATGCTCAGCGCCAGGCATTTGCGTCAATTGTTCCTGGTGGTGTTGCCCTCCTGAGCGCCGCACATTTAATGAGTCATTGCTTGCATAAATAAGTCGAAAAGGGTATAATGGGGGTCCGTTGAAAGGAGCAAGCGATGACAACGACAGACATGAAAATGCTCTTCACGACAAAGGAGGTAGCGGAAATCTGCGAAGTGTCCGCCCAAACGCTCCGCGACTGGATTGCGGAGGGGATGATCGTGCCGGCGGTGGCGGGAGGGAAGGGCCGTGGTTGCTCCCACCGCTTCACCGCTCAGCAGGTGCTTGGTATCGCTGTCGCCGTGGCGTTGTGGGACTCGCCCCGCGGATGTCGTCGCGGCTACTTTGCGGCGACCGCGGCCCACTACAACGATTGGCAATGGACGGCCCTGGAGCATGTCCTCGGACTTCGCAAGGACGAATGGTCAGCCGAGGAATTTGCCAAGGCGGTCGGGCCTCGGTCAGAGTCTCTGACCGCTGACCGGCTACTCCCCGAAGACGTGGAGATGGTCCGCCGGATGGTACGGATGATGGAGCGGGCACGGGATGCCATCCGCGAGCGACTGCTGGAGCAGGAAGAGAGAAAGGAGCGAGCCCTGCGCCGAACTCGGGAGCGGACGGAGAGGCAAGCGGCGAAGGCCCGGAAGTGTGTAGTCGACGGAAGGAAGCGAGGTGTATGAGAAGGCTCGCGGCAGTGCTTGCGAGGCAACTGCCGCGAGCCTTCGCTCAAGTGAATCCTTGACGCTGGTTTGCTCCTTTGGTCGAGGGGTGGCGGCAAGGATTCGAGTGCGGTCGAGACACCAAAAAGGGGGAACCTCAGATGTCTCAACACAAAAGGATAGTATCAAATAACAGCGAGAAAGTCAAGGGAACTGGTGCTAAATCGAACCATTCACGAGTCGGCAAGGAGCCACTCGACGCCAAGGGAAAGAGCAACGGGCAGGCGCAGAGCAACGGCAAGGGGAACGCTCATTCCTCCCTTCATCCGCTCCAGTTCCCTGTCCGCCCTCTCACCGAAGCGACAAAGCAGTTTCCGGATGCTGGACTGGTGGTGTATTCGCGCGTGTCGTCTTGGCAACAAGCCGGCCGCGGCAAGCGGAAACTGCAAGAGAAGACGGACGCTCTGGTCAACGCGATCCGGGCACAAGTCCCCGCCCGGATTGTGTCTATCGTCGACGCTGTTGAGGAAGGCAAACTGACCAAGCCCCGTCCTAAACTCCAAGAAGCGGCAAGGCTGGCGGCGAAACAGGGCTGCATTCTCGTGGTGGCTGACCTGTCGCGGTTCCTTCGAGCCGAAGCATACGACCCGCAGAAGAACCTCAACGCCTGGCCGACGCGAGAGGAATTCGCCCATCTAAAAGAGCTAACCCTCGGTGTGCCCTTGGCGACGGTAGCGAGTCCCTTTCTCTCTGAATCCGACCGGCACAGCGCCGCCACACGCAGAACGGGTAAGGCCGGACGACCACGGAAGATTAGCCCGGAGATGGAGGCGGACATCTTCGAGAGGTTGGGGTGCTATGCCGTCTTCCCCTGGGATTTGGGAGGTCTTAGGTGGGAAAGATCCCTTGCAACTGTTGCGAAACTCTTCGGCGTCCACCCTTCCACCATTAAACGTATGGCGGACCGCAAGAGTCCATCCGGCAGGACGTGGAAGAAGGAAGGACTTCGCAAAGCCGAGCGACAGGGTTTGCTGGAAATCACCGAGGACGGGATCTGCGGCCGTCACGGTATGTCCCGATCGGACTGGGAAGATCCTTCCAAATGCCCGACGCCTCTTTCAGACCCGGACTGGGAGGAGGATTGGGACGACGAGGATGATGACTGACCTACTACCGTTTCGCAACGACATTCCGATTTTCCACACGAGGGAATCCGCACTCGTGACTACTAGGGTTTTGCAACGAGATGGCGATTTTCCACACGAGCAACACGGGCACGTTCCGGGGGTGGGCGGGCATTGCAAAACGTACCACTACTCCGCCCCTCTCGCCTTCTTCCCTGCCCTCTTTCGCTGGTTTTTTCAGTGCTTCGTCCCTCACTCCAGACCTACTAGGGTTTTGCAACGCCCCCTGGATTCCCACGTGAGAGAGTCGCTAAGTAAGCTGATGAGCGCCGCATGGAATGACCGCTCCGGCCGCACGCGAGCGCCACACCAACGCCGTGGACGTCGCCCCAGCCCGTCCACCCCGACCGCCTCAACCCTGCGCCTCGACTACGGCTCGACTACACCCCCCCCGCTACTTTTCTCCAGGGGCTACCCGCGGGAGGGACGGCGCTACTCGACACAAAGGTATGGCGCATATAGAGTTACGCAACTAGCGCCGTGTCAAACCAACCCCTCCTTACCACCCCTACCGGGCACTACCAAGGTAGTAAAACTATGCCACTTCCGAGAGACAGCCGTTGCCAGCACGTCAAGCCCGATGGCTCCCGGTGCCGAGCGCCACGTGTCCGAGGTTCACCGTACTGCGTGTTTCACGATCCCGGCTTCGCAGACCAAGGAGCCGAGGCCCGCCGAAGGGGTGGGCTGAATCGGGCGGAGCAACTGCGCCTTGCCGTGCTGCCGGAAGACACGCCGGACTTGCCGCTGAAGACGGTGGGCGACATCATCGAGGCTGTCGAGGCGACGTTCAACATGGTCCGCAGGGGACAGCTCGACGCTCGCATCGGTAATTGTTTGGCCGTCCTCTGCCAAGTGCAGCTCAAGGCCATTGAGGGGAGCGACCTTGAACAGCGCATAGCCGCTCTGGAAGGTCGCCAGAATGCGAGAATAGCCCGATGAGCGGGCGACTACGCACGAGGCTCGAACGTCTGGAGCGCCAGTCCCCTGCCGGGAGCGACGGCTTGCCCCCCGATTTCTGGGTTGCTCTATGCGGCGCTATTTCTCTTGAGCAAGCGGACCCGGAAACTCGCAGAATACTGGAGCCAATGATGGGTAGGCGGTCCGACGTGGCATGTCCGATTGAAGAGCGGATACGCCAGGCAGGCTTGCCCCTCCTGCTGCCCTGTGCCCTACGCGAGTTGCCGGCCAACGGAGAGACGAATGGACGACAAGACGGACAGGGCGAGGCGGGATGCGCCCCTTGAGCGAGCCCTTCGTCGGGCCGATCACTTCTCGCAGTGGCGAGAACGTGGTAAGCTGTACTACGATGTCACGCCGTCATGCGGCGATTAGGCAGGAGGTGTTCGATGTCGCCAACGCTGGAATTGGACCTAGAGCGGGCCACGGGGGAGGCCGTCCGGGAGACGTTGCGCCATTGGCTCACCTATGCGGACAAACCTGACGCCGATCTCGTCTCACTGGCCGGGGAGTTCGGTCCCCTCGTCCGCTCTCATGTCGGGAAGCGGTGTGACTTCCGAGAGTCGATGCTGGCCGCGGTCCGCCGCGTTGCCGAGGACACGCCCCGCGAGCACATCGATACGATCAACGATTTCTATCAGCAGGTCACAGACCTCCACATCGCGGGTTGCGAACTTCTCCTCAGCATAGCCGGCAAGCTGGAAGCAAAGGGCCTTACGGTCGAAGGGGTGGATGAGTTGCGTGAGGCCATTGCCGACTACCGACGGTGGAAGGACGATCTGCCGGACGAGTTGCTCCTCCGCCACGGGCCGGTTCGGCGGCGACTGGCTGCGGCAGTCCAAGAGGGATTGCGGAACCCGCCCGCGGCGTCCGACTGGCACGAACTCTTTGACGACTAGGGTGCCTCCGTGGTGGCCGTTGATACCAGCCTCGCCCGTGACGCCCTGAGACGGCTGGCGGGGATCAGTGACGGGGCAAAGAAGCGACTTCGGAGCGTGCTCGAAGCCATCGAAGCCGATCCCTCACAGTTCGACGAGCTAGACGACATCCCGATCCCCCTCCCGGTTGGCGTTACGCTCCGTAAGGCGAAGGTGACGGGCCAGAATTACGACTGGCGGCTCATCCTGATCCACTACCACGGACACGGCGGGCACGTCCGCGTGTTCTGTGCCTTTGACCGTAAAGCCGGGTATACGATTGACTGGAGAGCTGCCACGGCTCTGGCTGGGGAGGAAACAGCCGACCCTGAAGACGGCTAGAAGACCGCCTCTATCGCACCCGCCGCGCCTCCCTCACCTGCAACTCGACGACGGCCGGGAACTCTCCCCGTGCCGGGGGCCGGATGACGACAAGGACACCCTCGACAACGACGGGCTCCACCACGTCGAGGCCCTCGTCGTTCTCCCATCTGGCGAACTGGACGGTGCGCAGCACGCCAGGCGGTCCCGCGGCGTCGATGAGGACACGGCCGTCAACCTCGTCGGGACGGCTGTCGGGCACGAAGACGAACCGCCCCACGGTGCCGCTCTGCACGCGGTCCGGCGTGAGGTCGGCAAGCCAGACGGCCCGGACGGTGGCGACACCGATTGGGGCCGGGGTGTCGAGGCACAAGAGGCAGGCGAGTGTGAGGGGGGTCATGTTGTGGCGGTCGCCTCTATCCAGCGTTAGCGTTGTTCGGCACTCCTCTCCGCGGCTTTGCGAAACGAAACAACGTAGTAGAGAATCGTTTCTTCACGCTTCCCAAGAAGCAACCCCAAGCAGCCTGGCATCACTTTTACCCCCACCGTGTCTACGCGGAAAAACTCCCACCCCTCCAAGGCGTACTTGTTGACCACACCCTCCAGGTAGACGGCCGCTTCGTTGCCCTTCAGCGGCTCGTCCTCGTCCTGGTGGAAGGTGATCTGGGGCGGGATTTGCACCATCTTGTATACATACCGGATCAGCGGCGTTACACTTTGTTTAGCTGGTTTGGCCTGCCGAGTAGTGGACCCGAAGTGCAGCTCGGGGATCTTACTTGCAGGGTGCCAGACGCCATCAGGGCCGTTTTGTACCTCGTCCGAAGGTATCAACTCGCCCACGGCAGCCATAGTTTTCAGGGCTCTGGCCGTCACTGGCCCTATGATTTCTCCATCGATACGGCAGTACCACTCGGTTGCAGCCATAGACATCTTGAACGGTTGTTCCCGCCTCGCTCTCCCTCACTCTCCCTTAGCCGCGGCGATAGTATCGCATCACGCCCCCGGCACAGAGCAGCAGGACTCCGACGGCGATGCCGATGCCGCTCAATACCATCCAGGTAAACCGCTGTGGCGTTAGCTCATAGGGGGCGTTGACCCATTCCTCGTCGATCGGCGTTCCGAAGGCACCGGCGTTGAGCGCCAGCGCGAACCCGCACGTGACCATCAGGATGGCGGCGATGCACATGCACACTTCGCCGATGATCCTCAGAGGGCGGCGGTCACGGCGCCCGCCACGACGCGGCACCACGCATCGTTCCTTGCATTCCGGGCAGCGTACACGCCGACCGGCGGCACCGTCACTAAACTCCAGGCTTTGCTTGCAGGAAGGACAGACGAAGCGGATCATCGACGTGATTCCCCGTCGGGCCTGGGCTTGTCCGATCGTCGCCGCGGGGATCGCAGGGGAGCGGCCGGGCAAGCGGCGCCGGCGATCAGCCGGCCCACCCGATGCGGTTGATTGTGACGCGGAGAAAGGCGAGAGGCAAGCAAAATCTACCTCGTCCGTCTCCCTCTATCTCCCATCTAGCTAGTCGCTCTTTCTCCCAGGAGGCTTCCCCCAGCGCCTACGCCGCCCGTGAGGACGTCGGGACGGCCGGACGTAGGCGGGTTCGCCTTGCCCCCAGGGCGGCCGTCCGGAGCGATGCCAGGCGGGTTGCTGGGAGAAACGAAGACGGGCCGGTGGCTCCCCAAAGGGAATCGCTGGCCCGTCCTCTTTCGGCTCACAGCGGGAAAACTCAGTCTTTCTGTGCATGGCTAACCTCTAGCTTTTGACTCCTACAGTAAGGAATTTGGTGAAGTTCCACTTGATGTCGCCGGCAGACTTCGGATTCGTCTCCTTGGAGGTAAGGTGTTTGTACAGCGGCGCCTGGTGAATTCCCTTGACGATGACTTTCGAGAGCATCGGGAAAGTGACGCCGTAGTTGCTGGTGCAGAATTCGGCGATCTCCTTGTCGGTGCCGGGCTCCTGTTTGCCGAACTCGTTGGCCGGGACGCCAAGGATGACCAGGCCGTCTTTCTTGTAGGTGTCGTACAGCTTCTGCAGGCCCTTGTACTGCGGCGTGTAGCCGCACTGACTGGCGACGTTGACAATCAGGACGACCTTGCCCTGGAATTGCGACAGATCAACGGACTTGCCATCGAGGCCCTTCATGGTGAACTTCAGAACGGGCGGCACCTTCTTTTCCTCCTTCTCCCGGGGGGCGGCCCCGCCGGTGCATGGGATCAGCAGGGCGACGGCCAGCGCGACGAGCTTCTTCATCAACTTCTCTCCTTGTGCGGGCGAACAGTGCGTCTCTCGGGGCGGCGGGGCTCGGTCGCTCCACCGCCGTGTTGTCCCTCAAATTATGAACGGAGGCAGCACGAGCAAGCCCGGTCCTTCCCGGTGCGGGGGGGCTGGCCTGTTCGATCACACCTTGGCGTGGCCGGCAGGGGTTGAATAAACAGGACGAGGGCGGGATGCAAAGCCATCCCGCCCTCGTCCAGTTACGCGTGATTCGGCGTGATCCGTCACAGCCAGCCGTCGGCTTTCCGGTCAGCGATGCTTTTCCTTGGGCTTGGCGTGGGGCGCCGGGGCCGCGTGGGGCGGAGACGGCGAAGGATGCTGGACCTGTCGCGGCGAAGGCGGCGCTGCCAGCCGCGGCGCCGGGGGCGGCGCTGCCGGCCGCACCTGGCGCGGCGAAGGTGGCGCTGCTGGTCGCGACGCCGGGGGCGGCGCGGCCGGCCGCACTTGGCGCGGCGAAGGCGGCGCTGCTGGTCGCGACGCCGGGGGCGGCGCTGCGTGGTGCGGGGGCGGAGGCGCCTGAACAGGCCGGCGCGGCGGCGGGGCGGGGGCCTGATGAGCGCGTGGTTGTTCGACCGTCGGCCGCGCAGGAGGAGCCTGCCGATGTGGCGCCGGCGTGTGGACCGAGGGCGGTTCCCTGTGCCGGTCCGAGAACCTCGTCTCTCGTTGCAGCGGCAATGGATCGTGCCGCGGTCCTGCCGGCTGGCGGTGCGGGGCCGGGGCGAACTCATGTCGTGGCGCCGGCGCCGACTCGCGACGGGGTAGCTCGTGGCGGGACTCCAGCCGTCGTTCCAGTTCGCGCGGCCGGACCTCGCGAGGCGGCAGCGACCGTGCAACCTTCGGCGACTCGAACGGAACCGTCCGCGGTTGGGCGCTCGGTCGCACAGGAGCACCCCGCCGGCTGAGCGACTCGCGCTCGACACGCGACCGCTCGTGGGCCGTCGCGACCAGCCGGCTGGCGGCCCGCTGTTGGCGCACTCGCTCCTCGCGGCTGACCGTGGCCAGCGCCGTCACATTCCGCGGCACCTGGGCGAGCGGCGTCAGGACAGTGGAACGGCGGATGCGCTGGACATCGCTCGTCTGCCGGCGCAGTTCGCTCACCGTCCTTGTCTGCTGAAGCAGCGTCCGCGGCGGCGAAGCGAGCCGGCCATCGGCACGGGCGGCGTACAGGTTGACGACGTTCTCTTCCCAGGCCCGACCGCCGCTGTGGCGGTAGTAGGCGAACAGCGGATCGACAGCGCTACGGCCGATGCGGAAGTCGACCCAGGGGGTGAAGCCGGCCCGGCGGTAGTCCTGCCCGAAGTAATCGCCGAAGTAGTAGTGGTGGTGCGACGGCTGCACGAACAGCGCCCCCGGCAGGAAGCTGGCGCTGACGACGTAGCTAGGCGTCCACGCGCCGCGGAACGGTCGCTCGAAGCAGACCGGAGCGAACAGCAGGCCACGGCGGTGCAGCGGATAATCCCAGTAGCCGTCGACGAAGACGCAGCCAGCCGGTGTCCAGGCGTAGTGGCACGGCACCCAGACCCAGCCCGGCCGGTAGCGCACCCAGCAACCGGGCCGCCACACGTAGCGCGTCTCGCGCAGAATCCACGAGCCCGGCGTGTAGAAGCAGTCCTCGGGGGGCGGGACCGACGGACCGGTCTCCAGGCTCTCGGGCGGCGGTTCCTGGACGGGCGGTTCGGCCTCGGACAACGGTGCCCAGAAGCCAGGGACCCACTGCCAGCCACCGTTGACCTGGCGCCAGGAGCCGTGTACCCATTGCCGGCCCGGCGGCGGTTCACGCCAGGCGCCGCTGACCCAAACGAAGTCGCCGCGCTCGGCGTCCCACTGCCAGTAGCCGGGAATCCACTGGACATTGTCGCTATCGGGCTTCTGCTCGGGCGGCAGTTCCTCGATGACCGGAGGCGGCTCCTTCGGCACGACCGGGCCGCCTTCCAGCTGGCCGACGTCCGGCGGCTGGGCGAACGCCTCGTGGACCGGGCCGCGGGCCAGGACTTCGACGCTTTCAGGCCCCGACGGCACGACAGGCGCATTCTGGCCCCGCAGCCCCGCGGGGAGCAGCAGGAGACCGGCAACAAGCAAAGGTTGGTGAAATCTCATCGGGACGTATCCTCGAACGGCGGTGCGGTGAACCCGCACTGACGAGTCTGTTCTCTCAGAAGAAACGTCCCCTCCTCCTGAACTTGCGCCGCGGGATCAGGATCGGGGGGGAACCAACGTCCCGGTTTGCCGCTTGCGGCTTCGTTCCCGTTTCGCACTTTTTGGCGGAGTGTACCGGTAGGAAAAGGAACGCCCTCACGATGGCTTGCTACCCTGAAGTGATGCCCGACTTCGATGAACGATGAACGATGAACGAAGGACTTTCTTTCGTTCATCGTTCATCGTTCATCGTTCATCGTTTGCGGGGTTCTCCGTGCTTTCAGGCGATTACTCCCCGGATCGGCTCTCCGCCGTGGGAGATGTGAATCGGCCTCCCCAGCTGGTCGGGGACCGTGGCGGCCGGGTCTATCCCCAGCACCTCGTAGATGGTGGCGCAGATGTCGCCGGGGGAAACCGGATTGGTTGTCGGGTAGGCTCCCTGCTTGTCGGTCTCGCCGAAGACCAGGCCCGCCCGGACGCCGCCGCCGGCCAGTAGGCAGAAGCCACACTGCGGCCAGTGGTCCCGCCCCGCCTTGGCGTTGACCTTCGGCGTCCGGCCCATGTCGCCCATCACCGCCACCAGCGTCGTGTCGAGCAGGCCGCGGACCGCAAGGTCCTCGATCAGAGCCGGCAACACCCGGTCCAGCAGCGGTAACAGGTAATCCCTGAGCATGCGGAAGTTCTGCTCGTGCGTGTCCCAGTGGCCACCGCCCCGGGACTCGGTGTTGACGGTGACGAACGTGGACCCGGCCTCCACCAGCCGGCGGGCCATCAGCACGCTCGAACCGTACAGGTCCCGACCGTAGCGCTCGCGCAGCGCCAGCGGTTCCCGGGACAGGTCGAAGGCTTGCCGCGTCCGGCTTGAGGTCAGCAGGTCCAGGGCCTGTCGCTGGCAGTGGCTCAGGTGGTCGATGGCCCGGCTGCTTTCCAGCCTGGCCAGCCGGGCGTCCACCTGTCCCAGCAGAGAGCGCCGCCGGTCCAGCCGGTCCACGGTGAGGTCAGGGCCCGTCCCCAGCGAGGGGAACAGCGGCACGCCCCACGGGGTGATCGGGTCGTAGGCAGTCTTGTCCGGGTCGGCCGGGCGGTCGAAGGTCGGCTGGCAGGTGCTGAAGAGGGGGTCCCACTGACTGCCCAGGTAGCCGCCGTACGGCCCGGCCCGGCGCAGGCCCTGGCTGTAGCCCGGGGAGGCCGGCATGATCACGTAGGCAGGCACGTCCCGCCGGCCCAGCCCGAGATACTGGCAGACCGCCCCCATGCCCGGGTGATCCGAGGGCTTGGCGAAGTAGTTCTCCCGGTCCTCGCCGCCGGTAAACCCGGTGAGCACCGCGTAGGGGTTGTGGCTGTTGTAGCCGTGCGACAGGGTGCGGATCAGCGTGACCCGGTGCATGAGGCGGGCGGTCCGGGGCAGGTGCTCGCAGATATGCAGGCCGGGGAGCGAGGTCGCGATGGGCTTGAACTCGCCCCGGACTTCGACGGGCGCGGCCGGCTTCAGGTCGAACATGTCGAGGTGGCTCGGCCCGCCAAAGAGATTCAGGAGGATCACCGAGCGAGCGGTGCCGGGCCGCCGCGCTGGTTGCTGCGGGCCGGCGGAGCTGAGACGAGGCAGGGCCCATCCGCCGGCAAAGGACAGCGCGGCGACCCGCATCAGCTCGCGGCGGGTCATGCCGTCGCATGCTCGTGTTCCATGGCCAAGGATGGTCAACATACAGGGACTTTCTCACGGGCGGACCAGGGCATAGTATACAGCGCGGACACGTTCGACCGCAAAGTGGATGACCCGAGCATCCGGGAAAGGCAGATATCGCCAGCACTTACGGCACCGATCCTGGGCGCTGGTGAGGGATGTTCCAACGCGGGGAACCGCCGCGGCGGTTCCCTCTGCAACGAATCCCGGTCGTAAGTCGCGTTGGCTCAACGGCTTAATGGATTGCATTGCGCGCGCACACACACAGCTTCCTTCCGGGGTCACCCTCCCGTCCCGACTTGTCAACCAGGACGGGCACGTCGCGGCCCTTGAAGCCAGGAATCCGTTGGCGCGTCTTGAAGCGGTCGGCGAGGTGCTTCAGCCACTTCGTAATCTCGCCATCGATCCGCGTCCGCCGCTGCTTCGCCGGGCGATTGGGGGCAACGACCGCTTCGTACAGCGGTTCCAGTTCTTGCTGCGGGTCGCGGCAGTCGATGGGCCGCGGTTCGGAAAGTCGGACCCGATAGATGAGCAGTTCTTTCACGTGCCGCCACCAGCAGTCCTCGAACGGAGCGATCGGTCCTTCCGCATACGGCAGGACGCCGTTTGCAACCCAGCTCTCCATCTTTTCGCGGACGAGCCGCACGAAGGGATAATGGTCGGCGCTGTTGAAGCCGGTCAACTGCTCTCCCTCCTCCAGCAGCCGGACTTTTACCCAGCGCCGCTCATGGGACCACAGGGCGACTCCGATCGGAATCGTGGTCCCGCGAGCCGGATCAAGGACGAACGAAAAATCGCGTAGCTAGAAGAGATGGCCGCCCTGGACGTCATGGGGAAGGCCCTCCCCTTGTTGAAGCTTGCTGATTTCCTCCAGGCGAGGGAGCCGTTGCTCGAGTCCCACCTGCGCAGAGGGCCCCGCTAAATCACCGCGCGGAGCTGAGCGACGAGCTTGGACAGGCAGAGCTGGTTCAAACTGACGCCTTCCGCCTTCGCTTCCGCCAGCAAGGCGGCATGCACCGAGCGGGGGAGGCGCACACTGATGGCGCCGTTGGCCGTGGCCAGCAGCTCGCCGAAGTCCTTGACCGCTGGCGACGGGAGGCGATCGAACAGGGTGAAGAGGCGCTTGCACTCGGCGGTCTTGGCGAAGGCGGTCCGCTCCGACTCGGTTGGCAACAGCGCGGTCGCCTTGCCGCCGAGGCCGAAGAGGGCGTTGTGCAACTCCACCCAGTCGGCGGCCTGGGCGGCCCGCTCCTCGGCGAAGGCGAGCAGTTGCCGTGCCTTGGCCTGCACACCGCGGCTCACCGTGGTCTTCTTCCTGGCAGCCATCACGCCTCCCCGGGCCGGCATCGGCCCACGCCTCGCGAGGTGCGTCTCACTGCACCCACAGGATCTGTACCCCGTCGTAGCCGGAAACCTCGACATACATCGCCCGCTGGCCCGGTTTGCGGCCGACCTGCCGAACGGCCTTGATCGCTTCTTGCAGCCGGCTGCGGTCGCACTCGATCGACACCTTCACGCAGACGTCCTGGAACTCGGTGCCGTCATCATCGATCCAGTACCCGGTCACCGCTCCCTCGTTGGTCATCCCGCCGAACGGACGCCACAGCGAATTGATGAGGCGAGTCAGCACGGACGGCTGAACCGCGCGGCCGTCGTTCCGCGTCGTGGGGATGAGTGTCGTGAACTTCACTTCCCTGTGTTTCCTCACCGGAAAAGGGCCTTGCGCGACAACGACAATGCTAGCACTTTTGCTTACAACAGGCAAGCCATCCGAGTTACCCGTCCCGCTCCGGGGCGGCCGCCCTTGAAGCTACTTCATTCCGCCTGTCCCGTCTCGTCCGTTTCCGTGCCGCCCTGGATTTTCGCCTCCAGCACGTCGACCCGCGTGCCCTCCTCAGCGGCAGGAACTGCGGTTTGGGCAGGCGTCGCGCCTTCGTCGGTCGAAAAGGACGATTCCGCATCGTCCGCAGCCTCGGGAACGACGATGGAGGGCGGGGGCGGGACTTCGGCAGCCGGCAGCCGCTTTGCCAACTCTTCTTCCGTGATCGGGTATTTCTTGCCCTTCAGCGCCTTGAAGTTCTTGCAGGCGCGGGCGATGGCCTGCTTGCTGGCCGGGGCCAGGTGGACGTGTAGTAGTTCGGCGAGAAGCTGGTTGTTCTCCTTCGCACCCACCATCTTCCCGGCTTCGACGTTGTAGACCGCCTCCCACGGCGGGCTTGACAACCTCCAGTCGAGCTGGGAAAGCCGCTCCATGATTTCCGGCCACTTCACTACTCCCTGGAGCATGATCTCGGAGGCGACCTTGGCCACGGCCTTCTGAACGACGGGGCGCATGAACGGATGGCCGTCGCCCTCGGCCTGCTTGGGGGCGCGCACTTCGCGTGCGGAGGCGGCCCCCTCAAGCCGCGTGCGAATGTCGCCGCAGTGCTTCAGCAGGTCGTCGAACCGGGTGACGAGGGTCTTGTAAGACTCGTCGAGTATCTCGTCGGACGGCCGCAAGCTGGGCACTCGCATCGCGCCGGGCAGATCAGCCCCAAGAAACTGGAGCATGTCGCAGAGCACGGTGAGCGTCGTCAGCGCCTTGGCCTCCGTCTTCGACACGTTGCCCTTGGCCAGTTTCAGTTCCCCTTCCTCCCTGACGTGGGTGATAACCTTGACCCGGCCGTCCTGCTTCAGGAACTCGTGATCGTCCAGCATCCGCCGGGTGAGGATGGCGAAGGCGTTGTCCTCGTCGAGGGGGCGATGTTCTCGGCCGGGGCGGTCTGCTTGGCGTTCTTGTTGATGTTGGTGAACAGCCGCCGGGTCCGCATGCGGCCGTCGGGAGTGTCGTAGTGGGTGACGATCAGCACGCAGATGTCTTCCTTGAGGAGGTCGAGGTTCTGCTTCAGCGCGTCCTTGATGGCACGCAGGCGGTGCTGCCCGTCGAGGACGAAGTATCGCTGCGTGCCATCGAAGGTTAGCACCCCGAACTCGCGGTCGAGCCCCTTGAGCATGCCCTCGGGGTCGTCCATCGACAGCGGCGTGTACTTCGGCTCGCCGCCCCAGACAGCGACAACCAGGCCGCCGAGGAAGCGGTGCGATGATCTGAGCAGATAGTCGGTGATTGGCAGCGCTCGGCGAGAGATCCGGTCCTGCATCAACGTTTCCAACTCCGGGTTACTGCCGAGTTCGGAGGCGAAGCCGACCTGATGGGCGACTTCGGCATACTTCATCTTGCAGGTGTAGTAACGCCACTCGCCGACAGAACAGCGGAACGCCGGAATGAGTGTTCTATTCCCCATCTGTGCCGCCTCTGCGTATTCGGTGTTCACCAAGCCTCGGAGCCCGTCTGGGTAGCCTCAGCGACTCTTCAAGTTCGGTACGGTCGTTTTCGCGGAATCACGTTCCTGATTCCCCCCTCGGGCGCTTCCATATCCCCGACAAATCGCGGAATCAAGTGGACATGGACATGGTCAACCGTCTGCCCTGACGCTACCCCGACATTTACTCCCACGTTGAACCCGTCTGGGCGGAGTCGCTCCAGAAGGCGATTCCGCGCCGAACGGAGGAGTTCGTTCAACGCCATCAACTCAGCGTCCGTCAGCGCGAAGAAGTCCGCGACGTGCCGGCGTGAGATGATGAGCGTGTGCCCGGGAGAGACCGGGAAAGCGTCGGCAACGATGAACGCCAGTTCGTTGCCCTCGCTGACCCGCTGCGGAACTCGTCGCCTGGCGTTCGTTCGGGGCTTGTGGCATGTTGACAACCTCGGAGATCAATCATCTCCGGCAGCATACCCGACCCAATGCTCCCATACCAGCATCGCAACACGAAAGATGCAACCCACCACGATCCCCCGCCACAAAACGGCCATCCGGCGCGGCGACTTCTCCCGGCCGGTCAAGTGCCTGCTGCGCGACGGTCTGCTCGACCGCTCCCTGACGCTGTTCGATTAGGGCTGTGGCCGCGGCGAGGACATCGAACTGCTGACCGCCGAAGGCTACGCGTGCGACGGCTGGGACCCGGCGCACCGGCCCGGTGGCCTGCGGCGCGAGGACCCGAGCGAACCGATCGCAAATAGACGAAAAGGTCGGCCATGTCCTGGGCCTTCAACTCCTTCTCGAAGCCGTCCGGCATGGTCGACTTGCCGGTGCTGCTCAGCGATTCGAGGTTGGTGCGCAGGATCATCTGCTCCTTGCCATCGACGCCGACCAGTGTGATGCTGTTGCCCGTCTCGCTTGTCAGCACGCCGTTGAACGTCTGCCCATTCTTCGTCTCGGCGACATAGTTGACGTAACGCGCCTCCACCGCCCGGTTCGGATCGAGAATGGCGATCAGCAGAGCGTCGGTCGACTTGTCTGCCAGCGAGGCAAGGTCCGGACCGACGTCCTTGCCGAGGTCGCCAAGCTTGTGGCAGGCGGCGCAGTGCTTCGTGAACAGGGCTGCCCCACGCACCGCGTCACCCTTCAGCGACCGCACCGAGCGATAACGGTCGACGACATTCTGGCGGTCCGCGTCGACGGCCCCGGCGAACGCCTTCGCCGCCCGCTGGCGGACCGACTTGTCACGATGCTGGAGCAGCCGCTGCCGGCGGGCGGTGTCGACCTCGAAGGGCTGTACCCGCTTCTTCTCCACCGCGGCGAGGAGTTCCTTCTGCCAGTCGTCGCGGCGGAAGAGAACGTCGAGCACCTGCGACCGCAGCCCCGGGCCGTAACCACCCCAGCCGCGCAGCAGCAGCTCCGGCACGTCCACCTCGCGCAGCCGGCCCAGCGACGTGACCGCAGCGACCCGCAGTTCCTCGGCTGTCTGCGGCGTCAGTAGCCCGGTCAGTCGCTTGACGTCCTCGTCGCGGCGCTCCAGGCCCCGGCCGAGCAGAGCGACCGCCCGCAGCCGCAGGCGAGTCGGCGCCTTGCGGTCGCCTGCTGCGGTCCGGGCCGCGTCGAACAATCCTGACAGACGCTTTACCGCCGCCCACTGCTCGTCGCCCTGTTTCGCGACGTCGGCGAGCGACGCATTGCGCTGGTCGAGGCCGTCGAGCAGGGTGGCGAGGGCGCCGAATTGCCACGCCGCGTAGCCGTCTTTCTCGGGCGTCGCCACGGCGTCGAGCAGCGTGACGGTCGCGCGGCGATGGCCGAGGGCCGTCGCCAGGTTCAGCAGCCGCTCGACGAGTGCCGCCGGCGGCGCTCCCGAACCGCTCTTTAGCGCCGCGACCATCACCTGATCGAGGTTCTTCTTACTGATCGAACTGCTGACGGCGGCGATCAGGTAAGGATCGCCCTGGTCGCGCACGGCCAGTTCGCCCAGTGCCCGTCCCGCCTTTGGATCGTCCCACTCGCCCAGGGTATACGCCAGCTGCATGCGCACCCGGGCATCGGGATCGCTCACTCGCTTGACGAGTTCATCACCCAACTCGGGCGACTTGTCCAGCCGTCCCTCGCACAGTCGCACCGCGTGGCGCCGCACTCCCGGGTGGGTGTCAGCGAGGGCGGTCTTCAGCAACTCCGGCTTCAAGGCGTTCAGGCCGTCGAGCGTGCAGAGGGCGTGCAGCCGGGCGAGCGGTCGCGGACATTTGGACGCCAGTTTCTCCAGATGCGGCACGGCATTCTTGTCGTTCTTCCACAGCAGCATTTGCTGAGCGAGGTCGCGCTGCCAGCCGCTCGGACTGTCGAGGGCGGCGACGAGGCTTGCGATGTCGAGCTTATCGAGGCGCGGAATGGCGCGCGGCTTCTTGCCGACGGGATAGACGCGATAGATGCGGCCCTTGTCGTGGCCGGCGCGCAGGTCGAGGCGCTTCTGCCAGTCGGGCGGAATCCACTGCGGATGCTCGATCACGGCGCGGTACATGTCGGCGACCCACAGGGCGCCGTCCGGGCCCGTAGCAATCATCGTCGGCCGGAACCAGTTGTCGCTCGACGCCAGGAACTCTGAGCGCTGCTCGTCGGCGGCACGCCGGCTGGTGAACGTCGTTCCCTTCGGCGTCATCACCTCGCGATGGACGAGGTTATGCACCGGCTCGCTGATGAAGGTGTGGACAGGCGAGCCGGGGGTGTCAACCCCCGGGTGATGGAACAAATCGTCGCGGTAGACGATCGGACTGCATGCAGAGGTGAAGTGGTTGGCCGTGTGCGGGTCGTTGAAGCGCGGCAGAGTGCGGCTGATCGGGTAGACCGGCGCTGCCCCCGGCACGACGCTGACGGGCACGCGCACCGGCGGGGGAAAAACGTACGGGTTGCGGCGCAGGTAGTGGTCGTCAAGGGCGAAGTGCCACAGCGGGTTGCTGTTGTTGCCGCCGAACCAGTCGCCCCAGTCGTCGCGGCTGCGGCCGTACTGCGTCTGTCCCGTCACGGCGTCGAGATCGCCGTCATCGGGCCGGATGCGCAAGTCGCGGCCCGAGATGCTCACACTCTTGCCCGTCTTCGCCGACTTGATGCGGCCGCCGCTGTCGCCGTTGGCACAGTAGAGCCAGTTGTCGAGACCCCATGCCAGCGTGTTGACGCGGTGCTGCTGATTCCCTTCGACGAAGCCGGAATAGAGGATAACTTTCTTATCGGCCTTGCCGTCGCCGTCGGTGTCCTCGGCGTAGAAGATCTCGGGGGCGCAGGTCACGATGACGCCCTTGCGCCACGGCATGACGCTGGTCGGATAGCCGATTTTGTCGAGGAAGATCGTCGCCTTGTCATACTTGCCGTCGCCTTTGGTACTTTCGAGGAACTTGATGCGTCCACCGGGCTTGCCCTTGCCGTCGACGCCGAGCGGATAGTCGCCCATCTCGACGACCCAGAGCTTGCCGTCGGGGCCCCAGGCGAAACTGATCGGGTCCTGCACCAGCGGCTCTGACGCGACCAACTCGGCGACGAAGCCCGGCCGCGGCTTCAGGCAGCGCAGGGACGCCTCCGGCGACTTCGCCTCGGGCTCGACGTCCTTCAGCAGCGCGGCGAAGGAGCGGCGGTCGACGTGGTCTTTCAGGCCGGAGGTGTGCTCGTTCTGCCACCACAGGCTGCGCGAGTGGACGAAGAAGCCGTTGTCGGTGCCCTTGTTCGAGATCATCGGCAGCGCGTCCTTGTCCTCGCGCTTGCCCGCCATGACCTTGCGGCTCCAACCCCTCTTCATGTC
>JACOUH010000271.1 GCA_016177925.1 Planctomycetota bacterium | reverse complement strand
GGATGCATCAGCATCTCTTCCTTGCGGGTGCCGGAACGGTTGATGTCGATGGCCGGCCAGACGCGCTTGTCCACCAGGCGCCGGTCGAGGTGCAGCTCCATGTTGCCAGTGCCCTTGAACTCCTCGAAGATCACCTCGTCCATGCGCGAGCCCGTGTCGATCAGAGCGGTCGCCAGGATCGTCAGCGAGCCGCCTTCCTCG
The DNA here is from genome assembly GCA_016177925.1 of Planctomycetota bacterium. GTDB lineage: Bacteria > Planctomycetota > Planctomycetia > Gemmatales > Gemmataceae > JACOUH01. Next base: position 1,986 of record JACOUH010000271.1, on the reverse strand, counting down.
ATGTTGCGGGCTGCTCCGAAGAATCGCTTCGGTTTCTGCATGGCGTTGGAGTCCAGACCGCCGGAAAGTAGCTTGCCGCCGGAGGGAGCCTCGGTGTTGTGCGCTCGGGCAAGACGCGTGATCGAGTCGAGTAGGATCACCACGTCGCGGCCATCCTCGACCAGGCGCTTGGCCTTCTCCAGGGCGATCTCCGCGACATGGACGTGTTCGGAGGTCGGCTCGTCGAAGGTGCTGGCGACGACCTCGGCGGTCGGGCCGGCGACCGTCCGCACCATGTCGGTCACTTCCTCCGGGCGCTCGTCGATCAGCAGCACGATCAGGTAACACTCGGGGTGGTTCTGCTTCAGTGCCAGGGCGATCTTCTGCAAGAGCACCGTCTTGCCGGCGCGCGGCGGCGAGACGATCAGGCCACGCTGCCCCCTGCCGATGGGCGTGACGAGGTCGATGACGCGCGTGGAGAGCTCCTCGCCCGAGGTCTCGAGGATCAACCGCTTGTCGGGGTGCAGCGGGGTGAGGTCCTCGAAGATCGTCGGCCGGATCTTCTCCTCCGGCGGGTGGCCGTTGACCAGTTCGACCTGCATCAGGGCGAAGTTCTCCTGCCCTTCGATCGGCAGGCGGATCGGCCCCTCGACGACCAGGCCGGTGCGCAGACCGAGGCGGCGGATCTGGCTGGGGGACACATAGATGTCTTCGGGCGAGGCGAGGTAGTTGTGGGCGGCCGAGCGGAGGAAGCCGTAGCCATCGGGCAGGACTTCGAGCGTGCCGGAGCCGCGGACCGTCTCGCCGCGTTTGATCTGCTCGCGCACCACCGCCACGATGAGCTGGGCGCGGTTCATGCCGGTGTGTTCACTAATCCCCTCGCGCTCGGCGAGCTGGAACAGCTTGGGCATGGGCAGGCGATACAGGTCGTCGAGGCGCAGCAGTGGTCCACCGCGGCGCGGCTCGGCGGCGGGACGACGCTCCGGCGGCGGCACAGGCGCGGCCGATCGGGACGGCGGTTCGTGTTCGCGTTCGCGCTCGCCCTCGGCAGGGGCGGTACGAGAAGACGGCGCGGTGCCCTCGCCGGTGCGGCGCAGGGGACGGCGGCGCGGCGGCGCGCCGGAGCCGCTCGCTTGGCGCTCGGCGGGGAGGTCGGTCGATTCATCGTCGCTACGGGCGACACCCATGGGGTTCTCCTTCGACAGGCGAGTCATTACGGCTTGGGATGAGAGTAAAAGGAGGGGCAGGCGCGGCGCAACGTCGCAACGTCAGTTTCAGCGGCCTTCCGGCCCCTCATCGCGTCAACAGGGCGTCCCGAGTTATCAGGGCTTTCGGCCACCTTCACGGGCTGCTCGTTGCCGCGCGTCCCTGCAAAGGAGTGGCCGGAAAAGTGCGGACTTCAATGACACCACGAACGGGCGTTCGCGGCAAGCAAAAAGTGAAGCCTGCGGAAAAAGCTCGTTTCTCAACGTAGCTTCTAATCTAATTGTAGCACCAAGGCAAGAGAATTCCAGAAAGCTCTTCAGGATTTTGGCGAGTCGGGGCGTGAGCCCCCGCTCGCCAGGGACCGACCTGTTGGCGCCGAGGCAGCCGCACTTCCCGGCCCGGGCCAAGCGTGTGGCCCGTTTCACAACGTGATCAAGGTCCGCCCGCCAATGCCCTTTTCGGAAACGGACGCGAACCTGCTCGTGACGGCGCTGGACCGGATTCTCGCAGGCGAGTGAGGAGGGCGACCTTGCCCGACGAGGAGGCCGCAAAACGGCAAAACGGTTAGCGGGGAGCACAACGCGGGACTCGTTTTTTCTTGACGCGCTTCTTGAGGAGGCGGACAATAGGGAAAGTGGCGTGGTGTTAGAGTGCGCTGGCGGTCTCCTTGGGGAAACTGGCGCTGTATTGCCCCAGTCGGAACAGGAGTTTGCCTTCGCGGGAGTTCGCGGCAATACTCTCGCGGAGGAACACCCATGACCCGCCAACGTCGCCACTACCCCCCGGAGCAGAAGGTCGCCG
>JACOUH010000270.1 GCA_016177925.1 Planctomycetota bacterium | reverse complement strand
ACGGGACCAACATCATCCTGGTCGATGCCTCCGTCGGCACGGACGCGAACATCGTGCTCGACGCCAACACCACCAGCGCGGTGGGCGGCTACGCGGACGGCGTGCTCGGCGCCACCACCGACGCCGGCGAAGTCACGCTCATCGAGGGCTGGAACTGGTACGCGGGGAGCGACGCCGGGGCGATCGGGACCGACCAGTACGACTTCCAGACAGTCGTGACCCACGAGCTGGGCCACGCCCTCGGCCTGGGGCACAGCACCGACACCAGCTCGGTCATGTTCGCCGAACTCGACACCGGGGCCGCCCGCCGCACCATGACCACGGCAGACCTGGACATCGCCAGCGATGGCGACCCCGCGGATGGTCTCCATGCCGCCCTGCCCGCGGGCGACACGGCCGCCATCACTGCGACCGTCGCCGGGGCGGACACGCGGGACGTCAGCCTGATCGGAAGTGCCGGCACGGCCGGCCGGGTGGACGGGCGCGGCAATGAGCTGCCGGCGGGCAACACCCTGTCCATCCTGGTTGGGGTCCCGTCGCTGATGAACGCTGCCCCTGCCGCCTGGGCGCAGCCGCCAAGCAGCTTCCGCAGCAACGACCTGGCCGGCCCCGCCAGGTCCGTGTCCCTGCCGGCCCTGGCCGGGTTGGCCAGCCCGCTGGGGAATGGGCTCTCCTCGTCCCCGGCTGGGTTGCTCCGGGCCGCTCCGGTTGGTTTCGCAGGGGATGCCCTGTTCGAGGACGGGTTCGGCGAGGATTCTCTGGGTGGCTGGGATGCCATCCCGGTCCCGGCCGGCCTGGATGCCTCCTTCGACTTCGCCACGCCGGGGCAAAACGGCGACAGCCGGGGCGTTGTGGGCAGTCCCGGAGCCCCGCTCCGCCACGGCCAGGAGCAGGACTCGAGCAGCGGTGCCGACCGCTTCCACCAGTCCTCCAACGACCGCGGTGAGGAAACGCCGACCGCTACCGCCGACAGCAGCCCGACCCTGTGGGCCGCCCTGGTCGACTGGGACGCGAACGTTTCCTCCAGCATGGCCCTCCTCGCCCAGGCGCCCGCCGCCGCGGACCTCGACCTGTTCTTCAGCAGTGCCGACCTCGACCTGCCCGCCGATGCGTCCTCGGCAGACTGACAGGCTGTCTACCAACCCCTCCTCCCTCCTCCTCCCTGCAAAGAGAGGGAGAGCGGAAGAGAGAAGCGCTAGTTTTCTCCCCCTCTTCTCTTCGGGGAGGGGGAGGGGGGAGGGGTTCTGAAACAAACGCTGAAGCCCCCTTCAGCTCAATCCCGCCGCGGCGAAGGACTGCCGCGGCGGACCGCGTCCCTCAGCGAGGAACAATCGCACCCTCTGGGAACGGCACCATGCATTCGGCTCGGAAGACACCTTGCTCGTCGCCTGCCAGAAGCCCGGGAGGGACCGTCTCGTGCAGGCACTCCCTTCTCGGACCGACCCGCCGCACCCGCCGGTGTCGCCACGGGCCTGGACACCGCCCTTCGAGTTGGCCCGCGACCTCGCCGAGATCGCCGAGGTCCTGGAGACCGTCGAGACCGCCCTCGCCTTCCACCACTTCTCCACCCAGGACCTCTTCGCCGTCCGCCTCGCCCTGGACGAGACCCTGCGCAATGCCATCGTCCACGGCAACCGCCTGGATGCCTCGAAACGGGTCTGGGTCTACTGCCGCATCAATTCCCAGGGCCTGGAGGACCTCATCACCGATGAGGGAAAGGGCTTCGACTTCGCCACGCTGCTCGACCCGACGGCCGCGGAGGCCCCAGATGAGGTCCGTGGCTGCGGACTGCTTCTGATGCGCTACTACATGGACGAGGTCCTCTTCCAGCCGCCGGGAAACACCGTCCGGCTGATCAAGCGCCGCACTCCTTTCTCCAAAGTGATCGCTGGTTCGGTCGGGGTAGGTTGACCCAGCCAGCCGCCGAGTTGAGCGCGGCAGGCACGTCTTCTTCTCCCCTCTCCCTTCCACAGAAGCGCGGCTCCCCTTCCCTGGAATGCCCCAGGCTTGCCGGGCAGATTACGCCGGCCCGAAAGTAGGTCAGGCTTTCCAGCCTGACGTTCGGGCCGGGTCAGGCTTTCCAGCCTGACGTTGAGACCGCGTCAGGCTGGAAAGCCTGACCTACATGGACGGTCTGGTCTTTTGCCTGGGCGATGCGACTATAAATAGGGGGCGTGCCGGCCCAAGACCGCCGTCGCAACGGCCGGCACCTCCTGCAACCAAGGAACCTGTATGCGCGTCTGGCCTGGCCATTCCTACCCGCTCGGCGCCACCTGGGACGGCGCCGGCGTCAACTTCGCTCTCTTCTCCGAACACGCCGACAAGGTCGAGCTGTGCCTGTTCGATTCGGCGGACGCAGCCAAGGAGACGCAGCGCATCCTCCTGCCCGAGACCAGCGACATGGTCTGGCATGGTTACCTGCCCGACGTCCGTCCCGGCCAGGTCTACGGCTACCGTGTCCACGGCCCCTACGAGCCGAAGACCGGCCACCGCTTCAACCCCAATAAGGTCGTCCTCGACCCCTACGCCAAGGCGACGGCCCGCATGGTCCGCTGGGACGACGCCCTGTTCGGCTACACCATCGGCCAGGCCGACGCCGACCTCTCGTTCGACACCCGCGACAGCGGTCCCTTCGCCCCGCTCGCCTCGGTCATCGATCCCGCCTTTACCTGGGGCGACGACCGCCCGCCGCACATCCCCTGGCACCGAACGGTCATCTACGAGGTCCACGTCAAGGGCTTTACGCAGCGGCACCCCGACGTGCCGGAGGAGCTGCGCGGCACCTACGCCGGCCTCGCCTCCGAGGCGGCGGTCCAGCATCTCCTCGACCTCGGCGTCACGACCATCGAGTTGATGCCGGTCCACCAGCACGTCGACGACCGCCACTTGCTCGACAGGAAACGCACCAATTACTGGGGCTACAACACACTCGGCTTCTTCGCCCCGGAGCAGAGCTACACGCCGGCGCACTCGACCGCCGACTCGGTGCGCGAGTTCAAGATGATGGTGCGCGCCCTGCACGCGGCCGGCCTGGAGGTCCTCCTCGACGTCGTCTACAACCACACCGCCGAGGGCAACCACCTCGGCCCGACGCTGGCGTTCAAAGGCATCGACAACGTCAGTTATTACCGCACCATGGCGGACAACCAGCGCTACTACATGGACTACACCGGCTGCGGCAACACGCTCAACATGATGCACCCCCGCGTGCTGCAGCTGATCATGGACAGCCTGCGCTACTGGGTGCAGGAGATGCGCGTCGACGGCTTCCGCTTCGACCTGGCCAGCACGCTGGCCCGCGAGTTACACGAGGTCAACCGCCTGGGCGCGTTCTTCGACATCATCCATCAGGATCCCGTTTTGTCGCAGGTGAAGTTGATCGCCGAGCCGTGGGACCTCGGCGAGGGCGGCTACCAGGTCGGCAACTTCCCGGTCTTGTGGACGGAGTGGAACGGCAAGTACCGCGACACGGTGCGCAAGTTCTGGAAGGGCGACGGCGGACTGGTGGCCGAGTTCGCCTCGCGCCTGTGCGGCTCCAGCGACCTGTACGAGCACTCGGGCCGCAAGCCCTACGCCAGCATCAACTTCGTCACCTGTCACGACGGCTTCAACCTGGTCGACCTGGTCAGCTACAACCAGAAGCACAACGAGGCCAACGGCGAGGCCAACAAGGACGGTGCCGACGACAACAACTCGTGGAACGGCGGCACCGAGGGCCCGACCGACGCCGCCAGTATCCGCGCCCTGCGCCTGCGACAGCGCAAGAACTTCATGGGGACCCTGCTCTTGTCACAGGGTGTGCCAATGATCCTGGCCGGCGATGAACTGAGCCACACGCAGCGCGGCAACAACAACACGTACTGCCAGGACAACGAGATCACCTGGCTGGACTGGGACCTCGACCCCCAGGAGCAAGAGTTCCTCGACTTCGTCAAGAAGTTGGTGGTGCTGCGGCACGAGCACGCGGTACTGCAGCGGCGCAGCTTCTTCCAGGGGCGGAGCCTGCGCGGCAGCGACATCCGCGACGTCAGCTTCTTCGAGCCATCGGGCGAGGAGATGACCGACGAGGCATGGAGCGCCGGCTTCGTGCGCTGCCTGGGCGTGCGCTGGGCGGGCAACCTGATCGGCGAGCTGGACGAGCGCGGCGAGGTTATCACCGGCGACACGCTCTTTATTTTGATGAACGCCCATCACGAGACGATCCCGTTCACGCTGCCGCCGCACGAGGAGGACGCCTACTGGGACCTGCTCTTGCAGACGGCGGACGTGACGCAACAGGAACTGCACCCCCAGGGCGCGATCGATGACCCGCTGACGGCGCGGGCGGAGGCCCGGGTGAAGGTCCCGGCGGAGTCGGCGGTGCGCGCGCTGCTGCCGGCGCAGGGCCCGCAGGCTCCCTCCGCCGTGGTGACGACCGAGCCGGCGCTGCGCGGCGGGCAGCAGTTCCACTTGCAGGGGCGCTCGCTGGCGATCCTGCGCGTGCAGAAAGTGCCCACCGAATCGCAAGGAGCGTGATCGGTGCGAGCCGCCGGTTTCATGCCGGCGGTCCGGACGGCGGCTAAATCGCTCCTCGGCTTGGGGAAAGTGGTCCCGTCGCGGCTGCGTGGCATGCTTGGGCGGCCCGCGCTGTTCGGGGGATCGACCCAGCCGCAGAAGGCCGCCCAAGCATGGCACACCCCGGACCACTTCCCCTGGTGCAGACGGCGGCGTGGCATGCTTGGGCGGCCCGCACTGTCAAGGGGATCGACCCAGCCGCAGAGGGCCGCCCAAGCATGGCACACCCCGGACCACTTTCCCTCTTACAGGGAGCTTGTTAGGCGAGCGGCTGAAGTAAGGACACCAACCCGAAGCGTGAGCGAGGAGTGCGGCTGCCCTCGCTCACGCTTCGGGTTGGTAAGCTATTTCCTGCCGCTCGCCTTAGCAGCGACTCGGTGACCAGGCGGTTGCCGGACGTTCAGGCAGGGGAACAGCAAGCATGTTCGTCGACGCCGCCGAGTTCGTGCCCCGTCTGCCCCTGCTCGTCACGGGCATCGCCGGCGTGGCGGGGTTCAACGCCTTTCACTACTTCCGGCAGCGCTACCCCGGCCGCGTCGTCGGCATCCGGCCGTGCCAGACCTGGCGTCTCGTCGGCGAGGGCGTCGTCCCCCTCGATGCCGAGGATCGGGCTGGGCTGCGTGTACTGTTCGACTCGCACCGCTTCCACTCCGTCCTCAACTGCACCGGCAACTGTGCCCTGAAGTCGTGCGAACTCGACCCGGCGATGGCACGGCAGCTCAACGTCGACAGCGCCGCCGTCCTCGTCGAGAGCGTGCGGGCCCACGATTGCCGGCTCGTCCACCTCTCGTCGGACCTCGTTTTCTCCGGGGCCGCCCCGCTGCGCCCGTACCTCGAAACCGACCGGGCGGACCCCGTCACCGTTTACGGCAAGAGCATGGTCGAGGGGGAGCAAGTGGTGACGCGCGAGGTGCCGAGGGCGGCGATCCTGCGCATCTCCCTGCCGATGGGACCGAGCTTCAACGGGCATGCCGGCGCGATCGACTGGATTCAGTCCCGCTTCCGCGCGGGGCGGCCCGCGACGCTCTACTTCGACGAGGTCCGCTCTTGTACCTACGTCGACGACCTCAACGCCCTCTTCGAGCGTTTCCTCGCTGGCGACGAGACCGGACTGTATCACGCCGGAGGGCCGCGGGCGGTCACGCTTTACCAGATTGGGCAAATCGTCAACCGCGTGGGGGGCTACGATCCGCACCTGCTCAAGGGATGTCCGCGCCGTGACGCCGGGCCGGTCCCACCGCGCGCCGGCGACGTCCGCATGGACAGCGGCAAGCTGCGGCGTCTGCTCGGCGCTGAGCCGTTTCGCCCCTGGCCGCTGGGCGAGGACCTGTTCCCGACCGCCCGGCACTGGCACTTCGACCGTCCGCCGGGTCAGCGCGGATCGATCCAGCACATTGCCGAGCGTTTGTATCGCTATTCAAGCCCGGCGCGCCCGGCCCTCACAGGATGAGCGTGGCGACCATTTCGGCGAGGTAGTCGCAGGCGCTGACCGGGAGCGGTGCGGTGACCTCCCACTCCGGCTGGAAGTCCGCGAGGAACAGTCGCTGTTCCAGTTCGCCAATGAAAGGACCGGCCGCGATCGCCAGGCCGATCTCGTTGTTGCGGCGCAGGCTCAGGCTGTCGAAATTGCCGGTGCCGACGTAGCCCCAGCGGCCGTCGACGCTCGCCGCCTTGACGTGCGTCGTGCCGGGATAGGTATAGACGCGGATGCCCGCCCGCAAGAGCCGGTTCGCCGTCACTCGGGCAGCGCCGTCGATGAGGCGACTCTGGCTGTCCTCGGCGAGGATGACGCGAACGTCCGCCCCGCGCCGCCGGGCCCGCACCAGTTTGCAGATCAGCAGAGTGTCAGTCAGATAGGGATTTTCGAGGTAGACATGGTGCCAGGCGTGGTCGACCGCCTGATAGATGGCGCGGGACAGTTCGCACGAGCAGCGGCCGGTGCCAACGACGCTCGCCCAGGCGTTGGCGCCCTCCAGGGCCGGTCCGGGGGAGACTGGCCCGGCAGGCCGGCCGCCGGCCTCCTCCCAGGCCTTCTCGAAGCAGTCGGCCAGGTCGCCGACGAGCGGGCCGTGCAGGACGTAGGAGAGGTCGTGGTACTCGAAGAACGACGCCAGCGTGAAGTTTCGGCCGCCGCTCCAGGCAACGCCGTCATCCACGACGACGAGCTTGCGGTGGTCGAAGTGGCCCAGCCCATTGCGGGTGCGCAGCACCTGGATGTGCGGTTGCCGGATCAGCCAGCCGAGCACCTCGTTGGCCTCGGCGGCGGACTTCAGTTCCGGCGGCGAGTGGATGAGCGTCCCGCCGCCGTCGACGAGGATGCGCACCGACGGCCCGCCATCGGGTGCCGCGCCGAGGCAGGCGGCGCGGGTGGCCAGGCGCTGGGCCACCGCCCAGCCCAGCGCGTCGCTATCCCACTGATACATCAGCACGTCTATGCACTGCTGGGCGGAGGCGATCAGCCCTTCGAGGGTTCGCAGGGCTGCCCCGCCGTCGACGTCGATCTGCACCAGGGCCGCCTGCAGGTCGCGCTTGCTGCTGCGCCATGCTTTCGCGGCGAAAGCATGGCACCCACGGCGGTCGGAGTCGCGACAAGTACGGTCGGGATCGAGCGGGCCGGGCGGCCCTGCCAGCGGCAGGACGAGGCGCTTGCAGACGAGTTCCTGGCCAGCGCGGAGGACGACGGCGCCGGCATCGCAGGCGGCCTGGGCGCCGGTGGCCAGGGGCATCGTCGCTGTCTGCACGGCCGAGTCGGCGACGAGCTGCTGGGTCAGGACGATCCCACGGCAACAGTTGCCGTGGCCGGTCGCACCCGTTTCGGGCTGAGCGGGCGGGACCTGGCAGCCGGCCAACACGCTCGGGAGCAGGAGCCAGAGGGCAAGGCGGGTTGGAGCACCCGCGCTTGCCAGACGAGCGCCGCCCCACGGGTTCGTGCGCGTGTTGGGTTGAGACATTTCGGCGGACCGGCGCGGGTTCGGGGAACTATCGATTTCTCATCGGCTGGGGGTCAGGGAAACTTGAGGAGACCTCGGCAGACGGCAACGAGGCCGGGTGTTGACGGATCAACCGAATCGCCGGCGGATCGCCGCGAGGTCGAGGGGCCCGCCGTGGCCGGTGTACACGCGGGCCGGCCCATACTCGAGCAACTTGCCAATGCTGGTTCGGAGCAGGGACAGGTCTTCCGCGAAATAGTGCAGGGTGGGGACGTGCGGCCAGAGCTTGCCGGCCGCGTAGCCGCCCATCAGCAGGTCGCCGACGATGGCTTCTTCCGCGGTGAGGATCGTCACCGACCCGGCGGAGTGCCCGGGGGTCGGCACGACGCGCGCCTCGACCCCGAAGGGCCGCAGGTCCAGTTCTTCAAAGACGAGGTCCGGCTGCACAGGCGGAAAGGGGTGGTCGAGGAAGCGTCGCAGCAGGGCGCCAACCGGACCGGTCGGCCGCAGCGGGCCGTTGACGCCGCGGCTCATCCGGTCCGCATCGCCGCGGTGGACGGCCGTGGGAACCCCGGTCCAGCGCTTCAGCTGTCTGGTCCCGCCGCAGTGGTCCCAGTGGGCGTGCGTGTGCAGGATCAACGAGAGGTCGGCCGGGCGGACGCCGTGGCGGCCCAGCGCCGCCGTCAGTGTCGGGACATCGGCGGGCCGTCCGCTATCGACGAGGACCGTCCGGCGTTCCCGAAGGACGAACGCATTGGAGATACCCAGGCGGATCTGGGTTATCAACGTTCGTGGCCTTGCCAGCAGGTTCACGTTACAAACTCCTTCGGGCCCTGCCCGCTTTCTCCTCTCTCCCCTTCAGGGAGGGGAGAAGAAGAAGGGCGCGGTCGCCGGCCCCGTCCTCGTATCGTAGCAACCCCGTTCCCGCGGCTTTCGACAGGAGGCACCTCATGGACAGCGTTCGCCTGATGACGTACAACCCCGGCCACTTCCATGCGGCCCTGGTGCAGAAGGAGATGGTTGCGGGCGTGGCGCCGCGCGTGGACGTCTACGCCCCGCTCGGCGCCGACCTGTCCGCCCACCTGCTCCGGCTCGCCGGCTTCAACGCCCGCGCCGGGAACCCGACGGCGTGGGAGGTCGAGGTCCACGCGAGCGACGATGCCCTGGCGCGGATGCTGCGCGAGCGGCCGGGGAACGTCGTCGTGCTCTCGGGCCGTAACCGCGACAAGGTCCACGCAATCAAGGCCGCGGTCGAGGCGGGGCTGAACGTGCTCGCCGACAAGCCGTGGATCATCGATGCGGCGGACCTGCCGCTGCTGGAGTCCGCCCTCGACACGGCAGACCACAAGGGCCTGATCGCCTACGACATCATGACCGAGCGGCACGAAATCACGTCGATCCTTCAGCGCGAGTTGGTCGCCGACCCGGACGTCTTCGGCGCCACGGTGCCGGGCACGCGCGACGAGCCGGGCGTGTTCATGGAGAGCCTGCACTACCTGATGAAGCAGGTCGCCGGCGTGCCGAACCGTCGCCCGGCCTGGTTCTTCGACGTCCAACAACAGGGCGAGGGCCTGACCGATGTCGGCACGCACCTGGTCGACCTGGTCCTGTGGATTCTCTTCCCCGATACGGCTCTCGATTATCGCAAGGACGTGGCGGTGCTGGCGGCCAAGCGCTGGCCGACCGTGATCGGCCGTGACGACTTCCAGCGCGTGACGGCCGAGGCGGATTTCCCCGACTTCCTGGCCACGGCGGTGCGCGACAGCCGGCTCGACTATTCCTGCAACACGCTGGTGTCGTACACGGTGCGCGGCATTCACGTGAAACTGAACGTGCTGTGGGACTTCGAGGCAGCGGCAGGCGCGGGCGACACGCACTTTGCCGTCTTCCGCGGCGAGCGCTCGCGTGTCGAGGTGCGCCAGGGCCAGCCGCAGAACTACCGCCCGGAGTTGTACATCGTGCCCGCTCCCGCAAAGGTGGCGGACGTCGCCAGCGCGGTGCGCCGCCGGGTCGAACTGCTGCAGGAACGCTATCCGGGGATTGACGTTGAGGACCTGCCGCGTGAGCTGCGCATCATGATCCCCGATCGCTATCGCGTTGGCCACGAGGCCCACTTCGGCGAGGTGACGCGGCAGTTTTTGGGGTATCTGCGGGAGCCGAGCACGCTACCGGCGTGGGAGAAGCCGAACATGCTGGCGAAGTATTTCGTGACGACGAAGGGCGTCCAGCTCGCCCGCGTAACCGCCGGAGCTTAGAAGCCTTCCGCTTGCTGCTTCCGCACAATTGTCAACTCCTCTGGGGTCAGGAAACGCTGCTGACAGCGCTCAACCTCCCCCTCTGTCGATAGGATCTCACCCAGGCGGCGCATCCAGGCCCCCAGGACAGGATCGCGGTAGCGGTACAGGTGAAACGAGAAGCACCCTAGCAGGTGGGCGTGCCGAGCGGCGTACTCCTCGGGAGACATCTGGAGATCCGCGGGGGAGAAGAACTGCTGGGCGATCCAGTCCCCTTCCTCGTTAAATCGGCTGTCCGATGAAGTGGTGATACGCACGAGGATTCCTGAATGCCCTTATGCTCCTCACTCCGGCTCCGATGTGCCTCGGTCGTCAGGTTGTATGCTCGCCGGTGCCCCGATGATCTGGTTGACGCTGTCATGGTCAAACCAGATGGGCACTCCGCGTGGGGCGAGGAAGACGGCCACGCCATCGCGCACGACGAGCGCCCCCGGGTGGTCGACCTCGAACCGCCGCCCGCCGTGGAGTTCCACCGTGAACATGTGGAACGGCCAGAGTTGTCTGAGGCCCTCAAGAACGCTCGTGAAGTTGTCAGCCGTCATACCTCAAGCCCTCGTGCATCGCCTCGGTGGGTGAACGGCCACCACCGCCGGCCTGCCAGGGTACAGGTACTGTACCGACCATCGGCAACGTGAACAAGAACTTACTCCACCTCACCACCGGCTACAGCGTCTCGGGAGGCGTCTGAACTCGGTGATTGACTGATCTCGATCTGCGTGAGCGCCGAGTACAGCCACCCCTCGCAGTTCTTCTCTTTGGCCTTCTCCTCCAACTGGCGGAACACTTCCTCGTAACTCAGACTACCCTGGGCCGCGGCCTCCATGTCCAGGACTGCGTTGTGGAACAGATCGGCGAGGTGGAAGACGAGCTTGTTCTTCTGCTCGTGTCCCTGGGCCCTGATCTCGATGAGGGCACGGAACAGGAGGCGATGAACGAGTTCGAGGGCGGTCTTGTTGGTCGTGTGCATGGTTCAATCCAAATCGGGGAACATGGACAGGTCGGGGGTATAGGGAGCCACGGGAACCTTCGTGTCGGGCTTGATGCTGCTATTCGGGTCCGCCGCTCGCCGCAACAGTTCATGGGCTCGACCGTTGCCATCGACCAGCGTTCCCGTGCGGGTGTTCTCGGTGAGGAAGTCGCCTTTCGCGGGATTGCGGACCGACTCGAGAAGTTCGGCGTCGCTCAGTTTCTGAAGTCCCGGCCGGGGCGCGCTGTGGGCACCACCCTGGATCGGCTTCAGGTCTTGGATTTCTACCTCACGCATTGGTAGGCACTACACCTGCTCTCTTTTGAGATACAAGAGCTGGTAAGTAGCTTCCTTGGCGGTTACCGCTGTTGCGCTAGCCAGTTCCCACCCCTCTCCTCCCACTCGGCGCAGGTAAATCCACACCTCCGGGCAGGTGTTCAACGCCTCCTCATGATCGTGGGACGGAGGTATTTTCCCCTGCCACTTCCCGTTCACAAAGGTAACGCGGGACTCCTGTACCTGGCAGACGCGATACTCGAACAGACGTGCCATCCATCCCTCCCTTCCACCGCGCAGAATGGATTATACCATTCGCCCGAACAGCAGCCGAAAAGCTGGGGCGAAAGCAGCGCAGGGGAACGACTCCGGGCCGACTACGCCAGCGGCTCGTCCTCGTCGTAGAGGCTCTCGCCGCGGTGCAGCCGCAGCGCCACTTCCGACGTCTGCAGCTGGGCCCGCTGCGTCGGGCAGTGCGCCGCCAGGAAACGCGCCACCGCCACGAGGACATGCTCGCCCTCCGGCCGTCCCTGCCACACGCGGTACTGCTGAATGCCGGCTTCGAGCATCTGGAAGGTGTGGAAATCAGCGTCCTCGCGCACCGTGGCTCGGGCGAGCGCGTCAAGCAACGGCGCGACGGCGTATCCCTGACGCAGGTAGCGGGCCACCACCCCGGCCGCCGTCTCTTCCTGGTCGCGTCGGTCCAGCAACCCCAGCAGACGCGATAACAGGGCCGCCGCGTTCGTCTCCTCGGGTAGCGCCGCCTGGCCCGGCAGACGCGCCGGCGGCACGTTCAGAAAGCGGTCCAGGTAGACCGACATCGCCCCGTGCAAGACGCCACGCAGGACGTCCGGCGTCGAGCAGCGTTTCACCGCCTGGTGCAGGGCGTTGCAGTAGGTAAACGTGTGCAGGGCGGTGATCCAATCGCTGAACTCGTTCGCCTTCCCGAAGCGGGCAATGCGCAACGCCGCCGCGTAGGCCAGCGCTTTCGTCATCTGCTCCGGCCGCGCCCCGCTGCGGATTGCCTCGCGCAGCGCGGCGATGATCGCCAGCGGGCCCTCGCCGAGCAATTCGCCGCTCAGGGCCGCAACGCCGTCCCAGGTTTTGCCGGCGCCTTCCTCGAGCAGCCGCGGCAGTTCGTCAGCCGCCTCGCGCAGCACCGGCACCAGGTCGACCGGGTGGCGCCAGGCATCCGTCTCCTCACCGCCGCGCGCCCGCACCAGCCGCTCGGTCACCGAGGGCAGCACTTCCCCGGCATGCTCCCAGCCGATCAGGTCGAGTAGCTCGAACGCCTTGTTGCAGAAGTCGAGCAGGTGGCCGACGTCGGCGTAGGCCCGGTCGGTCGCGGCACTGAAGAGCAGGTCGGCCAGCTGCGCCGGCGTTGCCCCGGACGCGACCGCCGTCAGCAGCGTGCGCTCGGCGCCGTCGCGGTGGCGGACCATCGTCCAGTAGCGCAGCCAGCGCTTCAGCCGGTCGAGATCGAGGTCGTCCGTGTCCAGCGGCCGGCGCTCGCGCCGTGGCGGCTGGCCGGCGCAGTCCGACGCGACGTGGGCCGCTCCCTGCACCAGGGCGAGATACGCTGTTTCCTCGCCGACGTGCGGCACGACGTTGGCCATCGCGGTCAGGATGGTCATACCGGAGGACCAGTCGTCGCGGTGCGACAGCCCGAACGTGGCGATGGCACGGACGAGTTCGCGGTAGTCGACGCCGCCCCGCAGCAGGGCGACCAGCGACTTCGCCTGGATGAGGCTGATGTCCTGCTCCAGGCCCTCGCGCAGGCGGCGGAGCAGGCGTTCCTTCTGGTCGGGCCGGCGCGGCCACGGGGCGACGTAGACGGTGCCGTTGCGCACCTCGACGTCGTAGGCCGGCACATCATCGGCCCACAGGTCGAAGGTGCAGCCCGAGCACAGGTCGAAGCGGGCATGATGCCAGTGACAGGTGAGGATGCCATCGTGGACGCTGCCCTTGTGCAGGGGAAAGCCAAGGTGCGGACAGCGATTGTCGACGGCGAGGATGCGGCCATCATGAGCGAAGACGGCGACAGGACGGTCAGCCCCGCGCACGACGATCACGCCTTTGCGCTGTAGTTCTTCGAGCGAGCCAACGGGGATGAGGGGAAGAGGGGTCGTGCCCATGGGATTCTCCTGAGAATGAGCGAGCGGTCGTTGCTCGGGCCCTGAAGTGGGGCACCGACAAAGGGACGCACCTTGCGCGGCATGTCAACAGCTTCGGGGTGATGTCCTATGGCACCGTGGTTGACTGGCGCGTCTTGAATGAAACAGCCTTCGTGCTCGGGAAGACCTGCAAATCGGTGACGTCGGCCTCCGCACCGTTCTCGAAGACGACTCGCAAGGGGACGGCTCCGATCTCCTCTTCGATACCGTCGAGCAGGCTGAACATCTGGCCTTCAACAATTTCCTCGAACTGCTCGAACAAATGCCGGAGTTGCGGCGGAGTCATATCAAGGGAGATGGTTCCCTCGAAGTGATCTTCGCGGAACCGAACATCCAGAGACGCAATCCGGGCAGAAGTCTGGTCTATCAGGTAGATGGGTCGGTTTGTCATGGCTCAATTCCCTGTCGTGTTCGTGAAGACCTGTGCCAGTTTTTCAAGGTTCTCGTCGGTGAATCCTGCCACCCCGTCCGGGTGGATGATCCGATAGTGGTTGGGCAACCTCTTCGTCGAATTCGGGATGATGTCGAAGCCAGCACTGCGGATGAGTTCTTCCGAAGTCGATCCGACCGTCTTGGCCGCCTCGTGCAACCCTGCAGCCTTCGGGAAGGCTGCCCGCATCTGTGCCGCGGCGTCTCCGGGCTCCGGGTGCTTGAGGACCGAAATCCCCGGCGGATTCAGGGCAGTTTCGGCCGGCTTGAGACGCAAGTTCTCGACCGTGCCGCCGCCGATCCGGTGGATGTCCACTGGTTTTCCTCCATGAGGAGAACCAACTCTGCCACCCTCTTCCGCAACCTATCTTGGTGCCGGCTCATCAATGCCTGTGGGTGAACTCTCTGGAACGCAGTAGCGTCCACAGCACGTCTTCCCATGCCTTGCGCTTGTCGGCGGACCGGGCGATATGTTCCAAGAACGCCTTCGCCGCCGACTCCGACGGCGGACGCGACAGGGCGGTGAAGTACAGCTCGTCGAGCACCTCCGCGTCGGGCCGCTTCTTCGCCAGCAGCGTTCCCAGACGGTTCTTCGGGTCGCGCAGTTTCTCCGCCAGGGTCGGGCCGTTGAGCAGCTCCAGCGCTTGACCGAGGCCGAAGTCCGTCTCGCGAGCGCACTCGCAGGCCAGCTCGCGGGCCGGCTGACCAAAGGTCTTCATGAACGGGTGGCGATCGTAGCCAAGGTATCGCCCCGGATTGGTGATGACCTCGCCATCGGGCAACTGCATGGCCCGCGTACCCGGCGGTTGCCCCTCGTAGCGCTCGGGTACGCCGGTCGCCGCGCACAGGGCGTCGAGCAGCTGCTCCGCCGTCAGCGGACGAACCACGACGTGCGAGAAATATCGGGCGTCGTCCTTGTTGAAAGCGTTCGTGCGGGCGCTGAGCTGATACGTCCGCGAGTTCAGGATCACTCGGAGGACGTGTTTGATGTCGTACTTGTGCTTGACGAAGTCAGCGGCCAGAGCGTCGAGCAATTCGTCGTTGGCTGGCGGGTTCGAGTCGCGGAAGTCGTCGACCGGATCGACGATGCCCTTGCCGTTGAGGTGATACCAGAGGCGGTTGACAACCGAGCGGGCGAAGAACGGGTTGTCGGCCGCGGTCAGCCAGTCGGCCAGCGCGGCGCGGCGGTCCTTTCCGGACGCGACGCGTGCCGGCGGGCCGCCGAGGAAGCGCGGTGTCGCCTCCTTGCCGGAGCGCGGCTGCACCAGCTCCTTCGCCTTGAGGTCAATGCCGACGGACCCCGGCCGGTGGTCCGGGTTGCCGACGCCGGGAGCGGCTCCCTCGCGCTGCAGCTTCACCTGGGCGAAGAAGGCCGCCAGGCCCCAGTAATCGTCCTGGCTCCAGCGCTCGAACGGATGGTTATGGCACTTGGCGCACTGCATCCGCACGCCGAGGAAGACGGTCGCGGTCGACTCCGCGAGGTCGTGCTGGATGAGGTCGCCCTCGTTGCGCGGCGGGCGGACGACGCAGTAATAGTTCGCCGGACCGACCTTGTACGAGTGTCCCTGCGCGGTCAGCAGCGCTCGCACCACCTGATCGAATGGCGTGTTGTTCTTGACGGCATCACGCAGCCAACCGTGGTAACTCTTCGCGCCTTGCGGTTGGATGAAGGTCTTGCGGACGCGCAGCACATCGGCCCATTTGAGCGTCCAGAAATCGGCGTACTCGGACCGCTCCAGAAGGGTGTCGATCAGGCGAGCGCGCTTGTCCTTGTTCTTGTCGGCGAGGAACGCGCGAGCCTCGGCTGCGGTAGGCAGGATGCCGCAGACATCGAGGTACGCCCGGCGGACAAACTCCTCGTCGCTGCACAGTTTCGACGGGGCGATGCCGAGCAACTTCAACTTGGCGAAGACGTGCCTGTCGACGTAATTGTTCTCGGGCGGATCGGGCCAGCGGAAACCTGGGACCGGCTGTAGGCAGGTCAATCGCACCGACCGTACCTGATCGAGGTAACGGCACAGGATGGCGACCTCGCCACCGCGGCGAAACTCGACGAGGCCGATCGGGCTGACCGTCGCAATCGCCGGCTCGCTGCTGCTGAAGACCGTTAGCCGCGTGACGTCGCGGGCCATCCCATCGGCGAACTCGGCGCGGATTGCGAGCTGCTGACGGCGAGCGGGTGCGTGCAGGACGACGGGCGACGGCGAGACGACGATGCGCTTCAAGGCCGGCAAGTCCGGCGGGTCGTCGCGCAGGCCCTCGGCCAGCCAGGCACGGAGGATGCGGGCGGCCAGACTGTCCACGGCAAAGCGCTTGCCACCCTCGTGGGGGAGACGGCCCAGCGCCTTCTGAAAGATCAGGCTGGAGTCGGGGTCGAGCCGGCTGGTGCGGCGGCCGAAAACGTCGCGCGTCAGTTGGAGGTAGTCGGAGGCCGGATCCTGGCCCCACAGGCTCAGGCGGAATCCGCCGCGACCGCTCGGCAGTCCGTGGCAGCTGCCGGTATTGCAGCCGCTGACGCTGAGCGCGGCCATCACGTCACGGCGGAAACTGACCGGCTCGGCCCTGGCGACGGACAGCAAAGAAGAATGGCCACAGATGAACACAGATAAACACAGATGAAAGAACAAGATCGGAACGGATCGATGCCGCGATGCCCGCATGGCTCCTGTCCTCTTCTATCTGTGTTCATCTGTGTTCATCTGTGGCCAATGCTTCATGCCAGGATCTCGTGGATGGGTTTGCCGCCGTGGGCCACCGGGATTGGACGGCCGGCATAATCGCGGATCGGCATCGTCGGGTCGATGCCGAGGCATTCGTAGACGGTCGCGCAGATGTCGGCGGTGCTGACCGGCTTATCCTTGACATACGCAGCGTGAGCGTCGGAAGCGCCGTACACGGCGCCGCCCTTGAGGCCGCCGCCGGCCATGAAGACGGTGTAACAGTAGGTCCAATGATCGCGACCGCCGTTGGGGTTGATCTTCGGCGTGCGGCCCATCTCGCTCAGCACGATCACCAGCGTCTCGTCGAGCAGACCGCGGCTGTCGAGGTCTTCCAGCAGCGCCGAGCAGGTCAGGTCGAAGTAGGGCAAGTTGTAGTCGCGGTAGATCGGGAAGTTGCGGTGGTGCGTGTCCCAGCCCTCGTACTGCACCTTGAGCCGCTCCCAAAACGTGTCCCAGGAGACGTTGACGAAGCGAGTGCCCGCCTCGACCAGCTGGCGAGCGATCAGGGCACTCGAACCGAACAGGGTACGGCCGTAGCGGTCGCGCAGCCGCGGATCGACCTTGTTGAGGTCGAACGCCGCCTTGACCTTCTTCGATGTCAGCAGACTCAGGGCGCGCTGCTCGTAACGGTCGAAGGCGACGAACGCCGGCTGGCCCTCGATCTCGCGCAGCCGGTCGTCGAACTGGCGGGCGAGGCTCTGGCGCGTGTTGAGGCGATCAAGGGTGATGCCGTCGGCAAGGACACCATTGGGGATGCGCGGCTCGCCGCGCAGTGGCTGCGGCTCGAACTGCTTCTCGGGCGGGTGGTCGACGTGAGGGGAGCACTCGGTGAACAGCGGATCGTAGCGCTTGCCGAGGAAGCCGGCGTAGGGGCCGGGGTAACGGATGGCGGTGCCCCAACCCAGGTAGCAGGGCAGATAGACGTAGGCGGGGAAGTCGTCTCCGGGCGAGTGAACCCCCTGGCGCGCCTTCAGATATTCGCAGATGGCGCCCATGCTCGGTGGGTAGGTGTCCTTTGTGGTGGTGATGTCGCTGAGCGTCGCCTCGTAGCCGGAGTAACTCGGCAGCGGGTTGTGACAGCCGGCCTTGTGGTTGACGGAGCGGACCAGGGCCGCCCGGTGCATCCACCGGGACAGTCGCGGCAAATGCTCGCAAACCTGGAGGCCGGGGACGCTGGAGGCAATGGGCTTGAACTCGCCACGGATCTCGGCCGGGGCGTTCGGCTTGAGGTCCCACATGTCCTGGGTCCCGGCACCGCCGAGCAGATAGAGGGCGATCACGCTTTTGACCCGGGCCTTCTGGCGTGGCTGGCGGCGGGCCTCCTCGGCGCGGAGGAGGTGAGGCAAGGTGAAGCCGCCGCCCAGCGCGGACAGTGCCCCCGCCTT
>JACOUH010000269.1 GCA_016177925.1 Planctomycetota bacterium | reverse complement strand
GTGCTGGCCGAAACCGGCTGCGCGGCCGTCAAGCTCGAGGGCGGCGAGGAGATGGCCGAGACGGTCGCGTTCCTCGTACGGCGCGGCGTGCCGGTGATGGGTCATGTCGGGCTGACGCCGCAGGCGGTCAACGCGCTGGGCGGCTACCGCTCGCGCGGCCACGCCGCGGCCGAGCGCGACAAGATCATGCATGACGGCCGCGCGATCGCCGATGCCGGCGCCTTCTCGCTGGTCATCGAGGGCACCGCCGAGAGCCTGGCGCGCGAGCTGACCGCGGCGGTGGCGGTGCCGACGATCGGCATCGGCGGCTCGCCCGCTTGCGACGGGCAGATCCTGGTGATCGACGACATGCTCGGCCTCTTCACCGAGTTCACCCCCCGCTTCGTCAAGCGCTACCGCGAATTGGGCGCCGAGATCCGCGCCGCTGCCCGGGAATACGCCGAGGATGTCCGCGCCGGCCGCTTCCCCGCCGCCGAACACACCTATGCGTCGCCGCGCCGCCAAGCCCTCCGAACGTAACGAGAACACGTAAAAGCCACATTGCCAGTGTAGCATGAAGATATGCGACAACAAACTCACGCCTTTCGCCCCTATTCAATCTTGAGGCGAAATCCGCCTGATCCTGGCCAGAAAGATCAGGCGGCGGAAGCATGACGATTCAACCGGTGGTGTAGGACGCTTCGCTCTTCCGGCTGGCGCCGGCTGATGTAAGCTCGCCCTAACGCTCTCGCGGAGGAAATGCCATGACCGCCCACCGCCCGACGATCGCCGTCACCCGCCATGCCATCGCCGCCGGGCATTACCTGGCGGCGACCGCCGGGTTCGATATCCTGCAGGCGGGGGGCAATGCGATCGACGCCGGGGTCGCCGCCGGGATCGCGCTCGGCGTCGTGCAGAGCGACCTCGTCAACTGCGCCGGCGTCGCGCCGATCCTCCTCTATCTCGCCGACAAGCGCGAGGTCGTGACGATCGCCGGGCTCGGCCCCTGGCCGAAGGCGCTCGACCCCGAGCTGTTCCAGCGGACGCTGCGGGGCGAGCGGGTCGGGGCCGGCGCGCTCAGCCCCATGGTGATGACCGGCCTGGTCTTCGCCGGCGCCAACCGGCCGGGCACGCCGGGGCGCGGTGTCGCCACCGGCGAGGCCCTGGTCGATCTGAATCTGTCCGGGCTGGAGCTGGCGGTGCTGTCGGCGTGCGAGAGTGGGCTGGGCGACGTGGCCGACGGGGAGGGCACCTTCGGTCTGCAGCGAGCGTTGCACCTGGCCGGGACGCGCGACGTGGTGGCCAGCCTGTGGAAGGTGCCGGACCGCCCGACCGCCGCCCTGATGGCCCTCTTCTACCACAACCTCTGGCAGAAGGACCTGCCGCCGGTCGAGGCCCTCCGCCAGGCGCAGTTGGAGATCTACCGCCATCCGGCCCAGATTCCGGAGTTAGCGGCGGGGTTCCGGGGGAAGTTCGTGGAGGTGCCCGGCAGCGCCGAGGAGGTCGTGAAGCCCGGTCCGGGCGGCAAGGCACACCCGCGGCTGTGGGCCGCCTTCACCCTCTCCGGGCCCGGACGCTGACCCAGAACGACAGGAGCTTTACTCGGCGGCTGCGGGCCGGGCGAAGTGTTTCTCCTCCAGGGCGTTGAACAACTGGACGTCCTCCAGATGCAGTTCGAGGACCATGTCTTCCGCGTCCCCTTGTGGTGGCGCCCGGCGAGCGGGGGGCGTGAGCCTCCTGATGACTTGATCAGGGGGCTCACGCCCCCCGCTCGCCAAAAGTGAGAGGCGCACCGGGAACGCCGGCCATGCCGGCTGTGCGGGTCGGGACTGAAGCGCCAGGGCGCCCCGGGTAGGTTGTTCCTTGACAGCCCTTCGTTGCTTGTGCGATCATCCCAGACGTGCGGTAAACTTGTGGGGCAAGTTTTTAACTTGCCGGGAAGCAAGGGCAAGTTAAAAACTTGCCCCCACAAACCTCGCATACCCATCAGCGGGAGAGCATCGTGATCAAGCGCGTCGGTGGAGGCGCCGTCCTTGGGGCGGCCGTCGTCGTCGGTGCCTGGCTCGCCTGGCCGCGCTCGCCGGCTTCGGGCCGTCAGGCGGAGCCAATCCAGGCGCCCCAAAGGGGAGAGACGGCCAAGTTCTTCGGCGTGGCCTCCTGTGCCTCGATGGCCTGCCATCATTTCAACGGGGCCAAGGCCGAAGCGCGGAGCGAGTACAGCACCTGGTCCGCCTGGGACAAGCACGCCCGAGCCTACGCCGTGCTCGAGAACGATCGCTCGCGCCGCATCGTCCGCAACCTTTATTACAGCGAGGCCGACCCCGACAAGGTGCCCGCCACCGCGCGTCGCCTGTGCCTGGAGTGTCACTCGACCTATGCCGCCAAGGGCGAGGCCGGCGAGCGCTTCTTCGTCGGCGACGGCGTCGGTTGCGAGAGCTGCCACGGCCCCGCCGAGAAGTACCTCACCACGCACTACGCCCGCGGTTTCAAGGAGAAGTCGAACGAGGAGAAGGAATCGGTCTACGGGCTGCGCAATGTCTGGGACCTGTCGAAGCGCACCAAGCTCTGCACCAGCTGCCACGTCGGCAACGCGACCAAGGAGGTCAATCACGACCTGATTGCGGCCGGCCACCCGCGCCTCAATTTCGAGATGGGCGGCTACCACGGTATCTACAACAAGCACTGGAACGACCGCAATTACACGACCAACCCCGCCAAAAATCAGCCGGTTGACTTCGAGGCTCGTCTCTGGCTGCTCGGGCAACTGACCGCCGCGAAAGCGTCGCTGGAATTGCTCGAATCTCGAGCGGCCAACGCCAACAAGAGCATCGACAAGCCCTGGCCCGAGTTCTCCGAGTATGCCTGTTACGCCTGCCACAAGAACCTGGAGCTGCTCGACTCGAGAGAGGTGGAGCGCCAGACGGCCAAGTACAAGACGCGCCCCGTCGGCGCCCCGGCCTACGGGACGTGGTATCTGAGCCTGGTGACGCCACTGTCGAAGAAGCTCGGCGGGGAGACTGCCTCTGCACTGCCCGGCGATCTCGCCAAGCTTCGCGGCATCATGGAGAAGCCGGCCCCCAATGCTCAGGCTGCCGCCCGCGAGGCGGGGGCAGCAGCCCGCCGGCTCGACCAGCTGATCGCCCGCGTCGCCAAGGAGCCGGCCCTCGACCCCAAGCAGCTGCGCGGCTACATTGAACTGTTCGCCCAGGACGGCGCAGACAGGGCCAAGGGCATGGACTGGGACGACGCCACCCAGGTCTATCTCTCGCTGGCGGCTTTCCAGACTGCCCTCAGCGACAGCGGCAAGGCAGACCCTGGTGTGAAGAATGACTTGCTGGCCATCAAGAAGCGCCTGCGCAGCGCGTTCCCCCCGGGCGTCGACAGCCCGCAGTATTTCAACCCCGTCGCCGAGCCGACCCTCGCCAGCCAGCTCGACACCATCCGCCGGCACCTTGGCAAGTAAAGGACCAGTACCATGCCAAAACTCTCATTGCCCGCGAAACTCGTCGCCGCCGGCGCCCTGGCGTTGGCGGTCGCCGCCGGCATCGGGTTCCTGGCCCAGCGGGCCGCCCGCGCCCAGCCCCTCAATCAGCCGCCCGACGTCGAGGCCTGGAAGAATCAGATCTATGAGCAGTCCGGTAGATGCTCCGAGTGCCACACCGCGCCTATCCTCGGACGTATCAACCCGCCCGGAAGGGCCTCTCCGTCCACCGAGTTCGTGCTGCTGACTGAATCCTCGATCTGGCGTGCTTACGACAAGCACGCCCAGGCCTACGCTGTGCTGATGGGGGACCGTGGGAAGCAGATCGGCAAAGTCATGTTCAGGGGGGACGAAAAGGCGGTGCTCAAGCCAGAGAACGGCTGCCTGAGCTGCCACGCGATGCACAACCTCAGTCAGATCAACAAGGACAAGGGCGCCCCGGCACTTGACAACAAGGACGGCGTCAGCTGCGCGGGCTGCCACGGTCCCTGTACCCAGAAGGGCGGTGGCGGCGGCTGGTACGGCGACCATATCCAGCCCCGCTGGCGTGAGAACTCCCCGGAGGTCAAGTTCCAGAAGGGCATGCGCAATGTCCGCGACCCCGCCGTGCGGGCCGAGTTATGCACGTCCTGCCACATCGGCAATGCCTCCGAGGGCAAGGTCGTTACCCACGCCATGATGGCTGCGGGGCACCCGCCTCTGCCGCCGATTGAGTTGGCCACGTTCTCGCGCAACGAACCCCAGCACTGGCGCAACGCCCGCAACGTGCCCTGGCTGGTGAAGAACAAGGACAACCCGGCGATCAAGAAGAATTACGACCTGCAATACATGGATTTCCAGCAGACGCGGACGTCCCTGATCGGGAGCGTCGTCGCCGTGCGGGAAACACTCAAGCTTGCCCACGACCGCGCCGACTTTTCCAAGCCCAAATCGTTCTGGCCGGAGATCGATTCCAACCCGGCGCTGGGCGACAAGGCGAGTGAGCGCTGGCCCGAGTTGGCCATGGCGCACTCCGACTGCTACGCCTGTCACCACGACCTCCGCTACCCCGGCTATCGTCAGTCGCGCGGCTTCGGCTACCATGTGCCGGGGACCGTCTCGGCGCGGGTCATCCCCGGCCGGCCGGTCGTGCGACTGTGGCCACTGGGCGGCCTCTCGGCTGCGATTATCTACTCAGGCAAGGACAAGACCGGGCTCGAAGACCTACGTAAACAACTCGACAAACTCGTCGAGGCCACCAACGCTCGTCCCTTCGGCGATCCCGCCAAGCTGACGACCTCCAGTGCGCAGCTGATCGCCTGGTGCGACGCGCTCATTAAGGATCTGAGTACGGTGGAATTCACCAAGGAGAAGGTCAGCGACACCGTCAAGAAACTCTGTGAGTTGTACGGTGCCGCCGACGGCAAGGTGCTCGCGGACTACGAGACGGCGCGGGAGGTGGCGTCGATCCTCCGCGTTGCCTGTGCGGAGCTGAAACTTGCCGGCGACGCCGACAAGGCGCTGGACCGCCTCACGAAGTCTCTCAACCTGGAGCCGTACTTCAACCGCCCCAAGCGTCTTGAGATCATGCGTGAGATCATCTGGGAAGCGTCCAAGCCGGACCAGGCCACTCCCACGGCGAACTTCAACAAGGGGTTCGAGGACTTCAAGGCGCACCTCGCCATGCTTGCCGAGGGCAAGGAGATTTCGGAAGCCGACTTCAAGAAACTGATCAAGAACGACTTCCTCAGCGTCGTCCAGAGCAGTGTCGCGAACGAGCCGTTCAACGATGCCGTAGTCAAGCGTTCCAACAAGCTGCAGGAGCTGAGCGACCAGGAAGAGAAGAAGACGCTCGACGCAATCGCCAAGTATCAGCCGAGGGAGTTCATCACAGAGCTGAAAGCCTTGAGCAAGGCGCTCAAGTGAGCCGCCTGCCGCAGTAAACGCGAGGGGCCGGCGGAGGATGAATCCTCCGCCGGCCCCTTGTCATTTCTTAGCCCGACGCGCCAGCGAGGTTGTCGTGTTCCTCGCTTGCGCGTCGGGCTAAGAATCACATCACTTGGGCGGCAGCATCGGCCCGCCCTCGGGGCCAGGCGCGGGCAGGTCCTGCCACGGCGCCTTCGAGTACCTCGGATCGTTGTAGTCGTCGCTCACTTTCCACACCTTCTTGTTGCGCAAGTACATCTTGTCCATCTCGTCGCGGGTGAAGGGGCGAGCGCCGACGCGGCCGAACACGGCAATCTGCCGGCCGCTCTCGTCCACCGCGCGGTCGCGGTCGAGGGCCCGGGCGATGGCGAGCGCCTCGCCGCCGTGCGGGATCTTGTACGTCGCGATCAGCTTCGGCTCCGGACGCGGGCTGAAGCCCATGAAGCCGTGCGTCTCCGGCGACGTCAGCTGCAGAATCCGCATGCCGCCGTGACCGTCCGCGACGTAGGCGAACTCGCTCGGATAGGTGATCGCCAGCTGCACGTCGTGAACGTCGTGCATCTCACCTTCGGCATTGTAGATCTGATCGATCTTCGGCTCTTCGGGCTTCTCGATGTCGAGGATGACCAGCCCCAGTTTGCCGGCCGCCACGTAGGCGTAGGTGCGGGCCAGGTAGATCTTGTAAGCGTGCTTGACGGCGATCTTGCTGACCGGCCGCGGGTTGTCCAACTCGGTGATGTCGAACACCTTCACGCCATCCTCGTCGGTCACGTAGGCGTAGCGGAACTGGAACGCGACGCAGGTGGGGTGATGGACGTACTTCTTGTCGATGATCGCCTTGACCTGCGGCTTGAGCGGGTTGCCGAAGTCAATGACGACCACTCCCTTGTCGCAGCAGACGTAGCCATACTTGCCGGCAAACGCGATGTACTTGGCGCCGCACAGCAGGCCGTTCGGGTTGTAGGTCAGGTCGCGCTTCAGATAGTTGTTGAGCGGGTTGCCGTCGAGCAGCGTGCCGGCGCCGACCAGGATGAGGCCCTCGTACTTGTCGCAGACGTAAATGAAGGCGTACATCAGGTCGACCGCGGCGTCCTCGTTCTCCTTGTAGTGGTTGCGCGTCGGGTCGGGCGCCAGCGTGGTCGGGGCACAGGCGTACTGGGCGTAGGCCGTGTCGACGTAGAACTGCTGGCCGACCGGCGACACCGGCGCCGTAAAGACCTTCTCGGAGAAGCCCTTGTGGTCGACGAAGGAGATATCGAGCACCTTCAGACCGCCCTCGCCGCAGGCACAGTAGGCATACTCGCCGCGGTTCTGAACGCTGAGGACCTTGGTCTTGCGGAACGGGTGCGTGATATTCTCGATGATGTCCTTGCCGGGGTGCTCGCGGGCCTCGCGCAGCTCCTTGTTGTGCTTCTTGTGCTTCTCGTATTCCTCGGGCCAGGCGTGCTCATGCAGGAAACTGCCGATGACCGTCTGCGGCTCCTCCAACTCGGTTGACACTACCGCATGCACGCCGTGCTCGCCGGCGGCGACCCAGCACAGGCGGCCCATGAAGTTCAGATAGCCGGTGCCGAACATCAAGAGCTGGCCCATCTGGGCGTTGTTGTCGTCGTTCTTGGAGCAGTGGCAGTCGGTACACATCTTGGTCGTACCCTTGCCGCTGACGGTATGCGGGACGTTGGTGCTGAAGGCGATACCGGACAGGCCCTCGCCGGAGTGCGTCTGCTGCTGCACGTAGATCTGCTCACGCAGACCGTTGAACGACGACACGTGGACCGCACACGACGACCGCGACGGATTGATGCGGTTGCCGGTGGCGTCGCCGTCCCGAGCGAGCATGAACACCTCGTCGCGAAGGGTCTGCCAGTTGTAGGCGGTGTAGTTGCGCGTGACGTCGCCCTCGTTGTGCAGCTGCGGCATCTTGATGTTGGCCCGCTGCGGTAGGTGGCAGCCGTAGCAGCTCGGGTTCCAACTCGAATGGCAACTCTGGCAGGTCATGTTCTTGTTCGAGTGAGCGCAGCCGCTATCAGCGATGCCGGGCTTGGCCGGCGGCGGGACATTGCCCCAGACCAGCTTGTCGCCTTCCCTGCGCACTGTCTTGGCGAGGGCCGCCTTCGGGTTGTAGTGCTCGTTGGCCGGGTTGATGGTGTCCTTGGTCTGGACGACTTCCCAGGTGATGTCCTTCTCGACAAGGGAGTTCTGATAGACCTTTCCTCCCTTGCGCTCGAAGCGCGGCTTGCCCCACGGGGTGCGCAGGGCGGCGAGATCGCGGCCCAGCCACGGCTTGCCAGGCGTCGACGTGTAGGCGGCCGGCCCGGACGAACGCAGGCTCGCTTCCTTGGTGATGGTGCCGTGGCAGTCAATGCACTGGATCTCGACCGCTGCCCGGACTTCCATCTGCAAGCGCGTGTTGCCGTGGCAGTCCTGGATGTAGTGGCAGTCGACGCAGTGCATGCCCTTTTCCATGTGAATGTCGAGCAGGTGGTGCGCCACGCCATGCCGCTTCATCGCAACCTTCTTCTCCTCCTCGGCACGCTGCTGCGGCGTCTTCTTGTCGTAATGGCGATACAGCTCGCGGATCTCGACCGGCATGTTGGCCCCGATCATGCGCGAGGCGGCGTTGTAGTCCTTGATCTTGTCGCCGTAGTAGTCGAGCATGTTGCCCTTCTTGTCCTGGCGGAAGACGGCACGGTAGACCCAGCCGTGGCTGTGGAAGTCGCCGAAGAAGTTGTGCCGGGTCTGGGGGTTCTTGTCGTAGAGAGTGGCCAGGAACTCGGGATCAGACCAGTTGCCGCGCAGCGAGATCTCGTTGGGGTCGGACATCGCCCCGGCAATGACCTGCTGGGCAGTCAGGTGCTTGCCCTCGGTGGGGTACATCATCTCGGCGTCGCTCTCGACGTCCCACCACATGTAGCCGATGTAGCTGTTCATGACGGTGGTGCCGGGGTGGACGTGGCAGATCATGCACTGGCTGGTCGGGATGCTGCTGCCCTTGGCGAAGCGGTGGCTGATCGGGTGGCCCGGTTGGTCCTTGGGGATCATCGGGTCCTTGTCGTAGCCGAGGCCACGGCTGCCGTACTTGGCATACGGGCCCGAGTGGACCGGCGAGCGGTCGTTGGCGTAGATGACGTGGCAGGAGGCGCAGCCCGACTGGCGGAAGTCGCCGGCGTGGTCGTTGGTGCCGATGAAGTTCGTGCCCGGGTCGAACAGACGCGTCTTATTCAGACCGATCCAGACAGGATCGGTGCGGTTCTGGGTGCCGAGGCCACGGTCGCTGAGGCGCGTCAGGATGGGCCGGCCGGGGCCTTCCTCGCGGGTCGGGATGCCGACCTCGGGGCGAAACTTGCCGCCGCGCTCGAAGATGCGGAGCACGTTACTGGGCTGCGACACCTCGAAGCGGATCAGCGGGTCGAGGAACGGCACGACGCCGCGGTGCTTCATTTCCCACTCGGTGGGCGGCGGCACGGTCTGCAGGCGGAGCGGCTCGCCGCGCATGCCGTAGGCCTCGCCGACGCGGGCCCGCTTGTTGGGCACGGCGCCGTTGTTGTAGAGGGCCGCCCCCCAGAGCATGCAGCCGTGGGCCATCATGCTCTTGTGGTTCTGCATCACTTCCTTGGGATGGCAGTTGGTGGTGCCGCAGCTGATGTGGGCGATGCGGAGATCACCAGGGTTGACGAAGCGGATGAAATCGGGGTTCTCGTGGTTGAGGACGGTGTAGGAGCGGACCGGGTTGGCGCTGGACCGCCAGACGTGCGGGTTGCGCGACTGCGGGGCGGCGGGGCAGTAGCGCGTCGAGCCGGGGGCCGGGTACTCCTTCTGGGCGTTGCCGCCGTGGCAGTCGACGCAGCCGAGGTGGACGGTGGTCTTGCCGTGCATGTCGCCGACGCCCTGGTGGCAGGTGATGCAGGCGCGGCTCTTGGCATCGGCTGCAGCCTGGGTCTGCTTCATCAGGTCGACGCCGATCAGTTCGGGCGGCATTGGGAATGGCTCCTGGTCGGTGCCCTCCCACTTGATAACGCGCTCCGCCGGGACGGGAGCTTTCTCGGGCGCGGCAATGGGCCCGTTGGGGCCGCCCAGCGGCGGCGTCGGGGTCTTGCCGGTCGGCGGCGAGTACGGCGTCAAATACCACTCGCGTTTCTCGGGCTTCCAGGAGTCATCGTCCTTCTTCATGGGCGGAGGCGGCGCCTCGGCGGGGACGGCACCCGCCGGCAGCGGCTTGGGTTTCTCGGTCGGCACGAGCGGCGGCGCCCCGTCGTCCGCGACCGGCATCTTGTCCTGGCCGGCGGCGGAGCCGGTCCGCGCGAAGTAGACGCCTGCCGCCGCCGCGACGACGGCCAGGGTCGCTAGGAGCAAGGGCATCCGGCGGCGGGCTCGCCGCCCTCGATCTGGTCGTGCCATGGTGGCGCTGGCCTCCCTTCCTGTTTCGTCTGTCGGCGCGCCGGCCGTTGGACGGCCGAGCGCACCCTCCGGTCGATCCGGACAGAATTTGGGGCTTATAACGTTTCAGCGCGGCACGTCAAGAGGGGATTATGTCGGCGGGTGCCCCTCCCG
>JACOUH010000268.1 GCA_016177925.1 Planctomycetota bacterium | reverse complement strand
CTCACCCAGGCCAGTGACGGGGGCCTGACCCTGAACACCATCGACCTGCCGTAGAGGGTCGGGTGGTTAGATGGTTTTCCGCTTGCGGCTTCGCGTCCGCGAAGCCGCAAGCGGAAGAGCTGCCACCACCCGATCCGGAGACCGACACCATGAGCCGAAGACTCCTCCCTTTCCTTGCTGTCCTGACGAGCCTGGCGGCAACCCGGCCCGCGTCCGGCGCCGTCGAACTGGAGCGCGCGGAGGGCGGCAAGGTGGTGCGGGTCGTCGGCCTCGACGCGGCGAACCTCGAGGCGCTGCGCCAGGCGAAGTGGGATGCCGAGCGATGGGCGGCGCTGCTGGCCGTCCGACTCGACCGCGACCGGCCGACCGGAGACGACACGCCCGCGATGCTCGGCTCGTACACGGTCCGCGACGGAGCCCTGCGCTTCGAGCCGCGTTTCCCCTTCGCGATCGGCACGCGCTACCGCGCCGTGTTCAACCCGGCTCGCCTACCGCGGCCGCCCGCGGACACGAAACCCCTCACGATGCGCTTCACCGATCTCCGCCTGAAGCGGACGCGGACGGTTGTCACGCAGGTCTATCCGACCGCCGATCGCCTGCCCGAGAATCAGTTGAAGTTCTACCTCCACTTCTCCGAGCCGATGTCGCGCGGCGACGTCTACAAGCACATCAGCCTGCTGGACGCCGCGGGCAAGAAGGTGGAACGGCCGTTCCTCGAACTGGACCAGGAACTGTGGAGCCCCGATGGCATGCGCTTCACCCTCTTCTTCGATCCGGGTCGGGTCAAGCGCGGCCTCAAGCCGCGCGAGGAGGTTGGCCCGTCGCTGATCGAGGGCAAGCAATACACGCTCGTCATCGACCGGGACTGGCGCGACGCCGACGACGTCCCGCTGCGCGAGTCCTTTCGCAAGACCTTCACCGTCGGCGCCCCCGACGACGCCCGTCCCGACCCGAAGAAGTGGAAGCTGGATGCTCCCGCTGCCGGCTCGACCAAGCCGCTGAGCGTGCGCTTCGAGAAGCCGCTCGACCACGCCCTGCTGCAGCGCATGCTGTGGGTGACCGACGCGAAGGGCCGCAAGCTGGCCGGCACGATCCGCGTGAGCGGAGGCGAAACGCGCTGGCAGTTCACGCCGAAGGAAGCGTGGCGAGCCGGAACCTATTCGCTCGTCGCCGACACGCGCCTGGAAGACCTGGCCGGCAACAGCATCGCGCGACCCTTCGAGGTCGATGTCCTCCGTCCCATCCCGCGTGAGATCAAACAGGAGACGATTCGCATCTCCTTCTACGTAGGTCGGCCTTTCTAGAGCGTTTTGCAGTCGGCCGTAGCACAGGTGTCTCGCCTGTGCCGAACCGCGACAGCGCACAGGCGAGACGCCTGTGCTACGAGCAAATGCAAACCGCTCTAGGCTGACCAAACCCGTCAGGCTGGAAAGCCTGACCTACGGGTCGAAGATCGTCCGGGGAAATGAACGGTCCGTCCGGAACTTTTTGGTGGATTGCGATCAAGCCGCTCATACAATCTGCAACACGCTGCAACTTTTCGCTCTCTGCAACCGCAATTGCTCTCGCATGTATCCGTGTATCCTGTTCGCACTACGGCGCGAAGCGCAGCCGTTCTACCGCCACTTCGACGTGCGGCGACGGCTGACCTCGGCCCCCTGCCCCGCCTGGCTGTGTGGCACCTCGCTGGAACGCGTGCTGGTCCTGGAGAGCGGCGTCGGCCCGGAGCGCTGTGGTCGAGCGCTGCGCTGGCTGACCGAGTCGTACTTTCCGGGACAGGGCCTGTTGCAACCGCTGTTCCTTGTCGCGGCAGGCTTCGCCGGGGCCCTGCACGACGAGTACAGCGTCGGCGATGTGATCTTCGCCACGGAGGTCCTCGACCCGCGCGGCCGGCGCTGGCCGCGCGACCCCGAGGCCGGCGAGGCCGGGCGCGAGGGCATCGCCTGGCGGCACGGCCGTGTCCTGTCGATGGCGCACCTGGTCGGCGACCCGCACGAGAAGCGCCAACTCGGCGAGTGCTTCGGCGCCGTTGCCGTCGATATGGAATCCGCCTTCGTGGCCCGCTTCTGTGCCGAGCGCGGTATTCCCTTCTCCTGTGTCCGCGTCATCTCCGACGAGGTCGACACGCCGCTGTCGCCGCGGCTGGTCAACCTGATGTCCGGTCCCGAGGTGCGCATCCCGCGCTTGCTGGCGTCGCTGGCCCGCTCGCCGGGACTGGTCCTCGAACTGTGGCGGCTGGCGCGCGACACGCGGGCGGCGGCCCAGCGACTGGCACGGGCGCTGGTCGAGCTGCTCGGCAGCAACGACGGCTCCCACGCCGCGGCAACCGTGCTTCAGGGCTGAAGCACGAAGCTCCGGGAGGGCGAGGCCCCTGCCGAGCCGGCTGTGCCCGGCTCGGCAGGGGCCTCGCCCTCCGCAAATGCCCACGGAGTTCATCCCGCGGAGGAGACGGCGTATGAAGGTCCTGGTCGTTGGCAAGGGCGGGCGCGAACACGCCCTGGTCTGGAAGCTCGCCCGGTCGCCGCGGGCCGAGCGCGTCTACTGCGCCCCCGGCAACGCCGGCACCGCCGAGGACGGGGTCAACGTCCCCGTCGAGGCCAATGACGTCGACAAGTTGGTCCAATTCGCCAGAAAAGAGGGCATCGGCCTGACGGTTGTCGGCCCGGAGGAGCCGCTCACGCTGGGCATCGTCGACAAATTCCAGAAGGAGGGCCTGCGCATTTTCGGCCCGACGCGTGAGGCGGCTCAGCTCGAGTCGAGCAAGGTCTTCGCCAAGGAACTGATGCGCCACATCGACGTGCCGACCGCCGAGTTCCGTGTCTTCGACCACCCCGACATGGCCCGGCAGCACCTCCACAGCCGCGACTATGTCGTCGTCGACGACCGCACCCACTACGGCCCCTTCAAACCCGAACGCATCGTCACCGAGGGTGGGACACGCTACCTGCTCGTCGACAAGCCGCGGCCAACGCCGGCCAACCCGCGGGCAACGACGGTGGTGCGCGTGCCGCTGGGGCCGTCGCAGCCGGTCGTCGTCAAGGCCGACGGCCTGGCCGCCGGCAAGGGCGTCTTCGTGTGCGCCGGCACCGAGGAGGCGCTGGCCGCCGTCGAGCGCATCATGGTCAAGGAGGAGTTTGGCCGCGCCTCCGGACGTCAGGTCGTCATCGAGAAGAAGCTGGAGGGCGAGGAGCTGAGCGTGCTGGCTCTGGTGGCCGGGCGGACCATCGTGACGTTGCCGGCCTGCCAGGACCACAAGCGCGCCGGCGACGGCGATACCGGTCCCAACACGGGCGGCATGGGCGCCTACTGCCCCGCGCCTCTGGCGACACCGGACCTCATGCGCCAGGTCGAGGAGACCGTGCTGGTGCCGACCGTCCACGCCATGAAGCGGCGCAGGCAGGCGTTTCGTGGCGTCCTGTACCCCGGCTTGATGATTACGGTCAAGGGCCCGCGCGTGCTGGAGTTCAATTGCCGTTTCGGCGACCCGGAATGTCAACCTCTGCTGATGCGCCTCAAGACGGACCTGCTCGACGTGCTCGACGCGGCCGTCGACGATCGGCTGCAGGAACTGCTCGGCGACCGTGGCCTGGAGTGGGACGAGCGTCCTGCCGTGTGCGTGGTGATGGCGAGCCGGGGCTACCCCGGCAACTACTCGAAGGGCTACGCCATCGAGGGACTCGCCGAGGCAGGACGGCTGGCGGACGTGAAGGTCTTCCACGCCGGCACGCTCCGCGACGGCGACCGCATCGTGACGGATGGCGGCCGCGTCCTCGGCGTGACGGCGCTCGGCGACACGCTGGCCGACGCCCGGCGCCGGGCTTACGAGGCGGTGGCGCGGATCAAGTTCTCCGGCGCCTTCTATCGCCGCGACATCGGCAGCAAGGCGATCCCCATCGGGAGCTGATTCCTCCCTATCCTCTTGCTCTCGTTCCGCTTCCGGATATTCTCAAGAGAATGATCATCCCGGGCGTAGGTGCCCATTGTATCTTCCTGAAAAGAGTTGCGCCATGAAATCTCTCCGCTGGCTGGCCCTGCTCGTCGTACCCGCCGTTCTCGCGGCGCTGCCTGCGTGCGGCAACAAGTCGAACAAGATCAAGGTCGCGTTCGTCTCCAATAATGCCTTCGAGTTCTGGACGATCGCCAAGAGCGGCTCCCGCGCTGCCGAGGACGAACTGGGCGACGTCGAGGTCGAGTTCCGCATGCCGCCGCGCGGCACCGTCGAGGAGCAGCGCAAGCTGATCGAGGGCCTGCTCGCCAAGGGGGTTAAGGCGATCGCCGTCAGCCCCAATAACGTTGACAGTCAGATTGATTTCTATCACGATGTCAACGAGAAGGTCCCTCTCCTCATGGTCGACAGCGACGTCGACGAGAAGAAGGATTCGAGGGCCCTGGAAGTGCGTCGCTGCTATCTGGGCACGAATAATGTCGAGGCCGGCGAGGCCGTCGGCGAATTGCTGAAACAGGCTGCCCCCGGCGGCGGTAAGTTCGTCATCTTCGTCGGTAAGCTCGACGTGCTCAACGCCCAGCAGCGCCGCGAGGGCGTCTGCATCTCCCTCGCTGGGGGACGCGACAAGGCGGCCGACGAGTTGGAGAGGGTTGTCAACAACAAGTATCCGGCTCGCTTCGGCAAGTACGAGTTGGTCGACACCACCACCGACGACGCCGACCAGGCGACCTGCCGCAAGAAGGTCGACCAGACGTTGGCTAAGGACAAGAAGAAGGAACTGAGCGCGTTCGTCGGCCTGTGGGCGTACAATCCGCCGGCGATGCTGGAGGGCGTCAAGGCATTCGAGGAGGGTTCGCGGCTGGGCAAGCTGGCGCTGATCGGCTTCGACGAAAACGAGGAGACCCTGCAAGGAATCAAGGACGGCCACGTCTCCGGCACGGTCGTGCAGAACCCGTACAAGTTCGGTTACGACTCGGTCAAGATCATGTCCGCGCTGGCCCGCGGCGATGACAGCATTCTGAAGAAATACAAGCCTGACAAGAACGGCCGCATCTGGGTGCCGCACCGCGTCATCACCAAGAAGAACGTCGAGGAGTTCCACAAGGAACTGAAGAAGCTCAAGGGCTCCTGACCGGCGGCGCGAGGAGCGGCGTGTCATGGCGGCAGAACACTCCGGCGAGGCGACCCCCGCGCCTTACCTGCTCGAAGCCCGCGATGTCTCGCGGGCCTTTCCCGGCGTGCAAGCCCTCGACCGGGTCCGCCTGTCGCTGCGACGCGGCGAAGTGCTGGCGGTCGTCGGTGAGAACGGCGCCGGCAAGTCGACCCTCATGAAGATCCTCGCGGGGGTCGAGCGCCTCGACAGCGGGACTGTCCTGCTGGATGGCCGGCCGCTGCGCCTGGGCGGTGTGCAGGAGGCGCAGCGGCTCGGCATCGTGCTGATCCACCAGGAGTTAAACCTGGCGGAAAACCTCGACGTCGCCGGCAATATCTTCCTCGGCCGCGAGCCGCGCCGTGGCGGCTTCCTCGGCCTGGTCGACAAGCGCATCTACGCCGACGCCGAGCCCATCACGCGTCGCCTCGGTCTCGACAGCTCGCCACGAGCGCCCGTCGCCGGGCTGTCGATCGGACAGCAGCAGCTGGTCGAGATCGCTCGCGCCCTGTCGCTCGACTCGCGTGTCCTGATCATGGACGAGCCGACTTCCAGCCTCACCCAGCGCGAGACGGACCGGCTTTTCGATGTCATCCGCGACCTGAAAAGAGGCGGGCTCAGTGTTCTGTACATCTCGCACCGGCTCAAGGAGGTAGAGGAGATTGCCGATCGCGTGGTGGTGTTGCGCGACGGCCGCAACGCTGGCGAACTGCAGCACGACCAGATCAGCCACGAGGCGATGGTCCGCCTGATGGTCGGGCGTGAACTGAAGCAGTTCTTCCGCCGTACGCACGTTCCGCCAGCCGGCAACGTTCCGCCCGTCCTGCGCGTCGAGAGATTGCGGCTGGATGTCGGCACGGGCCAGCCGATCTCGTTCAGCCTGCGCGGCGGCGAGATCGTCTGCTTGGCGGGGCTGATCGGGGCGGGTCGCAGCGAACTGGCGGAAACGCTGTTCGGCCTGCGGCGGCCGCTCAGCGGCGAGGTGTTTCTCGACGGCCGCCCGGTACGCGTGGGCAGCCCGGCCGAGGCGATCGCCCACGGCGTCTTCCTGCTGCCGGAGGATCGCCGTTCGCAAGGACTGGTGTTAGAAGCGTCTGTCAAGGCGAATGTCACGCTGGCCTCACTCCAGCGGGTCAGCCGGCTCGGCCTGATTAACCCGCCGCGGGAGCGCGCCCTGGCCCGCGACCTGTGCCAGCGTCTCAACGTCCACACGCCGAGTGTCGACAAGACCGTTGGGCTGCTGTCGGGTGGCAATCAGCAGAAGGTGGTGCTGGCCAAGTGGCTGACGCGGAGCCCACGGCTGCTGATCGTGGACGAGCCGACACGCGGGGTCGACGTCGGCGCCAAGACGGAGATCTACGGTCTCATGGACAGGCTGGCGGGACAGGGGACGGCCATCCTGATGATCTCCAGCGATCTGGAGGAGGTGCTCGGGATGAGTGACCGCGTCCTGGTGATGCACGAGGGACGCCTGGCCGGCGAACTGCCGCGTGAGGACCTCAGCGAGGAGGCCGTCATGCACCTGGCCACGGGCGGGGGACACGGATCATGAGGAAGCTCGCCGGCATCGGACTGTTCCTGCTCGTCCTGTACGGCTCGCTGCTGATCGCCAACGAGGGGGCACGCTCGGCGGAGAACCACTACAACCTCGGCCGGGACATCGGCAAGTACGGCCTGATCAGCCTCGGCGCGGGCCTTCTGATCATCTCTGGTGGGATCGATCTGTCGATCGGGTCCGTGGTCGGGCTTAGCGCGACGGTGCTGGTGATCCTGTTGACGGAGAAGGGCTGGTCGCCGCTGCTGGCGATGCTCGCGACGCTGCTGGTGGGCTGCGTGATCGGACTGGTGCATGGAGTGTTGGTGACGAAGTTGCGCGTGCAGGCGTTCGTGATGACGTTGTGCGGCCTCTTCATCTACCGCGGCCTGGCGCGCTGGCTGGCCGGTGACAAGGCCATGTCACTAGGACGCGGCTTCCCCGCCTTCTGGCGCGACTGGCTGTACCGCAGCCGGGCGGTCTTCGGGTTGCCGATGTCGCTAGTGATCCTGTTGGTGATCGCCGGCGTCGCGGCGGTGTTCCTGCACCGGAGCGTCTATGGCCGCTACCTCAGCGCGATCGGCAGCAACGAGCGAGCGGTGCGCTACTCGGGCATCGCCACCGACCGCTACAAGATGCTGGCCTACGTCCTCTGCTCGGTCCTGGCGGCGTTCTACGGCATTCTGTTCGTGATGGAGACGAACCAGGTCCAGCCGTCCAGCGACGGCAACTTCCTGGAGTTGTACGCGATCGCCGGGGCAGTGCTGGGCGGCTGCAGCCTGCGCGGCGGCGAGGGGACGGTTGTCGGGATCTTGATCGGTACCGCGATCCTGCAACTGCTGGGCAACCTGGTGCTCATGTGGGGCATCCCGTCGGCGCTGGAGTACACGGTCATCGGGGGAGCCCTGCTGCTGGGCGCCATCCTCGACGAGAGCCTGCGTCGCGGCGAGGGCCGCCGAGCGCGCGGCGCGAAGGAAGGCGAGAAGGAGAAGCAGGAAGAGGAGCAGAAGGACCACAAGCCCGCATAGCCTGAGCGACCCGAGTTTCAGGAG
The DNA here is from genome assembly GCA_016177925.1 of Planctomycetota bacterium. Lineage (GTDB taxonomy): Bacteria > Planctomycetota > Planctomycetia > Gemmatales > Gemmataceae > JACOUH01. The sequence goes on along the minus strand of JACOUH010000268.1, from coordinate 18,869 downwards.
CGTCGACCATGAAAGTGAAGCTCGACGTCCTGCGGGCGACGGTCGAGCGTGTCGCGGGCCGCGTTCCGGTGCTGAGCGGTGTGGCCGAGTACACGACGGCCCTGGCGTGCCGCTTCGCCACCGACGCGAAGAAGGCGGGCGTCGATGGGCTGATGGTCCTGCCGGGTATGGTCTACAAGTCGGACCCGCGTGAAACGATGGCTCACTTCCGCGCCGTGGCGAAAGCGACCGACCTGCCCATCCTGTGTTACAACAACCCCGTCTCCTACGGCGTCGACATCACGCCGGCGATGTTCGCTGACTTGGCCGACGAGCCGCGTTTTGTCGCGATCAAGGAATCGTCGGAGAACGTGCGCCGCATTACCGACCTGAAGAACCTGTGCGGCGACCGCTACCTGTTGTTCTGCGGTGTCGACGACCTGGTGCTGGAGAGCGTCGTCCTCGGGGCGATCGGCTGGGTGTCGGGACTGGTCAATGCCTTTCCGGAGGAGAATCGGCTGCTGTGGGACCTGGCGACGAGCGGGAAACACGAAGAGGCGCTGAGGGTGTATCGGTGGTATACGCCGCTCTTGCATCTCGACACGCACGTCAAGCTGGTGCAGTACATCAAGCTGGCATCGGCGGAATGCGGGCACGGCTCCGAGACGGTCCGCGCCCCGCGCCTGCCCCTCGTCGGCCACGAACGCGAGGAAATCCTGAAGATCATCCGTCAGGCACTCGCAACGAGGCCCAAGTCCTGAACCCAGAAAGGCAGAGGAATTGGCCACAGATGAACACAGATGAACGCAGATGAAGAGAAGGAGGGAGCCCCCAGTGAGCTTGATTGTTTCATCCTCTGCTCATCCGTGTTCATCTGTGTTCATCTGTGGCCATTTGTTCCTTTTGATGCGATGAAGGCTGATATTACACAGATTCAGGTGGTGGACTCGCACACAGGCGGGGAGCCGACCCGTGTCGTGATCGGCGGAGCGCCGGACCTTGGCGGTGGCAGCATCGCTGAGCGGCGGACCGTCCTGCGCGAGCGTTTCGATTGGCTTCGCTCCGCCGTCGTCAACGAGCCGCGCGGCTCAGACGTGCTGGTTGGGGCACTGCTGTGTGAGCCGAGTGACGCGTCCTGCGTCGCCGGCGTCATCTACTTCAACAATGTCGGCTACCTTGGCATGTGCGGGCACGGCACGATCGGTGTCGCCGTCACCCTCGCTCACCTCGGCCGCATTGGGCCCGGCACGCACCGCCTCGAGACGCCCGTCGGCATCGTTGCGTTTGACTACCCCGGCGGCAACCGCGTCACCATCGAGAACGTGCCGAGCTATCGCCACGCCGCGGGGGCCCGCGTTGCGGTCGATGGCGTCGGCGAGGTCACCGGCGACGTCGCCTGGGGCGGCAACTGGTTCTTCCTCGTCGGTGAACACGGGCAGGAACTGGAACTGGCCAACGTCGAGCGGCTCACTGACTACACCTGGCGCGTCCGGCAGGCCCTCGTCCGTCACGGGATTACCGGAGCGAACGGGGAGGAGATTGATCACATCGAGTTGTTCGGCCCGCCGCGGAACCCGTCGGCCAACAGCCGCAACTTTGTCCTCTGCCCGGGAAAGGCTTACGACCGCTCGCCGTGCGGCACCGGCACGAGTGCCAAGCTCGCCTGTCTCGTCGCCGACGGCAAGTTGCGTGAGGGCCAGGTCTGGCGGCAAGAGAGTATCGTCGGTAGCCTCTTTGAGGGGACGGTCCGCGCCGAGGGCGGTAAAGTAATCCCGCGCATCACGGGCTCGGCGTTCGTCACTGCGGAGGCGACGTTGCTGCTCGATCCGAACGATTCCTTCCGGACGGGCATTCGCACATGAGCAGCGCAGCGGGAACAGTGATCGTCGTGGGCGGCGGCGTCATCGGCGCCGCCTGCGCTCACTTCCTGCGTCGCGCCGGCCGGTCGGTCACTGTCCTCGACCAGGGTGGTTTCGGCAGCGGCTGTTCGCACGCCAATTGCGGACTTGTCTGTCCCAGTCACGTCCTGCCGTTGGCAGCCCCCGGAGCAGTGCGTGCTGGCCTCCAGGCGCTGCTCAAGCCCAACGGCCCGCTCTCGATCCGGCCGCGTTTCGACCCGTCCCTGTGGTCGTGGCTCTATCACTTCGCCCGCCGCTGCAACGAGCGCGACATGCTCGAAGCGGGCCGTGCCATCCAGGCGCTGCTCAACTCGTCGCGGTCGCTGTACGAGCAGATCATCGCCGAGGAACACCTCGACTGCGAATGGGAGACGCGCGGCCTGCTGTTCGTCCTCGCCAGCCGGCTTGGAATGGAGCACTATGCGGAGACGGATCGTCTGATGAGCAACGAGTTCGGCGTCGGTGCGAAGCGCTTCGACGGTGACGCGGTCGCGGGGCTGGAGCCGGCACTGAAACCGGGGCTGGCTGGCGGCTTCCTCTACGAGCGCGACGCCCACCTGCGTCCCGACCGGCTGCTGGCGTCATGGCGACAGGCGCTCGCAGCGCGCGGCGTGGTGGTGCGCGAGGGCTGCAAGGTTCGCGGCATCGTGAGGGAACGCGGACGAGCGCGGGCGGTTGTCACTGAGCAGGGCGAGTTGACCGCCGACGCCTTCGTCTTCGCGACGGGGGCGCTGACGCCGCGCTGGGCCGGGCAGCTCGGCTGTCGCATCCCGATTCAGCCGGGCAAAGGGTACTCGATCACCATGCCGCGGCCGGCCCGCTGTCCGTCGATCCCGCTGATCTTCGATGAACACCGTGTCGCCGCTACCCCCATGCGCTCGGGCTACCGCCTTGGCTCGACGATGGAGTTCGCCGGCTACGACACGTCGCTGAACCGCCGCCGGCTCGAACTGCTGAAAGAGGCGGCCCGCCACTATCTGCACGAGCCGACCTGCGAGCCCGTCGAGGAGGAGTGGTACGGCTGGCGGCCGATGACGTACGACGGCAAGCCGATCATCGACCGCAGTCCGAGACTGTCCAACGTACTGATCGCGGCGGGGCACAACATGCTCGGCCTGTCGATGGCCCCCGCGACCGGCAAGCTGGTCGCCGAACTGCTCGAGGGACAGGTGCCGCACAAATAGCTCCCCGCAAGAGGGAAAGTGAAGTGTCGGGGGTGGCATGCTTTCGCGGCCTTCTGTGGCTGGGTCCTTGTCCCCGACAGCGCGGGCCGCGAAAGCATGGCACACCCACAACCACTTTCCCTGTTCTGTGCGGCTCTTTAGCCTGGATGGCGCACGGCTCCCACGGGGGCAAGCTCGGTGGGGAGCAAGGCGCCAGCCGAGTTAGAGCGGTTCGTCGGCCCAGTCGCGCGGTTTCAGGTAGACCTCGTACAGTTCCGCCTCGCGGGAGCCAGGCGCGGGATGGTGGTCGTAGAGGAAGCGCACCACCGGCGGCAGCGACATCAGGATCGACTCGGTGCGGCCGCCTGTCTTCAGGCCGAACAGCGTGCCGCGGTCGTAGATCAGGTTGAACTCGACGTAGCGGCCGCGGCGGAACTCCTGGAAGGCCCGCTGCTCCACCGTGAAGAACTCGCCCTTGCGGCGCTCGGCGATCGGCAGGTACGCCTCGAGGAAGTGGTCGCCGCAGTCGCGGACGAAGGCAAAGAGAGCGTCGACATCGCCCTCGAGGTTGTCGAAGAAGATGCCGCCGACGCCGCGTGGCTCACCGCGGTGCGCCAGGTAGAAATACTCGTCGCACCACTTCTTGAAGCGGCCGTGGTCGGCGACGCTTGGATGGCGGCGGCAGACGTCGCGCCAGACGCGGTGGAAGTGGATGACGTCCTCGCGGTAGGGATAGTACGGCGTCAGGTCGGCGCCGCCGCCAAACCACTGCGACGAGCCCTTGGTCAGGAAGCGGAAGTTGGCGTGAACGGTCGGCACCATCGGGCTGGTGGGATGCAGCACCAGCGAGATGCCGCAGGCGGTAAACGAGCGGCCCTCGCCGGGGACCTGTCGGGAAAACTCCTCCGACAGCTCGCCGAACACATCCGAGAAGTTCACCCCCGCTCTCTCGAACACGGCACCGCCGGCCAGCACACGGGTCCGTCCTCCGCCACCGCCCTCGCGCTGCCACAGGTCCTCGCGGAACCGGCCCGGCCCGTCAAGCCCCTCCAGCGCCTGGCAAAGGCGATCCTGGAGGGAGCGGAAGTACGCGCTGGCGATTTCTCTCATGATTGGTCTTGTCCCCAGGGCGTTGCCCTGGGCTATGTTCTTTCAGCCCTTCGGGCTCTTATGGCGGCAACACGCCTCCGCCTGAAAGGCGGCAAGATCCCAGCCCAGGGCAACGCCCTGGGGCTAGACGACGGCGAGACGGAACAGGCACACATGGCTCGATGGGCACTGCTGGAACAGTTCGTCGGCCCACTCCGTCTGGGCCAGGGCAACGCGCATGTCGTCGTAACCGCGGGCGTCGACCTCGACGACAATGTGCGAGTCGTCGTAGTCGGAGTCCTCTTTCAGACGAAGGCTCAGCAGGGCGGTCGGGAAGAGGCGGCGCGTCATCTTGAGGATCGTCTGCACGTCCTCGGCGCCGGCCCCCTGCGAGGCGGCGAAGCTCGAGACATCCGTGGGGACGGGCGGAATGGGCCCGAGACGGGGGGGATGCATCGTTGTCTTCTCCCTGTCGATGACTCCATCAGATGATGACAGCATCCTAACACAGCGTCCTGCCTCAATCCAAGGGGGGAGTTGAATGAACGCCTCTTCCCCGCCCGCGCGGGTCGTTTTACAATTACACCGCGCTGTTCACGCGTTCGCCAGAGCTGGCGACGCTTTGGCCGCCCGAGTGTGGTCCACTCGCTCCGCGAGTGGAAGGGACTGTTTGAACAACCCCTCTTCTCAGCCCCCTCCCCGAAGCGGAGAGGGGGAGCAAAAACGTTTTCTCCCCCTCTCCGCTTCGGGGAGGGGGTTGGGGGGAGGGGTTCGGGAGGACCGGCACCCGGTTTGCACGCGGGTTCGTCTGAGGGTTTCTCATTCCCCCGCAGGAGAAGCAAACGATGCGCAAGTCACGTTGGGCCGCGCTGGCGGCGGTAACGCTCGGATCGGTCGTGTTCCTCGCGCTCGGGAGTTCGGCGGCCCCGGAGGGGGCGAAGAAGGTCGGGCCCGACCAGAAGGAGTGGGACCGCCTCGCCGACCGCGCCATCGCCTATCTCCGCTCGACGCAAGGCGACGATGGCTCCTGGAGCGGCAAGCAGAGTCCCGGCGTCACCGGCGTCGTCCTCACCGGGCTGCTGAAGACCGGCAAGCTCAGTGCGAAAGACCCGATGATCGAAAAGGGCCTCAAGTACGTCGAGTCGCTGATCAACCCCGAGAAGGGGCACATCGCCGGCAAGGACCCGCGCCTCGGTTTGCAGAATTACGTCACCTGCGTCAACGTGATGGCCCTGGTGTCTGCCGACCGCGACAGCTACAAAAAGGTAGTCAAGGACGCGACGAAGTTCCTGAAACAGTTGCAGTGGGACGAGGGCGAGGGCAAGAACAAGGATTCCGACTTCTACGGCGGCGCCGGCTACGACAGCAAGTCGCGGCCGGACCTATCGAACACCCAGTTCTTCCTCGACGCTCTGGTCGAGGCCGGCATTCCCAAAGACGACCCAGCGCTGAAAAATGCGCTGGTCTTCGTCAGCCGCTGTCAGAACCTCAAGGGCGAGCACAACGACCAGAAGTGGGCGGGCAAGATCAACGACGGCAGCTTCATCTACAGCGCCGCCGGCGGCGGCTCGACCAAGGTCACCGACAACCCCGAGGACGGCGTCCTGCCCGGCTACGGCAGCATGACCTATGCGGGGGTCAAGAGCATGGTCTACTGCGGCGTGTCGAAGGACGACCCGCGCATGAAGAAGGCGTACGAGTGGTTGCGCAAGCACTACACGGTGGCGGAGAACCCCGGCATGCCGAAGGCGCGGCGGCACTGGGGGCTGTTCTACTACTACCACACGATGGCAAAGTGCCTGGACGTGCTCGGCGTCGACTACGTCGTGGACGACAAAAACGTCGAGCACGACTGGCGCGCCGACATCACCAGGGCCCTTGCCGAGAAGCAGCAGCCCAACGGCAGCTTTACGAACGACCAGGATCGCTGGATGGAGGGTGACGCGAACATCGTCACGGGCTACGCCCTGATGGCACTGAGCTACTGCAAGCCGCGCAAGTAAGGAAGTGCTTAGCCCGACGCGCCAGCGAGGTTCGACTTCATCCTCGCTTGCGCGTCGGGCTAAGGGAGTGTTCCCAGCGAAGAGAAACCCCGTGCTCTCGCGGAATAGACCCCTGCTCGGGCTGTTGCTGTGCCTCGCCGGGCTGCCTGCGCCGGCCCTCCGCGCTCACCCGCTGCCGCAGAAGGTCTACGACCGCACCATCACGGTTCGACTGACTGGCGACGCCGTCGTGGTCGACTACCACCTCGAAGTTGATGCCCTGACTGCCTACACCGATTTGCCCGACCTCGTCTCGCGCGACGAACTCGGTGGGATCACTAGCCGCGAGGCTGTCTTCAAGGCCTTCCTCGATGGACAGGCCCCGCTGATCGCCAACAACCTCTACGCTACGCTCGACAAAAAAGTCCTGGAATTCACCTGCAAAGAGCGGCGCTGCTTCCTCACGGAACACCTCCGCTGCGAGTATCGCCTTAAGGCCCCCTGGCACCCTTCCCCTGACGCGGAGCACTCCTTCAAATTCCACGAGGCCAACTTCGACCAGGAGAAGGGGGCGGTGCGACTGTCGCTCACCGCCTCGCCCGCGCTGACGCTCCTCTCCGTGACCCAGCCCGACGAGGCGCTGCTGGCACGGGCGTCGATCGACCTGCGCGAGGGCGATGAGGATCGGCTGCGGACAGCCCGTGCGACCTTCGCGGTGGCGCGGGAAACCCCGGAGCCGGAACCTCCGCGTGACCTGCGTGACCTGCTGCTCCTGGTAGGGCTCGCGCTCGGGTTCTTGCTGGGCCTGGCTGCCGTCGTCAAGTGGTCGCTCAAACGGATGACGCGATGAAAGTCAAGGAACTGACCGCTTCCCATGTCCGCATTCCGCTGCGCAAGCCGGTCAAGCATGCCTCGCACTCGCGCACCGAGACCGACAACGTCCTGGTCCGCTGCGTCCTCGACGACGGCACCGAGGGTTTCGGCGAGGGCGTGCCGCGCGAGTACGTCACCGGCGAGAGCATCGACTCGGCGCTGGCCCTGCTCGAGCGCAGCAGTCTGGCCGAACAGCTCGACGACTGCCTCGACTTCGAGCGAGCGGTCGGCCTGGCGGAGCGCCTGCGCCTGGCGCCCGTGCCAGGCGACGACCGCAACTGCCAGGGCAACGCCGCCCGCTGCGCCGTCGAGCTGGCGCTACTCGATGCCTATGGACGACATTTCGGAGAGCCAGTATCCAGCGTGACGCGGTTGCTGGCGCCGGAGCTGTACGCGCCCTCGGCGTGGGTGCGCTACAGCGGGGCAATCCTGTCGGCGCGCGGCTTCAAAGCTCGCCTGGCCGCATGGGTCATGCGCCTGTACCGCTTTCGTCAGGTCAAGGTAAAAGTGGGGATGGCCGGATACGACGACCCGGCGCGACTGCGCGTGATCCGCGGCCGCGTGGGCCGGCGCATCGATCTCCGCGTCGACGCGAACGAGGCCTGGGCCCCGGACGAGGTCGTCGCCCGTATCCGCGCCCTGGAACCCTTTGGCATCTCATCGGTCGAGCAGCCGGTGCGGCACGAGGATGTCGACGTGCTGGCTGCGGTCCGCAAGGAGGTGCGCGTGCCGCTGATGCTCGACGAGTCGCTGTGCGGCCCGGTCGACGCCGAGCGGGCGGCCCAGCGCGGCACTTGCGACCTGTTCAACTTGCGACTGTCGAAGTGCGGCGGGTTCATTCCGTCGCTGCGGCTGGCCCAGTTCGCGCGGGCCCGCGGGCTGCTCGGCGCGCAGCTCGGCTGCCAGGTCGGCGAGACGGCGGTGCTGTCGGCGGCGGGCCGGCACTTCGCCGCGAGCGTCGCCGACCTGCGCTACGTCGAGGGTTCCTACGACCGGCACCTGGTGCGCGAGGCCCTGGGGACGAAAGACCTGACGTTCCGCTGGGGCGGCTGGGCGCGCGCCCTGCCGGGGCCAGGACTCGGCATCCAACTGGACGAGCGGGCGCTCGAGCGGGTGACGGTCCGGAAGGTGGTGCTGGTGGGATGATCCTCTTCTCTCCCCCTGGCGGGGGAGGGTTGCAAGCGTGTTCGGCGCGGGGGTTGGTCGCTGGCGCCCCGGGCCAAGCCCGGAGCGCCAGCGATGGGACCAGCAGACGCCGCGAGGCAGATTGTCGGCATGCTCGTCGAGGGAGCCTTCACGCTCGTTCCGTAAACGCCATCGCTGCTGCTGACCGACAGCGCGGCACCGAACGCGCGCGGTCTGGGCAGCGGGGCCCGGCCCGGCCGCTCTCTCGGTTCAGTTCCGATCACCGAAGCGACCGGGACACAACGAGTTACACAACCGCACGCCTTCCGCCACGACAACCGGCACGCCGCTTGCCCTTCTTCACCCCCTTACGCTCCCGGTTCGGGGCCCTCTCTCCAGGGCCCGCCGGGTGACGCCCGCGTGTCCGATCTTCTCTCCCGAGATTGGCTCTCCGCTTCATCGTGAATGATCCCGGTCCGCTTCGTCTCCGACAGCGTGCCGGCCCGTCCGTGCTGCGCGCTGCCGCGAGAGAGGAGGTGCTCCTTGGAGGTCCTTGGCGAGACGATCTGTCCCTACTGCGGGGTCGGCTGCCGCCTGCGGCTCGAAGGCGACCGGCAGCAGGGACGGCCACACGTGGCTCGCATCCGTGGCGTCGAGACGGCGGCGGCCAACCTCGGGGGGATCTGTGCCAAGGGCGCTCAGCTCGGGCCGACCCTCGACACACCCGACCGGCTGACTCGCCCGCAACTGCGTCTCAGCCGCCACGACGAGTTCCGCCCCGCCGACTGGGACACCGCCCTCGCCTATGTCGCCGAGGTCTTCACCAACATCCTGCACACGCATGGCCCCGGTGCTGTCGCCTTCTACGGGAGTGGGCAGCTCGATACCGAAACCGCCTACCTGGCCACCAAGCTGTTCAAGGGACATCTCGGCTGCAATAACACCGATTCTAACAGTCGACTCTGCATGGCCGCCGCCGTCGCCGGCTACCGCAGCAGTCTCGGCAGTGACGGCCCGCCCTGCTGCTACGACGACATCGACGAGGCCGACCTCGTCCTTGTCATGGGCAGTAACATGGCCGAGGCTCACCCCGTCACCTTCGATCGCCTCCGCGCCGCCCGCAAACGACGGCCCGATCTGCGTCTGGTCGTGGTCGACCCGCGCCGCACCGCCACCGCGAAAGCCGCCGACTTGCACTTGCCCGTCGCCCCCGGCGGCGACATCGCGCTGCTCAACGCCCTGGGGCGCCTGCTCCTGCTCCAAGACGCATTCGACGAGCCCTTCGTCGCGCGGCACACCAACGGATTCGCCGAGTACCGCCGCTTCCTGCTCGCCCAGGACCCTGGCGAACTTCGCGCCGCCGCGGGCGTTTCCGAGGCAGACCTCGCCCGCTGTGCGCGGCTGATTGCTGCGGCCAGGGCCTTCCTCAGCTTCTACTGCATGGGGCTCAACCAGAGCACCGTCGGCATGTGGAAGAACAACAGCCTCATCAATCTGCACCTGTTGACGGGACAGATCGGCAAGCCTGGGGCCGGCCCGTTCTCGCTGACCGGCCAGCCCAACGCGATGGGCGGCCGCGAGGCGGGCCTGCTGTCACACCAGTTACCCGGCTACCGCACCGTCGAAGACCCCGAGCACCGTGCCGCCGTCGAGGCCGCCTGGGGCCGCGCTCCTGGGAGCATCGACCCGAAACCGGGGCTGACCGCCGTCGAGATGTTCCGCGCCCTGGAGAAGGGCCAGCTCCAGGCGATCTGGATCGCGGCCACCAACCCCGCCGTCAGCCTGCCTGACCTGCACCAGGTCCACCGTGGTCTCGCCTGCGCTCGCCTCGTCGTGGTTTCCGACGCCTACCACCCCACCGAGACGACGCGCCGGGCCGACGTGCTGCTGCCGGCCGCGCAGTGGGGCGAAAAGGCATGGACCAGCACCAACAGTGAACGCACCATTAGCCACAGCCCCCAACTCTTCGACCCGCCCGGCGAGGCGCTGCCCGATTGGCAGATCGTCGCCCGCTTCGCGCGCATTCTCGGGTATGACGGATTCTCTTACTCCAGCAATGCGGAAGTCTGGGACGAGTTCATCCGGCTGACGGCCGGCCGGCCGTGTGACATGGCGGGGGTGACCAGTGCTCGGCTGCGGGCGGAGGACAGCGTCCAGTGGCCGTGTCCGTCTCCGGACCACGCCGGTAGCAAGCGCCGCTACCTTGACCGCCGCTTCGCGACCCCGGACGGCCGAGCCAACTTCCTGCCGCGCGATCACCGCGAGCCGCGCGAGCCGCCCGATCATGAGTTTCCCTTTGTGCTGACCACCGGCCGGCTGTACGCCCACTGGCACACGCTGACGCGGACAGGCAAGGCCGAGAAACTGGTGCGGCGCGAACCGGCACCGTTCGTCGAGGTCCATCCCGACGATGCCGAGCGGCTGGGCCTGCGCGACGGCGAACTGGGCCAGCTCTCCAGCCGCCGCGGCACGATCCAGCTGCCTGTGCGCGTCAGCGACGGCGTCGTGCCCGGCATGCTCTTCGTGCCGTTCCACTGGGGTGACCTATTCGGCGAGGGCAACGCGGCCAACTACCTGACAATCAGCGCCATCGGCCGCGTTGCCAAGCAGCCCGAGCTGAAGTTCTGTGCGGTCAACCTGGAGAAGGTAATGACTGGAGCGGAGGTTGTTCCGACCCCTGCCGCCTTGTGCGGCAGGTGAAGGAGTTCGGCGGCTAGCTGCCCGGACATCCTCTGCCATTCTTCGACCCCTGCCACCTTGTGCGACAGGTGAAGGAGTTCGACGGCTAGCCCGAGCTGCCCTACTAGAGCGGTTCACACTTGCGTTGCACACTAACCCGAAGCGTCAGCGAGGGCCGGTCCCTCGCTGACGCTTCGGGTTAGTGTGCGACCCGGCCGCGAACCGCTCTAGCTGGCGAACTGCTTCACCTGCCGCACAAGCCGGCAGGGGTCGAAGACACGGGGAGGAAATCATGGCTCGACTTTCTAGCTGTCGAACTGCTTCACCTGCCGCACAAGGCGGCAGGGGTCGGAGGAGAAGCCTTTGTGGTTAGCTCTTGGAGATACTACCGATGCATCTGCGCGGGTTCCTGAAGGCGGGGCACACGCCGACGCTTTTGTGTGCGTTCGGCTACTTCGACATCAGCTTCATGGTCTGGATGCTGCTGGCACCGTTGGCGGTGTTCATTGCCGAGGACTTCGGCCTCGATCCGCAAGGACGTGACGCGGCCCGCATCGGCTTTCTGCTGGCGGTGCCGCTCCTGGGTGGGGCATTGCTGCGCCTGGTGCTAGGCGTGATGACTGATTGCGTCGGGCCGCGCCGCACCGCCTTGGCGGGACTGCTGCTGACGCTGCCGGCCCTGCTGTTCGGCTGGCTGTGGGCGGACAGCTACGAGAAGGTGCTGGTCGTCGGCCTGCTGCTTGGCGTTCCGGGAGCGAGCTTCGCGGCGGCCCTGCCGCTGGCGAGCCGCTGGTATCCCCCGCAGTACCAGGGACTGGCGATGGGCATCGCCGGAGCGGGCAACAGCGGCACGGCGCTGGCCACCCTGTTCGCCCCGCTGCTGGCCCGCTGGCTCGGCTGGCACGCCGTCTTCGCTCTGGCCCTGCTGCCCGTCACGTTGATGCTCGGATTGTTCTTCCTCTTCGCCAAGGACAGTCCCTCGCAGCCGGCGCCGCAGCCTCTGACCGCATACACGGGCGTCCTGCGGCAGCGCGACACCTGGTGGTTCTGCCTGTTCTACGGCGTCACCTTTGGCGGGTTCGTCGGCCTGGCGAGCTTCCTCAACACGTTCTTCACGGTGCAGTACGGGCTGAGCAAGGTCGAAGCAGGATACTTCGCCACGGCGTGCGTGATCGCCGGCTCGTTCTTGCGTCCGGTCGGCGGCCACCTTGCCGACCGTCTTGGCGGCGTGCGCGTCCTGACCGCGCTTTACCTCGGGGCGGGGCTGGCTCTCCTGAGCCTGGCCGCGCTGCCGCCGCTGTACGTCGCCGCCACGGTGCTGTTTCTCGGCATGGGACTACTGGGGATGGGCAATGGCAGCGTCTTCCAGTTGGTGCCGCAGCGCTTCGCGAAGGAGATCGGCGTTCTCACGGGGGTCGTCGGAGCGGCGGGGGGCGTCGGCGGGTTCTTTCTGCCCAACCTGCTCGGCACGCTGAAACAGCTGACGGGCTCCTTCGCGGGCGGGTTCCTGGTCTTCGGCCTGGTCGGGCTGACCTGCGCGTGTGTCCTGGTCTATGTCAGCCGCAGCTGGGAGGGTTCGCTCCGGTCCGCGGCGCTCCTGGCCGAGGGCCGATAGCGACCCGCCACGGTTGTGTTGACGGGAGGGCGAGGCTCCTGCCGAGCTTCTTTGCGGCTCGGCAGGAGCCTCGCCCTCCCGAGGGCCGATAGCCGATCGTCGAGGGCCGAACACAGAGGAGAGAGACATGAAGCACGGTTACCTGATCGACATGGATGGGGTCCTGTACCTTTGTCCCTCTTGGCCTCTGTCATCCTGCCTGCGAAACGGTTTCAATCGCCAAAGCCCTCACGCAGAGGCGCAGAGGAACGCGGAGAGGAGAGAGGGTAAAGCGGACAGCCGCTGTCCCTCTTTACACTCTTCTTCCTCCTCTTCCCTTTGCGCCTCTGCGCCTCTGCGTGAGGATTTTGGCTTCGGTTAGGGCCGGGAGCTGGCCAGCTTCAGCCACTCCTCCCAGCGATGGCGCGTCTCCTCGTCCACGTCTTTCAGGACGAGACGGATCTCTTGCAGACGCTGAGCGAGTTTCTCGGCCTGGTTCTGTGCCGCGTAGCAGCGGACGCTGCCGCCCAGCGCGTTGAGCTGCTCGGCGCGACCCTTGAAGCGCTCGGCGAGCTGGTCGTACAGCTGCAGAGCGGCGTCGTATTCGCCGAGGTTGAAGCGGCACTCGGCGATACTGAACAGGGCCTGAACCTGCTCCTGCGGAGTCAGCACAGGACCGGACAGGGCGTTGCCGAGCAGCGTGTACTGCTCGGACGCATGGACCAGCCAGGCGCGCTGCTGCGTCTCGTAGTGCTGTCGTGCGTCGGAAAAGTTGGTCGCGCGGATGGTCTCGTTGAGTTGGGCCGCCAGGTTGCGCCAGCACTCGGCCAGCTCGAAGCGTCCACGCTTGGCCTGCGGGCTGTTGGGGAACTGAGAAACGGCTTCCTCCAGGAGCTTCTGGGCGGTCTGGTAATCATGCCGCCGGTAGAGCAGTCCACCCAGGGCGAAGAGCGACTTCTCGAGGGCCTCGGGGTCGGGGTTGCTCCGCTGCGCTCGGATGTTCTGGTCGAGGATCTCCACCGCCCGGTCGACCTGGGGCGGATGTCGCTGCAACTCGACCTGGCTGAGGCGGTAGCGGGCGCGAAAGCTGAAGCGGCCGGGATACTTGGCGCACTCGTTGTACGCGGCCTCGGCGGCCGTGTCGTTCTTCAGCCAGCGATACGCCTCGGCGAGCAGATACCACGCCTCGCCGGTGAAATCGGGGTGCTGATTCAGGTCGAGGAAACGGCGCAGCACGGGCACGGCACGTTCAGCGTCCTGGGCCCGCAGGTAGGCTCCCGCGCTCGACCAGAGCCGCTCGGACTGCTCGCGCGGCTCCTTCGCCTGGTCCGCCGCCCGGGCGTAGGCCCCGCCGGCGCGGCGGAACAGGGCCGTCGCCCGAGCGTCCTCTCCCTTTGGGGAGCGCTGCCGTAGCGACTGAGCCCAGCTCTCAGCACCCTGTCCGAGCAGAAGGGCGGCCTGGGCGGGAGGCCCCACTCGCTCATAGAGTTCAGCGACGCGCACGGCATGCTCGAAGTCGCCCTTGTCGCGGTAGGCAGTACAGCCGTGCTCGAACACTGCCTGCGTTTTCTTCAGGCCAAGGAACGAGTTCTTCCAGTCCTCGGGACGGCGCAGGTCGTGGACGGCCCGCTCCAGGGCGTCGATGGCGGTGGGGTCGGCCTCGGCGAGCAGGACATCGGCCAGTCCCAGCGCCGCGGCCACGGCCGCCTCGTGGGAGGGCGAGGCTCCCGCCGAGCCGCGCTGGAGGCACTCCCGCCAGACGCGGGCGGCGTCCCGGGGCTGTTCGAGGCGGCGGTAGCACAGGCCAAGCTGATAGAGGACACGCCCCAGTTCGGCGGGCGGGTTGAGATGGTCGGCGAGTACCTCGCGCCACAGCGGGGCCGCCTCCGCCCAGTTCTCCTCGTCTTGATAGGTCTGCGCCCGCAGCGCCCGCGCCTCGGCCCGCAGCGACGCCGGAGCCGTGGGGGATACTTTCTCGAGCACCTTGCGGGCCTCCTTCAACTGGTGCAGTCGCAGCAGGATGTCGCCAGCCTGGACACGAGCCGGGCCGAGGATGTCCTCGCCCAGCAGCGGCAACTGGCGAAGTTCCTCGTTCGCCTTGAGGGCGGCCCCCAGGTCGGGCGGAGAGAGGCTGAGGTAAACGCGGGCCAGCGCTCGGTAGCCTTCCACCTTGTCGTCGGACTCCTCAACAGAGCCGGCCAGCAGTTGCGCGGCACGGTGCAGCTCCATGCCGGTCTGCAAGCCGGACAGTCCCAGCCGGAAACGGAGAAGCGGTTCGTCTTGCGGAGAGACGCCGAGCTGTGCAGCCTGTTCGAGGTGGTCACGGACCTGCCGCCAGGAGTGTTCCGCCTCCTTGCCGGTGGACGTCCGGGCGGTCCGCAGCAGGGCGCTACCGATCAGGAAGTGGGCCTCGCCGGCGTGGGGCGCTTCCGGGCCGGCACGGTCGAGGTAGGAGCGGGCCAGGTCCATCGCGCGCGCGACGTCGCCGTCGGGATGATTCAGGATGCGACGGGCCTCCGCAAGGACGCTGCGCGCCGCCGCCGCGGCCGGGTCGAGCCACAGCGACCGGGCCAGGACAAACCCGGCCAGGGCAAGCACTCCGAGCAGGAATACCGGCACCTGCCACAACTGCCGCACCGACCAGGGGGCCGGCTCGCTTGTGGAAGCCGAGTTCGTGGCCATTGCTTTGCTCCCCGCAGGGCCCGTGCCGCTCCATCCGGGCGGCCGGGACACCCGCGCCAGCGGGTCGTCCCGCGCACACGGCGCGGCTTCTACCATACCCCTCCGTTTTTTCTCAAGGTCAAGCCCCGCGGCCCCGCGCGGGACACCCCACGAAGACGCCCGTTGCCTTTCTGCGACGGTCGGCCAGAATAACCCTGTTTCCCCAAACGGCCGCGCCGCTCGCCAAAACGGAGTTTCCATGACAACCATCGACCAACTCGACTCGCCGCAACTGCTCATCGACCTCGACGTCCTGGATGCCAACCTCGAGCGCATGCGGAGCACGTTCGCCGGCCGGCCTCTCGCCATTCGCATCCATTTCAAATCGCTCAAGTGCGGTGGACTCGCCCGCTACCTGTCCGGCAAGGGCATGACGAAATTCCTCTGCGCCAAGCTCAACGAGGCGGAAGTTCTCGCCGACGCCGGAGTTTCCGACATCTTCATCGCCAACCAGGTCATCGGACCGGACAAGCTGCGCCGGCTGTGCGAACTGGCGAAGCGAGCGCAAGTCCGGGTTTGTGTCGACGACGCGGGCAACGTCGAGGAGATGGGCCGAGCGGCGCGGGCGGCGGGCGTGACGGTCGGCGTTCTCGTCGAGGTCGACGTCGGCATGGCCCGCTGTGGCGTCGAGCCGGGAACGCCCGCCCTGGAGCTGGCGCGACACGTTCAGCGCCAGGAGGGCCTTCGCTTCGTTGGTCTGCAGGGGTACGACGGCCATCTGCAGCTGATGTCCGACACCGCCGAGCAGCGCCGCGGTTGCCTGGAGGCCCTGGAGAAACTGGTCGGGACCAGGCGACTGCTCGAGGCGAACGGCATCCCCGTCGAGGTCGTTACCGGGGCGGGCACCGGCACCAGCGCCAT
The DNA here is from genome assembly GCA_016177925.1 of Planctomycetota bacterium. Classification (GTDB taxonomy): domain Bacteria; phylum Planctomycetota; class Planctomycetia; order Gemmatales; family Gemmataceae; genus JACOUH01. The sequence continues at coordinate 2,905 of JACOUH010000268.1, read as the reverse complement.
CGTCGGCCGTTACGACGGCGTGACGGAGATCCAGCCCGGCTCGTTCCTGCTGATGGACTGCGCCTATCACGCGGTGCGGCCGGAGTTCGCCTGTTCGCTGTCCGTGCTCTGCACGGTCATCAGCCGCCGGCCCGGCCACTACGTCCTCGATGCCGGCAGCAAGGCCATCTCGCAGGACTTCGGCAAGCCAATGATCAAGGGCCGGCCAGAGGAGAAGGTACAGAGACTGGCAGAGGAACATGCCAAGGTGGAGGACGGCGGAACGGGGCCGAAAGTCGGGGAGCGGCGCGAGGTGGTGCCGGCTCACTGCTGCGCGACAATGAACCTGCACCGCCAGTGTATCGCCCACCGCGGCGGACGCGTCGAGGCATTCTGGTCGATCGAGGCCAGCGGGCGCTACGACTGACCGGGCGACCCGTCCCGAGTGAGGAGGGCCGACGATGAACGGCCAACAGCCGGAGCTGGATTCCGAGTGGCGGGAGGCCTGCGCCATCCTGGAGGGACTCGCCCGCGCTAGCGCTCCCGCGGCAGCGAGGACAGAGGAGGACGTCTCCACCGTCGCGGGACCGCTCCCGGCGCTGGCGAAGGCGTCTGTCCCCGTGGCCTGGGCGGAGCAGTCTCTGCGAGCGCTGCTGGAGGCCCTCCCGGACGCCCTGGTCGTGATCGACCGCGCGGGGACCATCGTCCTGGTCAATGCCCGCACCGAGGAGTTGTTCGGCTACACGCGGGGCGAGTTGCTCGGGCAGCAGGTCGAGCTGCTGGTGCCGGTGCGCTTTCGCTGCGGTCACGTCGGTCAGCGCACTGCCTTCTTCGGGGCGCCCCACAGCCGGCCGATGGGCCCCGACCTCGACCTGTGGGGCCTGCGCAAGGACGGCAGCGAATTCCCCGTCGAGATCAGCCTCAGCCCGCTGGCGACCGAGCAGGGCACGCTCGTGGCCAGCTCCATCCGTGACGTCACCGCCCGCAAGCGTGAGGAAGCGAAGTTCCGCACCCTGGTTGAGAACATCCCGGCAGTCACCTTCATCGCCCCGCTCGACGAGAGCGTGCCGGAGTTCTACGTCAGCCCGCAGATCGAGCAGCTGCTCGGCTTCTCGCAGAGAGAGTGGCTGGAGGACCCGGTCTTGTGGCACCGCCAGCTGCACCCCGACGACCGCGACCGCTGGAACATTGAATTCGCCCCCACCTGTTCCTCCGACCGGCCGTTCCGCTCGGTGTATCGGTTCGTCGCCAAGGACGGCCATGTCGTCTGGGTTCACGGCTCCGCCCAGCTTGTGCGGGATGCCGACGGCCGGCCGCTGTTCCTGCAGGGCGTCGCCTTCGACATCACCGCCATCAAGGAGGCCGAGCAGGCGCTGGGCCGGCTCAACGCGGAGCTGGAGCGGCGCGTGCAGGAACGGACCGAGGAGCTGACGCGCTCGATGGCCGAGCTGCGTGAGAAGACCGAAGAGCTGGAGCAGTTCGCCTACGTCGCCTCGCACGACCTGCGCGAGCCACTGCGGACGCTGGTCAACTGGCCGCAGCAGCTGGCGAAGCAGTACGGCGACCGCTTCGACGGGCGGGCCGCGGAGTTACTCCAGCGCACCATCCGAGGTGCCACCCGGATGCGCCGGTTGATCGACAGCCTGTCGCACTATTCGCGGGTGCTGCGCCGCGACCGGATCGTCGCCCCGGTCGAGTGCGCGGCGGCCGTCGCGGAGGCGTGCGGCAATCTGCAAGCGGCACTGGAGGAAAGCGCGGCCGAGCTGCGGGTCGGGGAGCTGCCAACGGTGATGGGCAACCAGCAGCAACTGATGCTGCTGTTCCAGAACCTGATCGGCAACGGGGTGAAATACCACGTCGGCCGCATCGAGGGCCTCTCGCATCAGGTCGGCGTCGTCCGGGCTATCCTCGACGAGGAGGACCTGCACGGGAATGCTGCCGCTGGGGCGGGGCATGAAACACTCTCCTGCGGGCGCTCTCGGCGGGACCAGGGTCGGGGGTTGCATCATCGCAGCACTCCTGGGGCAGGAACTCGATCACGCCGACCAGCAGGCCAGCGCGCTGAGCAGGGCGTGGAGGAACTTCTTCATCGTTATTCCCCTTTCGTAGATAGCTTGTGTACGGTAATTCAAGGACGCGGCCGGGACGGCTTAGGGCGGTTCACACTTGCGTTGCACACTAACCCGAAGCGTCAGCGAGGGCCGGTCCCTCGCTGACGCTTCGGGTTAGTGTGCGACCCGGCCGCGAACCGCTCTAGGCGACGAAGGTCGACAGCGCCCGCAGCAAGGCGGCGAGGAAACCGCCGCGGCGGCGAGCCGGGACGGCTCGCGGGGTGGTCGCCTCGGAGGCCGGTCGCGGCGCGGGACGGATCGAGGCGTTGAACGAACCACGCACGATGTTCAGCACAGAGGCGGTCATGGGGTTCTCTCCAGGGCGATGCTTGGGAGTTTTCAATCGGCTTGTCCGGAAGATGAGAAGTCAAGGGCAACCGGCGTGCCACAGCAAGTCCGGGAAGCAGTCGTCAGGAGCCGTGATGGCGTAACTGTCGAGATGCCAATAACTTGAGACAATATTTTTCTCGCCCGGTGGCACCGAGACGGGAGGGGCAGAGCGGGGACGGCGGAGGGCGGTCTGTTCACGGCATGAACAGACCTGTTCGGCGGGGGAACAGGGCTCAGGCGTCGGCGGAGGGCGGTTGCAGGCCATACTGTTCGAGGCGGGCCCGCAGGGTGTTGCGGGCCATGCCCAACCGCTTGGCGAGCTGCACCTGGCTGATGCCGGGCTGGGACAGGGCGTGGCGCAGCAGTTGCTCCTCCAGCTTCTGTTGCAGCAGGGGCCACAAGTCGGCCTGGTTGCTCTGCCACGCCCACTCGACGAGGTGTCGCAGGCCGTCGCCGACCGACGCCCCTCCGTCATCCGGCACCGT
>JACOUH010000267.1 GCA_016177925.1 Planctomycetota bacterium | reverse complement strand
GATGCAAAGCCGCAAGCGGCGGACCTCCAGGGTTCAACCCGCGTCGTCGAAGTCGACGTCGGCCTGCTTGACCGATGGCGTCTGTGGCGCGGGCGTGCTCGGTGGCGGTGCCCCGAAAGGCTGGGGCGGCGCGCTCGCAGCGGGCTTCTTCTTTGGCTTGGGCACGCTGCTTGTCGGGCCGAGGTCGCCGAGCTGTTCCTCCAGCGCCGCCCGCATCTCGACGAAGTCGGCGAACGAGCGCTCGCGGAACAGGTTGTATGCCGTCCACATCAGGTCGGCGCAGATCTCGACCGGTGTCTTGCCGTTGGCGGCGCCGAGCCCCGGCAACGCCACTGTCTGGATGCTGCCGGGCTGGCGATCGTTCTGTAGTTGCACCATCGTGAACGCCGCGGCGCAGGCCAGGGCGACGTTGAGGGTATCGCTGATGTCCTCCCGTCCGCCGACCATCGTTGGCGTCGAAATGAGGAAACGCGGGATCGTTCCCCCTGACAGCACACAGGTCGCGGTGCCGACGGGCATCTTGCCGTTGTAGAGACGATGAATCTCCGCCTGGACGCGCTTTTCGACCTGGGCGCCGAGGTGGCGCTTGATGACGGCATCGAGGCCTCCGCCCATGCTCCCGCGTGAGTTGGTCGGCGTTACCCAGGCGTCGACCTGCTGGTCGACCATCGAGGCAAGGATGATGTCGACCTCGGGATTCTCCTCGAAACTGGTGCGCCACGACTCGATCATCTTCGGATTGATGTCGACCAGGATGACCTTAACTGACATTGGTTTTCCCTCCCGCTCACCAGCACTCGTCCCACCCAAACTCGACCAGGTATTCCTGCCGTTGCTGCTGGGCGGTGTAGATCACATATTCATCGTCGTCGAACTGCGAGTCGACGTCCTCGGTGCAGCGCACACCGTGGCAACTGTCGAACCCGTCGGGCGGCTTCGTCAGACCGTAGGTGATTTTGTGATACTGCTTGGCCTTGCCCAGGGCGACGCGGACGACCGACATGAAACTGGTGCCCTTCTCGCCTGGCGAGGTGTAGAAGGCGCTGGTACAGGACGCATCGCCGAAGTAGATGCCGCTGCCGAGCCAGCCCTCGTCGGTGCGGTTGACGCCCATGCTGACGACGATCTTCGGCAGCAGGATGCCACGCGACAGGATGCCGACCCAGTTCTGGATGCGCGAGCCGTGGAACAGCAGCCGCTGGTTGCCCATCTGCTCGGTGAACGACGTCCACTCGTGCTCGCGGTACACCTTGAAGATCGCTTTTACCTTGATGCTGTCGGTCTTGATCTGGCTCTTGACGACGTGCTTCTCCAGTTCCTTGTAGGTCGGGTCGGTCTTGTCGAGCACCTCCAGTTTGCAGCCCAGCGCCTCGTACTCCTGGTCGACGCGGGCGTTGAAGAGGACGTTGCCCTCCTCGCCGTTGACCTGGAGCATGTCCTTCATCAGCTGGAGGGTGTCCTGCTTCTGCTGCAGCCCGGCCAGGCTGTCGATAACCGCGGTGGCGATGGCGGCGCGCGTGCGGCCGATGCGGTGCGGCACCGCCGTGTAGAAGTCGCCGGAGAGTTGCTCGAGCTTCTGGCGGTTCTGCTTTTTCTTCTTCACCTCGGCGTAGAGGTCGAGGAGGATCTTTTCTCCCTTCTCGACCTGGCCGATGGTCAGGATGCCAAGGGGAGTCTCGATGCCGTTGGCGGTAATGTTCGCCGAGACGGTGCTGGTCAGGGCGTTCTTGGCCTCGTCATAGAGGTAACGGACCAACTCCTGGACGCCCGAGTGGAGGGTGCTCACCTTGCGGACCGCGACGACGCCGTCCTTCGACTTGATCTTCTCCAGCGTCTTGTCGTCGATCTGACCGACCGCCGTGCCGCGTGCCTTCTGCGAGCCGATCTTGGTCGAGGCCAGGGCGACTTCGCGATAGCCCTTGCGGCTGCCCGTCTTCTCGCGGTAGATGGCGGCGTACTGGGCCTCGGCCTCGGCGAGGGTGCCGAAGTAGCGGCACTCCTTCTGTCCCGCGTCGGGATTGGTCTCCAGGTCGTCGGTGCGGCCGTAGTGCGTGTAGATACGGAAGGTCGTCTTGCCCTTGTGCTGTCCCTTGTGGAGTTCAATGGCGTAATACTTGTTGTGGTTGGTCTTGATGTCCGTCACCTGCAGGACGGCCTTCTTGACGATCTCGAACTCGTCGGGGAAGAACGGCGCTCCCTTTTCCCCGACCTTCCACGCCTTGAGCTTCGTCGCCATGTCCGGTTGCCCCTTCGTGTTGAGAGAACCTCCGTCACGAGGAGAAATCTACCACGATCGAGGAGGGGATCGGTAGCTCGGTAGTCGTTTTCTGGAGCGGCTACTTGCGGACGGCCTCCTTCTTGCCGTCCGTGCCAAAGAGAATCAGTTCGTTCCACGTTAACGACTTGATCGTGAACTGTTCCTTGGCCGCTCCGGGATTGCCCATTTGCATCTCGAGCTTGTCTGCGTCGAGGAGGCGATACGTGCCCCGGCCCCCGTCGGGCGTGAGGACATTACCGCCCGCGGTGAACTCGGTGATCTTGTCTTTCTCCTTCTCGGGGAAGGTCGTCTTCCACTTGCCGACGAGGAGGTCTTTGGTGCGGTCCAGGTACAACTTCTGTGCGTCCTTCCTTTGTTTCTCCGCGGTCTCCCGGACCGTGTTCGCCAATTGGGCCCGTTGCTCTGCCTGAACGGCGCGCTCGCGTGCCTTCTGTTCCTGTTCCGCTGCCCTCTGCACGTTCTCGCTCGCCTTCCGTGCGCTCACCGCCAACCCTTCCGCACGTTCGCGTTCCTCCACGGCCAAAATGCTTGCCTCTTTGGCGCGACTCTGCTCGGCAATGAGTTGATCCCTCCGCCTCTCGGCAGTATCACGCAGTTCCGCGGTGGCGAGCCAGCTCCCTACTCCGACCCCGCCTCCCCCGACCAGGGCAGCCACCAGGAGCCCGAGTATCCCTGAGTTGCGCAGCCATCCCGAGGAACGAGCGCGGACCGGCTCACCGCCGAGGAAGCGACGCAGGTCGTCGGCCAGCTCCCGCACGTTCGCGTAGGAGGCGGCCGGGTCCTTTTCCAGACATTTCAGACAGATGATCTCGAGAGGCCGCGGGGCCTTGGCGCGGAACCGCAGGGGATGGCCCTCTGCTTCCTTGCCCGGCTCCGCGGCGGGCGGGCGTCCGAGGATGCACTCATAAAGGATGGCCCCCAGCGCCCGCACGTCCCGCGGGACGGTCGGGACCGTCTCCCTGGCCTGGCCATCGGCCTCCGGCGCCGCCTCTTCCGGCTTGGTCTCGCGGCGGAGGCTGCCCTGTCGGTTCGCGGCGTCAACCGCCCGCGCCAGCGACTCGACCAGCGCGGCGGCCTCACGGGGCGGAAACCGGCCGCTCAATCTCGCCCCGAGGCTCGCCAACTCCCCTGCGCGAGGGTGCTCGCCGAGCTGCGCACCCGGGGACGAATCCTCGTAAAAATCCGTCTCCACCGTTGACTTTGCAGTTGGTTCTTCCGGAGGAGGCGGTGGGGCCTCTTCGGGAACCGGCTTCGGCGGGGCGGGAGGCGGGGACAGGCTGTGGCCCGGCCGCAGCGGCATGGGCTCCAACCGCGACTGGGGCAGCGGGTTCGTCGAGCCGCAGCGCGGACATTTGACCTGTTTGCCGATCACGTTGCGGCGGACACACAGTTTGCAACCACACCCCGTACAGGCGAAGGACATCATGGGAAGGACCCTACTTGCCGACGCCAACAAGGAGCGCGGACACAAGCCCGAAGCGTTAGCGAGGAAACCCCCTCGCTAACGCTTCGGGCTTGTGCCGACGCTCAAGAGCAGCGGCGGGCTCGAGTAGCTCACCTTGACAACAAAATTGATCGACACATGGGCCAGCACACAGATCGGCACGTCCTCGACCGGCGCCGCGTTCGGCGCCGCCTTCAGCACGAGGTGGCCCTTGCTGCCGGTCCCCAGCAGCGTTTTGCTCTTGCCCGCCACGACCGTCACGCCCGGCGGCAGCGGATTGGCGAACACCCTGCCAAGGTGCTGCAACAGGATGTCGAGTGAGACACCCTTGTTATAGTCGTCCCGGCGGTGGATGGTCACATCGAGGCGCACCTCCTGGCCCGGCTTGAGATGCACCTTCTGTGGCGTAACTTCCACTTTCAGGATGTCCGACGCATCAGTGACGCACACGCTCTGCAGGCCGACGTCGAACAGGCCACGGCCGCCCCCGGGGAAGTAGATCTCCTGATTGGGGGTCGCCCGCCGCACCAGCACCCGCTCTTTGCCGCCGTCCTTGACCGTCCCCGTGCCAACGATCATGACATTGACCGCGTCGCGCGCCGCGTTGGCGCCGGCGGTCAGCACCAGGACGCCCTGCGTCATGCTCGCCGGGATGGTCAGCGGGTTGACCGACACGCCCTCGGGCAGCCCCTTCACCTCGACCTTGACCGGCCCGGTGAAGCCGTTCAAGCGCGTTACCTGGACGTACCACGCCGTACTGGTGCCGGGTCCGATCATTGCCTTGTCGGGGTCGCAGCGCAGACTGAAGTCGGGCACGGCCCAGTCGGCCTCGAGGTAGTAGACCGCCGTCTCGCCGCCCTGGCTGTTCAGATCGCGCAACCGCACTACATAGTCGCCGTCGGCCGGGGGCGTGAACACCAGCGCTGCGTCCTTGCCGGCCGCGTCGTCGTTGCTCAGGAGCACCTTGCCGGCGGGCGTCATGATGTCGAGCACCGAGTCGAGGCTCGACTGCAACGGCGTGCCGAAGCGACGCGCCTTCACCTCGAAGCGGATTGCTTTCCCCTTCGTCGCCTTGAAGACAAAATGGTCGAGGTCGCGTGGGGCCCCGATACGGCCGTTGATACCGCACGGAAGCGTCACGCGCATCGCTTTCGCTGGCGTATCGTTCGGCTCCTGTTCGATCACCTGCGGCAGCGAGCTGGAGAGGAACGCGGTCGTGTTGGTCTTCTGTCCCTTGACGTCGAGCGCCAGCGTATGCAGCCCTTCATCCTTCGGGACGGTCAGCGCAACTGTCTTCTCCAGCAAGCTCGCCGAGCCGACCGGCTCGACCTTGACGGTCGCACCGGGGTTACCAGCCATCGGGAAGACGTGCGAGACGTACGGCGTCGGCGTGATGGTCAGGGCATAGACCCAGGGCGGGTCGCCATCGTACTTGGAGTCGCGCACCTGGACGAGGTAATCGCCGGCTTTGGAGAAAGTGTAGCTCAAATAGGGATCGGCGAAAAAGAAGTCATCGTTGGCCGCCAGCTCGCGGCCACTGGCATCGTAGAGCGTCAACATCGGGTCGGCGTGCTTCTGCAGGTCGTGAATGCGGTCCTGCAACCGGGCGCAGTGGACCTCGAAGTTGAACGTCTGCCCGGCTTCGGCGTGAAACTTGAAATAATCGACGTCCTCGGCAATTTCGATGCGACCGCACACGACGCATGGCGCCTTGACCACGTTCGCCTTCTCGGGCGTGTTGTTCGCCCCGCTCTCCTGGATGACCGGATGGTCGACGATCAGTAGCTGACCGACGCTGGAGATGCCAAGCGGTGAGGCGAGGCGGAAATCGCGCACGCCGAGGGCGGCGTTTTCGTCCACCTTCACCTTGAACTTCACCTCGCGAACGGTCGCTTTTGGCGCGGTCCCCAGTGCGGCCGGCAATCCTTCGGCGCTCAGACCAGGGCCCTCGAACAGCGCCTTGTACACGCCGAAGAAGTTCATCTGCCCAGCGACGGTCACGGCCGTTGTCTTGCCGCGCTGCAGCGCCACGGGACTGGTGTGCGTGATCATCGGATACGACGTCTGGGCGGATGCGCTCCCCAGCAGTCCAAACAGGGCGACCCAACCGCCAAACGCGACCCGACACGTCCTCATGGTGCTGCTCCAACGAAAAAAGGCGAGCGAGGGCATCAGCCCCCGTTCGCCTTTCGATTATCGGGCAAGTCGAAGGGTAAATCAACGGCCCAGCAGTTGAAAGTCCTCCGCGGGGCGCAACAAGCGATAGTGAGCCGTCTCCAGCGCGAGAACCTCCTCCCGCGTCGCGGAAACCAACTCGTAGTAAAGGGCCTCGACCGCCTCGACGGGAAACGACTCGTGACCCTCAAAAGCGACCAGCGGCGGGACCTGCGCGGCCCGAACCACCGCTGGGAGCATTAGCCCATCCAGGATACAGCGTATCGTCACAGAACCTCTCCAGAGGGCCTAAAGCGTCCCGTTCCCACTCAAAGGGTAGCGTTCCCCCAAGTCCCGAAACAGCTTGGTAGCTGCACGGGTGCCCCGCGGGCCTTCCCTACCGCCGGGTACGCTTCAGTGGAACGAACACGTCCTCAGGATGTTCGGGGAGGGGGCGGGTGAGGGGTCGAAGCGCGGCGCGTCGCGACCGAACAGGACCGTCACCTCGCGCAGCTGGCCGACAACCTCGTCGGTCAACTGGTCCCAACGGAAGCGCCAGCCCCAGTTGCCGCCCGCCTGCCCCGGCAAGTTCATCCGTGCCTCGGGACCGAGGTCCAGCACATCCTGCAAGGGCGCCACCGCGTAGTTCGCCACGGACGCCCACGCCAGGCGGATCAGGTCCCAGGCCACGTCCCCCCCATCGCGTCCGGTGTAGCGACACAGGTGCGCGCGCTCGTTGTCGTTGATGCTCTTGAACCACCCGCGTGTCGTGTCGTTGTCGTGCGTGCCCGTGTAAACGACGGCATTGTGAACGTAGTTGTGGGGCAGGAAGCGGTTCTCCGTCGCGCCGCCAAAGGCAAACTGGAGAATCAGCATCCCCGGCATCTCAAAATCGTCGCGGAGCCGCTCCACCTCGGGCGTGACGAGGCCGAGGTCCTCGGCGATGAACGGCAGACCGCCGAGTTGGCGCCGGACCGAGGCGAAGAAGTCGGCGCCGGGGCCCGCAACGAACTCGCCGTGCTCGGCCGTCTCGCTGCCGTGGCGGACGTGCCAGGCCCGGTCGAAGCCGATGAAGTGGTCGATGCGGATCAGGTCGACCTGCGCCAGCGTCGCCCGGACGCGCGCCAACCACCAGGCGTAGTCGGTCTTCTTGAGGGCATCCCAGTCGTAGTGCGGGTTGCCCCAGAGCTGGCCTGTCTTCGCGAAGTAGTCCGGCGGCACGCCCGAGACGGTCTTCGGCTGCAACTGGTCGTCCAGGAGAAACAGTGGAGGGTTGCCCCACACGTCGGCGGAGTCGGCGGCGACGAAGATCGGGATGTCGCCGATCAGGCGCACGCCGCGTTCGTGGGCGTAGCCCTTCAGCGCCCGCCACTGCCGGAAGAAGAGGAACTGCCGGAACTGGTGCTGGGCGACGGCATCGGCCAGCTCGCGGCGAGCGGTGTCCAGCGCCTCGCGCCGGCGGTGCAGAAGTCCCTCGGGCCACTGCTGCCAACTCGCCACGTCGAAGGCGTTGCGGCCCACGAAGGCCGCCCAGAATCCGGAGGCGTAGAGGAGGGAGGCCAGGAGCGCCGCGCGCCGGCCGAAGGAGCGTTGCACGAGGCGGTAGCAGAGCGGAATCGAGAGAACGTTGAGGAGCCCGATGAAGCCGATGGCCACTGAGGGGTCGGGGCTGACCAGCAGCGGATTGCCCGCGAACGCGGAGAAGCTGGAGTATGGCGAGTCGCCCAGGCCCGTCGGATTGAGCGGCAGCATTTGCCACCACGTCTGCTTCGCCTGGGCGAGTCGATCGACCCAGCGATAGGCGGAGCCGCCGAGGTCGCCGATGCCGTAGGGCCCCGGCAGCGAGGTCGGGTGGAGGAGGATTCCCGCCGAGCGGATCGCGTTCAACGTCGTCATTTCGGAAGTCCCTTCCAGCACCGCCGATCGGGCGAGCGGGGCCAGTCATGGCCCCGGTCACTGCTACCGGGGCCATGACTGGCCCCGCTCGCCGCGTCAGCAGCCGCCGCATAGCGTATCGGGAGGAAGCGACCGCTTCAACGCGAAAGGAGGAAAGCAGCGAGGTACTTGCCGTTTCTTCTGCAACCCTTTGCAAGCGAGGGCGGTTGATCTCGACCCCGCACTCCGTTACGATCGGGCAGGGATGCGGTGTGGGATTTGCAAGGTTCTCGAAGGGAGAACGACTCTTCAGGGTGCGAAGGGAGGAAATCATGACGGAGACACAGTTGACGCTAACCGCCGAGGAGCGTGACTACCTGGTCGGCCTCCTCGAGACAGTGCTGAAAGACACGCGCGTCGAAGAACACCGAACACGCACGCCCAACTACCGTGCCTTTGTACTCCACCAGGAAGATCTGATCGTGAAACTGCTGAGCAAACTCGGGCATCCGTCCGGATAGGAGAACCCTGGCGGGGTTGTGTTCGGAGGCCTCAGCCGGCCTTTGCCGTCACGTTCTCGGTATTCGCCGGGCGCGGGCGGCCGAGTGACAGCAGTGCCTTGATATGCTTGCAGTGGCGGCCCTCGTTCTCGGCGCGAAAGATCGCGTCGGCACAGGTGCAGTGCCAGCGCAGGTCGCCGTCCTGTTCGCGCTCCAGGGCGATCTGATAGGACAGCCGCCCCCCCATCACCTCCCAGGTCATCGCACAGCCGACTTCTAGCGGGTCGGAATTGCAGTAGGTGACGCGGAAGAGATACGGACGAATGGTGCGCTTGCGATCCGGACCGGGGACCGGCGTGAAAAAGGTCGACGCGGCAAGATAGGTGTCGAACGGAACAGCGGACATCGCGGACTCCTGACGTGAGTGACTCTCATCTTTCCACCCTTCAGCATATCGCATGAACGCCCATTCACATAGGTCGGCAGGCAGGACTCATGGGAGTGCTTCGAGGGAAGGGGCGGTGGCGTCTCCTCGCCTCCGGCAAGGAGGTTTCCGGATCACGTAGGTCAGGCTTTCCAGCCTGACGTTGAGGCCGCGTCAGGCCTTCCAGCCTGACGTTGAGGCCGCGTCAGGCCTTCCAGCCTGACGTTGAGGCCGCGTCAGGCTGGAAAGCCTGACCTACTTTCGGGCCGGCGTACTATTCATCTCCCAGCGTCGGGGCTGGTACTTCGCGTTCGCCGCGCCGGCGAATCCCTCCCGCGGTCTCTCTTCGCGCTTGACGAGACCTTTCTTGCCGGAGCGTAATGGTGTCCGGTGAATCGCCTCACTTCCGCCTCTGCCTCTTTGAATACTTCCTGTGCCGAACCTATAGTTGCGTGAATCGTATGAAGAACTTGCCGCGATTCCCGCTCCACGAGCCCGGACACGTTCTCCTGGACCGTTCCCGGGGCCGCCCTCGGGGCGCCTCCGATCGCTGAGGAACGAAATGACCGAAACGGATCTGTTATCCCGGCCGCGGCCTTGGTCCCTGGGCCCGGGGCAGCCGCGCCAGTGGGTCGCGGCGGGGCTGGGCGTCCTCTGGGTCGGGCTGCTCGGTGTCGGCTTCTGGTGCCTCGCGGTCTACAGCAACACGCCCGGCGAGACCGCAGAGTCGTTGTCGCGCTGGCCGCAAGAGAGCATGTTGCCGGGGCCGTCGACTCGGCCGCTGCTGCTCCTCTTCGCCCACCCGCGCTGCCCCTGTACGAGGGCGACCCTGGAGCAGCTCCAGATCGTCTTCGAGCGGAGCGCCGTCCGTCCGTCCGTCCGGGTCCTCTTCTCCCGGCCTCTGCAAGAGGACGAGGTGTGGCAGGAGACCGAGTTGTGGCGGAGTGCTGCCCGCCTGCCGGACGTGCAGGTGCTGTGGGACGACGGTGGGCGCGAAGCGGCCCGATTCGGGGCCCGCACCTCGGGGCACGTGCTGCTCTTCGCCCCGGACGGCGATCTACTGTTCAGCGGGGGCATCACTCCCTCGCGCGGCCACCCTGGCGAGAGTCCCGGCCGCGACGCCCTCGTAACCCTGCTCGGCGGCGGGGACGAGTGGGGCCCCCTCACGCCGCCGGTGCGGACCGACGTGTTCGGCTGTCCGCTGGTTACCCCCGGCTCGTCCTGTGAGGAGTGCGAACGATGTCGATAGTTGAAGCTCCCCCCGCCGGTGCGGCACTGCACGCCCGGGCCCAGGTCCTGTATGAGCAGCACTGCGATTCGGTCTCTCGCAAGATCGACCGCTGGTTCGCCGGCCTGCTGATCTTCCAGTGGTTCGCCGGCGTGATCGTGGCGCTGTGGATTTCGCCGTTCACCTGGGCCGGGACCCAGGCGAGCACGCACCCGCACGTCTGGGCGGCGGCGCTTTTGGGTGGACTGATCATCAGCTTTCCCCTCTTGCTGATCCTGACGCGACCGGGGGCGGCCCTGACGCGGCACGTCGTGGCAGTCAGCCAGATGCTCGCCTCGGCCCTGTTCATTCACCTGTCGGGCGGCCGCATCGAGACGCACTTTCACGTCTTCGGGTCGCTGACGTTCCTGGCTTTTTACCGGGATTGGCCGGTGCTGGTGACGGCGTCGGTGGTCATCGCCGCGGACCACTTCCTGCGCGGCCTCTTCTGGCCGCAGTCGGTCTACGGGACGGCGGTCGGAGCCGAGTGGCGCTGGCTGGAACACGCTGGCTGGGTCGTCTTCATCGACCTGTTCCTCGTCCAGTCTTGCTTGCGCGGCGTCGCCGAGGCGCGGGCCATCGCCCTGCGCCAGGCCGAGTTGGAGGCAGCTCACCAGGACGTCGAGCAGCAGGTCCTGGATCGGACCGCGGAGTTGCGCGACAGCGAGGAGCGGACCCGTGCCGTGGTGAACAACCTGTTCGACGGCGTGGTCACGATCAACGAAGACGGCATCGTCGAGACGTTCAACCCCGCCGCCGAGAAGATCTTCGGCTACCGCGCCGCCGAGGTGGTCGGTCACAACATCAAGCTCCTCATGCCAGAGTCCTACCATGACCGCCACGACGCCGGCCTGGCCCGGTGCAT
>JACOUH010000233.1 GCA_016177925.1 Planctomycetota bacterium | reverse complement strand
CGACGGGAAGCCTGGGCCACGGCCTGTCGATCGGAATCGGTTTCGCGCTGAGCGCTCGCCACGAGCGCAGCCCCCGTCGCGTCTTCGTAATCGTGAGCGACGGTGAATGCAACGAGGGTTCGGTGTGGGAGGCCGCGCTGGCGGCCGGCAAGCACCGGCTGAGCAACCTCACAGTGCTCGTCGACTACAACAGGCAACAATCCTACGGCCCCACGGCCGAAGTCCTCGACCTCGAGCCGTTCGCCGACAAGTGGCGGGCTTTCGGCTTCGCTACCACCGAAGTCGACGGACACGACGTCGCCGTGCTGCGCAGCACGCTGTCCCGGGTGCCACTGGACGGTAGCCGTCCGAGCGCCATCATTTGCCACACCGTCAAAGGCAAAGGGGTGGCCTTCGCCGAAAGCAACCCCGCGTGGCACCACAAGAACCGGGTCACCGACGAGGAGATCGTGACGCTGCGAGCTGCGCTAGAGGAGAGCTGATGCGGAAGGCCTGCCTGGACATGGTGTACGAGCTGGCCAAGCGGGATCCGCGTGTTTTCTTCATCGGATCCGACCTCGGTGCCGGCACTCTGCAGCAGTTCAAGGACGAGATGCCGGACCGCTTTCTCATGGAGGGCGTGAGCGAGGCGAACATCATCGGGATCGCGGCCGGGCTGGCCCTCGACGGGAAGATCCCCTACGTGAACACCATCGCCACCTTCCTGACGCGCCGATGCTTCGAGCAGATCGTTGTCGATCTCTGCCTTCATGACGTGAACGTCCGCCTCATCGGCAACGGGGGCGGGCTGGTCTATGCCCCCCTGGGGCCGACCCACCTCGCGATAGAGGACATCGCCATCCTGCGCGCGATTCCCAACATGACGATCGTGGCGCCGGCCGACGCCGAGGAGATGTGCCGCTTCATGCCCCGGACCCTCGAATACCAGGGCCCGATCTACATACGGCTGGCCAAGGGCGGCGACCCCGTGGTGACGTGCCCCGAACACCCGTTCGCGATCGGCAGGGCGATCGTCATGCGGGAGGGGACGGACGCACTCATCGTGACCACCGGGGTGGCGCTGAAAAGCGCGCTGGACGCCGCCACCCTGCTCGGCGAGCGGGGCGTGGCGGCGACGGTCCTGCACGTGCCCACCATCAAACCGCTCGACACCGAGGCGATCCTGACCTGCGCGGCCGATGTCCCCGTGGTCGTGACGATCGAGGAGCACAGCGTGATTGGCGGCATGGGCAGCGCGGTGGCCGAGGTTGTGGCCGAGGCCGGGTTCAGCCCGGGCAAGCAGTTCAGGCGAATCGGGATCCCAGACCGCTTCCCCGACCAGTATGGGTCGCAAGCCAGCCTGATGGAGCGGTGCGCCATCACCACGGCGCGACTGGTAGAGGTCGTCACCGAGCTGGCCGATCGTGTCGGAACCCCGACGGCCCCCCGACGGAGCTCCGTTTAGGACCCGGGGGGGAGCATGGCCTACATCGACTTCACCCAGAAGGTGCATACGCGCACCAAGCGGAACTACCTCGAGCGGGTCGTAGAGCACGACAAGGCCACCTGCGCCAGGGTCGCCAAGCAGTTCGGCAAGGAGTACTGGGACGGAGACCGGCGTTACGGCTACGGCGGCTACCGGTACGACGGGCGCTGGCTGCCGGTGGCGGAGGCGATGGCGAAGCATTACGGGCTCAAGCCGGGCGACTCCATCCTCGACGTCGGGTGCGGCAAGGGCTTCCTGCTCTACGAATTTACCCGGGTGGTGCCGCGTGTACGCGTGGCCGGGATCGACATCTCGCGCTACGCCATCGAAAACTCCAAGGAGGAAGTCCGCGCCTTCCTGAGGGCTGGCAATGCCACGCAGCTCCCGTTTCCGGACAGGAGCTTCGACTTCGTGGTCTCCATCACCACCCTCCATAACCTCTACGTCTACGATCTCCGCAAGGCCCTGCAGGAGATCGAGCGGGTCGGGCGCGGGGGCAAGTACATCGTGGTGGAGTCTTACCGGACTGAGGAAGAGAAGGCCAATCTTCTCTACTGGCAGCTCACCTGCGAATCGTTCTACACGCCGGAGGAGTGGTGGTGGTTCCTCGAGGACAGCGGCTACACCGGCGACTACGGCTGCATCTTCTTCGAGTGACGGCCCGTGGCGACTGACGGGATCGGGACCATGCGGGCCGCCATCCTGGTCGCCCAGAACGCGCCACTTGAGATCGGGGAGGTTGAGGTGCCTCGACCTGAGGTGGGTCAGGTGCTGGTCCGGGTGGAGTGCAGCGGGATCTGCGGCAAGCAGCTCGACGAGATTAGCGGGAAGCGGGGTCACGATCCGTTCATTCCCCATCTGCTGGGCCACGAGGGGGCCGGCGTCGTCATCGAGGTCGGCCCTGGTGTCAACAAGGCGAAGGCCGGCGATCGGGTGGTCCTGCACTGGATGAAGGGCCTCGGCATCAATGCCGCGACGCCGCAATACCGCTGGAAGGGAAGGCCGGTCAACGCCGGCTGGGTCACGACGTTCAACGAGTACGCCGTGGTGTCGGAGAACCGCCTCACCCCGGTGGGGACTGACATCGACCCTGCCGTGGCCGCCCTGCTCGGCTGCGCCGTGACCACCGGGCTGGGCATCGTGTTCAACGACGCCGCCCTGAAGCCGGGTCAGTCCCTGGCCGTCTTCGGAGTGGGCGGCGTGGGCCTCAACGTGATCCAGGGCGCGGCCCTGCTGAACTCGTACCCCATCGCGGCCGTCGATCTACACGACCACAAGCTGGAACAGGCCGTGCGGTTCGGGGCTACTCACACCGTGAACGCGCGACGGGGCGACCTGGCCGGCGTGTTGAAGGAGGTGAGCGGCGGGCGCGGATTCGACGTCGCCGTGGATGCGGTGGGAGATGCCCGACTGATCGAGACGGCCTATGCGGTCACCAGCGACAGCGGCCGAACGATCCTGGCTGGTGTGCCCCATCACGAAGAACGGATCACCATCGATTCGTTCCCGCTCCACTTCGGCCGCCGCCTGTTCGGATCTCACGGCGGGGATACCCAGCCAGACGTGGACATTCCCCGCTATATAGAGCTGTACAAGCGCGGGAAGCTAAAGCTCGACGAGCAGATCGCAGGTCGCCACCCGCTCGAGGCGATCAACGAAGTGCTGGAGCGTGTTCGCCGGGGCGATGCCGTGGGCCGCTGCGTGATCGCGATGGCCTAGGATGGGTCTGGTCGGTACCGTTCTCGTCCTGGGGGCGTCCAGCTTTGTGGGACGTCACCTGCTCGCCCGGCTCGGGGACCGAGCCATCGGCACCTATTGTCGGTCGGCCCTGGCCGGCGCGGCGTACTACGATGCCCTCACGATGCGGGTGGCGGACCTAGTCCGCGACCGCCCGCGGCCATCGCACGCGGTGATCCTGCTGGGGGACACCGACCCCGAGTCCTGCGCGGCCGACGTCGAGCGCTCGACCGCGCTCAACGTTACCAGCATCAAGCGGCTGGCGGGGGAGCTGTCGGAGTTGGGCATCAAGCCCGTCTTCATCTCAAGCGAGTACGTGTTCGACGGGACGCGGGGCCAGTACGTCGAGGAGGACTCGGTGAATCCCATCCTCACCTACGGCCGGCAGAAGGTGGAGGTCGAACGCTTCCTGGCCGAAGCGACCGACGACCACGTGATCGTTCGCCTGGCCAAGGTCGTCGGCTCGCAGCCCTGCGACGGGACGCTCTTCACTGCGTGGCTCGAGCGGCTCGGGCGGGAGTCGATCATCACCTGTGCCATCGACCAGACCTTCTCGCCCGTCTACATCGACGACGTGGTGGAGGGGATTCTTCGGCTGATCGACCAGGACCGGCGTGGCCTTTACCACCTGGCCGGACCGTGCCCCTACCGGCGCATCCAGCTCCTGGAGATGCTGGTGCGGGAAGTCCAGCGCTGGCAATCCGTCGACGTCCGGATCGCCCCCCGCAGCATCCACGACTTCGTGCTGAGAGAGAGGCGGCCGGTCGATGTCTCGATGCGGCCCGGCAAACTGGTGGCGGAGACGGGGCTCGCGCTCATCGACGTCGCCGACGTGTGCGCCCGGATGGTGGAGACGAGATTCCAGGGCCGGAGCCGCGCGACGGCCGGGTTTTGAGGCGGCCATGGAGCGTTCGTCGATCGTGCTGGCCGACCCGGAGTGCGTATGGATCGACGACGGGCCGTGGTCAAGGGGCTATTTCTGCAAACGTGCGCCCGTGCGGATCGACGGCGCCTTGGTGGCCGAGCTCAAAGCCGAGGCGGCCAGGTTGGGAGACCGCAACGTGCGGCTCTGCCTGCACGACAGTCCCGATGCCGCGTTCCACGAGATGGTCATCGTCGAGCGACGGGGCAAGTACTACCGGCCCCACAAGCACCTGCGGAAGGGGGAGTCGTACCACGTGATCGAAGGTGAGATGGGGGCCTTCGTGTTCGACGAGTATGGGCGCATCCTCGACGCCAGCCGGCTGAGCGCCGAGGGGAATTTCCTCTATCGGGTCGGCGCGAACATGTACCATGCAGTGATGCCGCTGACGGACCTTGTCGTGTATCACGAGGCCAAACCGGGGCCGTTTCTCCGCGAGGGGGATAGCGTCTATCCGCCATGGGCGCCCGACGGCAGTGACAGCGAGGCGGCTATCCGGTACACGGCGGAGCTGCTACGCGCTCTCGGTAATCGATAACGGCCGCGACGGTGGCGGAGAGCGGAGGGCGGCGATGACGATCAGCGGGGAGGCGGCGCAGGAGTACCTGCGCCGGCGCATCAGCCGGGACGAGGAGTACGCCGCCCTGCTGCGGTTCCCGCGATTCCTGGAGATTGAGACGGTCAACGTCTGCAACGCCCGTTGCCCCATGTGCACGATCGACGACTGGGAGCGTGGTGCCAAGCCGATGACGGACGAGCTGTTCGCCAAGATAGCGGCGGAGACCGTCGAGAACGCCCGCGAGGTCAAGCGCGTGAGCCTCTATCGAGACGGTGAGCCGCTCATCGACAAGAAGCTGCCGAGCCGGGTCGCGACGCTGAAGGCCGGGGGCATCCGCAGCGTGGCCATCAGCACCAACGTCTCACTTCTTACCGAAGCGAAGGCGAGGGAGTTGCTGGAGGCCGGCCTCGACATCATCATCATGTCCATCGACAGCCTGGACAAGCAGACCTTCGAGAGCATCCGGGTGCGGCTCATCTTCGAGGAAGTGCTGGAGAACGCGCTGCGGTTCATCGAGCTGCGAGACCGGATGGGCGTGCCGACCCGTGTCTGGATGCGCATGATCCGCCAGGAGAGCAACCAAAACGAGTGGCTGGAGTACGAGCGGTTCTGGCAGTCCCGACTCAGCAGCCACGACCGGATCTACTACCACAACATCTTCAACTGGGGTGGCCAGCTGAGGGGGTTCAAGCCGATCGCCAAGAGCTACGAGCCCAACCTGCCCTGTGTGGCCCTGTGGTCGCTCCTGGTGATTTTCTGTAACGGCGATGTGCCGCTGTGCAACGTGGACTACAACAACAAGTACCCGACGGGGAACGTGCGCACCAGCTCCATCACCGAGCTGTGGCGGTCCAAGGTCATGGAAGAGCGCCGGCAACTGCACCTGACCGGGCGCAAGGCCTGCATCTCGCTCTGTGAGAACTGTAACGTGTGGGACGAGTCGCCCGACATGGAGAGGGTGGCGACCGGGTACGTCAGTCCGGTGGAGGTGCGGGCGTGAGGGGGCCGGCGCCAGACCAAGAGGCGAGATCGTGAAGCGGGCGGTGGTAGTGGGCGCGGGCTTCGCCGGCTGCGCCTACGCCATGCCCCTCCGGGAGCGGGGCTGGTCGGTGACGGTGATCGAGAAAGCTGGGTTCATCGGGGGCGGGGTGCGGACCTTCTTCCACGGCGGCCATCCCTACACCTACGGGCCCCGGCACTTCCTGTCGCCGTACCCCGAGGCATTCGACTTCCTTAACAAGTTCGTACCCCTTCGGCACATTAAGAAGATCAACTACACGTACCTCGAGCGCGACCAGGCCTTCTACACCTACCCGATCCACGAGGACGACATCGCCGCCATGCCCGACGCCGACATCGTCTGGGCGGAACTGGCGGCCCGGCCGGAGGAGGCGAAGGCAGCCAACTTCGAGGAGTTCTGGATCCAGCGGGTAGGGTCGACGCTTTACGGCAAGTACGTGCGGGACTACAACCGGAAGGCCTGGATGCTGAAGTCGAACGCCGAGATGGACTTCGGCTTCGAGTCGACGGTGAAGCGCCGCCCGCTGGAGTCGGGTGAGCGGTACGAGTTCAAGGACTGGTTCAACTGCTATCCCATTCCCCAGGACGGCTACAACCAGTTCTTCGACATCGCGCTCGAGGGATGCGACGTTCGGCTCGACACCACGATCACCGCGTTCGACGTGCATCGCTCCCGGGTCGACATCGGATCGGAGACGCTGACCTACGACCTGCTGGTCAGCACGATCTCGCCCGATGTCCTACTGAACTACCAGTACGGCGAGCTTAAGTACGTCGGCCGGGAGTTCCACAAGATCGTCTTGCCCATCGAGTTCGCGCTACCGCAGGATGTCTACTTCGTGTACTACCCCAACGCCAGCGAGACGCACACGCGGGTGGTCGAGTACAAGAAGTTCACCCTCCACAAGTCGCCGTCGACGCTGCTGGGGCTAGAGATCCCGTCGCTGAAGAACAAGCTGTACCCGACCCTGATCAAGGCCGAGGTGGAGAAGGCCCAGCGCTACCTCGACGCGCTGCCCGGCAACGTGCGATCGGTCGGACGGATGGGCGTCTACCGCTACATCGACATCGACGACATCATCATGCAGTCCCTGCAGTTCGCTAAGGAGCTCTGAGCAATGGAGCGCGACGAGCTCTTGCCCCGTCCGTTCCCCGACCCGGTCCTCTACCGAGACACCCTGGAGGCCGGGTTCCGCGCGTTCCCTGAGCGGGCCGAGAACTACCGGAAGTTCCAGGAGGCGGCCCGGGCCGAGAAGGTCGACTACCTGCCCATTCGCCTCGATATCGAGAACGTCAGTCGTTGCAACTATTACTGCACCATGTGCCAGGTGAGCGACTGGCCGGGGCTGAAGCGGGCCGACGACATGTCCTTCGACGACTACCGCGCCCTGGTCGACAGCCAGTACGGACTCGTTGAGATCAAGCTCCAGGGCATGGGTGAGCCGCTAATGGGCAGGTGCTACGCGGAGATGATCGAGTACGCGCGGGCGCGGCACATCTGGGTGCGGTCCAGCACCAATGCGTCACTGCTCCGGCTGAAGGACAGCTACCGACACGTGATCGATGCCGACATCTGCGAGCTGCAGGTGTCCATCGACGGCGCGACCAAGGAGACGTACGAAGCTATCCGGCGTGGCGGGAACTTCGAGAACGTCAAGGAAAACTGCGCGCTGCTCAACGACTACTGCCAGAAGGTCGGGCGGCAGAGGACCCGCATGTGGGTCGTCGTCCAGCGGGGGAATATCCACGAGTTCGAACTCTTTCCGCGGCTGGCGGCCGAACTGGGGTTCGATCGGCTCACCCTGTCGCTCGACCTCAACGATTGGGGCCAGGAAGAGTGGCGGACGCGCAACGATCGCGTTGACGTTCACCGCCAGTTCGACGCGGACCAGACCCGGAGGCTGGTGGATATCGGGGGGCAGCACGGGGTGGCGGTGACCTTTTGGTTCATTGACGAGAAGTACGACACGACCGCTCCCGGGAAGCTCTGCCCGTGGCCGTTCGAGCGCGCCTACATCAGCTCGGACATGCGGATCGTGCCGTGCTGCATGATCGCGAACCCCGAGATCCTCGATGTGGGCGACGCGCGCCGGCTGACCGGGGAGTGGAACGGCGACGCCGTGGTCAATTTCCGGCGGCTCCACCTCCAAGGCCGCATTCCCCGCGTTTGCCGCTCGTGCTATCGGGGAGAGGGGACGGCGCCGCGGGCATGAAGCGCTACGACCCGTCGGCGATCGGCTCGGACATCGCGCGGTCGCGCCGCCAGTACCTGGCCCGGCGACTGGGAGCACTGGTGGTACGACTGCTGCGCCTGAACAGCGGGGGGTTCCTCACGACGGAGATCGTCCAGCAGATCGCGCCGGTCTGCACGATTCCGACGGCCTTCGGCGTCATGCGATGCCGCGGCGGTCACGGTCGACTCCGGTGGCGGGCACTGACCTTCCACACGGAGGAGCCCGAAACCGTCAAGTGGCTGGAGACGATCGGAGCCGACGGCTTCCTGTGGGACATCGGCGCCAACGTGGGTCTCTACGCCATCTATGCCGCCCGTTACGGGGGCTGCCGAGTGCTGGCGGTGGAGCCGGAGGCCCAGAACTTCGCGCTGCTCATCGAGAACATCGTGCTGAACGGTGTGCAGGATCTAGTCATCGCTGCCAACCTGGCCATCACCGACGAGTTCGGGATCGGCAAGCTCCGCGTCCACGCACTGACCAAGAGCGGCGCGTACAACCAGTTCTCGCGCCTAGCGGGTCTGGATCGAACCCCGCGGACGCCAGAGGGAGGCACCGGGATCGAGCAGGTCCAGATTGGCCTGTCGCTTGACGATCTCGTGAAGAAATTCGGATATCCATGTCCGACGCACATCAAGGTCGATGTGGACGGCAACGAGCCGGAGATCATCGCCGGGGGCTCCCGCGTCCTGCAAGAGCCAGGCTGTCGCAGCGTCCTCATCGAGGTGCAGCGCAACGACCCGGCGCACCTGGCCATGGTCGACCGGCTCAAGCACTGGGGCTTCACCCGCGTTTCTGAGCGCTCGAACTGGGAGTCACGGGCCAACCGAGAGCGGGAGAAGGAGCACCCCGCCGTCAACATGATCTTCGTAAAGATGTAGCGGGCGGGAAGGAGACGAGGATGGCCGCACGAAGAATCCGGAAGGTGCTGCTGGTCAGTCCTCCGGGCAAATGCCATCTGCGCGAGGACGGAAGCCTGGGCGAGCGCAAGCACTGCACTCCGCACCTCGGTTTGGCCTACCTCGCGGCCAACCTGCTCAAGCACGACTACGAGGCCGAAATCCTTGACATCCTGGCCGAGGGTTACCACGAGGAGCGGTTCGTGGAGCCGTTCATCCTCTATGGGCTGAACCCGCAGGAGACGCTGGAGCGGACGCGACGGGCGGCGCCGGACATGATCGGGATCAGCGTGCTCTTCTCTAACCGGGCCAAGGAGAGCTACGAGCTGGCCCGGATGTTCAAGCGAGAGCTTCCGGACGTGCCCATCGTGATGGGCGGGCAGCACCCGTCGGGCATGCCCATGGACGTCATGGCTCATCGCGAGGTCGACTACGTGCTGATCGGCGAGTGCGACGACTCGTTCGTCGACCTGCTGGAGGCGCTGAACGGTCGCCACTCCATCGAGCAGGTGTCCGGCCTCTACTACCGGGACAACGGCGAGGTGAAGGACACCCTCAGCCACGGCAGGCCTGCCGTGGTTGGCGACGGGTGGCAGTACCTCTCCCTCCGGGACTCCCCCAATCCCCGGCAGTTGGGGGAGCTCTCGTTCCCGGCTTGGCACTTGTTTCCCATAGCAGCGTACTGGAATTCGGAGGTTCGAATAGGCGGCGGTGACGTGATGCGCGAGCGGTTCGCCGTCATGGTCAGCACGCGTGGCTGCCCGTGGACGTGCACCTTTTGCACGTCGCCGCTCATGGGAGGCTTCAAGGGGTACAGGAAGCGGACGAACGAGGACGTCGTCCGGGAGATCCGCTGGCTCATCGAGACCTTCGGTGTCGAGGAGATCCAGTTCCTGGACGACAACTTCTTCGTCAGCAAGCCGCGTGTGAAAAGCCTGCTCCGAGTGCTGGCCCAGGAGTTTCCCCATATTGTCTTCAGCGTGCCGGCCGGTACCGAGGTGAACGCCCTCGACCACGAGGTCGTTGACCTCATGGCCAAGGCCAGCTTCTACAAGGTGACGCTGGCCATCGAGGCCGGCGACCAAGAGGTCCAGGAGTCGCGGATCGACAAGAACGTGAAGCTGAGCCGGGTGCCGGAGATGGTGGACTACATCCGCCGGGCCGGCTTGGAGACGCGGGCCCTGTTCATGATCGGGTTCCCCGGCGAGACCAGGGCGCAGATCATGCGGACGGTGGACCTGGCCCTGAGCCTCGACGTCGACGATTTCTACATCTCACTCTGCACGCCGCTGCCGGGCACGCCGCTCTACGACGAGTGCGTGCAGAAAGGGCTGCTCGAGGACGACTTCGACGTGGACAACCTGCGTTACTCGGTGGCGAACATCAAGCTCCACGACGTCTCGCGTGCGGAACTCGAGAGCATCCGCCGGAACGTGTGGCTCGAGTACAAGAAGCGCCAGGAGACCAAGCAGGTAGCCTCGGGGATCCGGCCGTTCCGGGTGTTCGGCGGCGTGGGCGATTACGAGAATGCCGGGTTCCGGCAGGTCCCTGGCCAAGTGTACCGGACCGATCGCTGAATGCTGAAACGACAGGTGCTTCAGCTCTGCGGCCGGTGCGGTCGTGTTGTGCTCAGCTGCGTGGCGCTCCGCCTGGTGGTGCTGCGCTTGTGGCCCAGCGTCGCCTGGCTCGATGGGGCCATGGTCGAGATGGGCTTCCAGGAGGTGTTTCGACGGGAGGTCCTCTACCAGTGGACGCTCGGGTGGCTGAAAGCCAGATTTCTCTATCCGCGTCTAGCTCGAGACGTTCTTGTCGCCGGCCGGGCGCAGTCCGCAGACTATCTTTATTTCTCACCGAAAACGTATCCTGATCTCGTCTCCGAGGCGCTGGCCCTCAACGAGGCTCTGGCGGAAGGTGGCGTGTTGGTCACGCTAGGGACGGACCGCATGGGCGGACCGTCGTGCGCCGAAGTGTTCCGGCAGGTTTTCGACGTACGCGGCAATCTCTATCTGTTGGGCCGGCTCCTTGGGGAGCTCCGGTACAAGCTGGCAGTGGTCAGGAACACTGGCGGGACCTTCTGGGCGCTGCCGATCTTCCTGGCGCTGGTGAGGACACCGTTTGTCTATCGGCCGAGTGGGTTCATCAACCAGATGACCGACGAAGTGCATCGGTGTCACTTAGGTGATCTTAGCGAGGCCGCGCAGCGTCTCGAACGCGCTGTATTGGGTCGGACAGCGCTCGTCATCCACAACCATGACGCTGCTGCGATCAAATCTCTTGAACGGACCTTAGGCGTGCGAGCATCGCGGTATGTACCAGTCCGGCCGGGACTCCATCCGACGCTCGTCGCGCGCCAAACTCGCTACGACTGGAGACCACGTGAGGAGATCAGCATCGTGTATTGCGGAGGCTATGCTCCGCCCGGGAGCTATATTTCGTCCAACGTCGACTACCTCGCGTACTGGAAACTGCTCGCCGACAGCGGCATCCATGTTCACGTGTACTACAGTCACACGCCCCGAAACTCACCCCGGCTGGCACCGGTCCGCGATCTTCTCGATGGCCATCCCCGGTTTCATCTCTACGATCCCGTTCCCGTGCTGCGGCTGTTCGAGGAGGTGCAGCAGTACGACTTCGTGTGGGCGTACTTCAAGCACTCGGTCGATTACGTCCGTCCGGAGTTTCGACGCTTCGTGAGCGCCAACACGTGCGTGGCGATGGGGGCGGGGTTGCCGGCCGTCGTGAACGAGCATTACGAGCCGCTGTACTCGACGGTCCGTCAGTACGGTAACGGCCTCGCGCTGCCCAGCGGGCTCGAAGCCGAGTTGCCGGCTCTCCTCAAAGCGGCAGACCGGGTGGCGCTGCGTCAGGCTGCGGCGGCATGCCGGGAGCAGTTCTACTTTCCGGGCGGCCCCGTAGCGGAGGCGGTGCGGTCGGTGGTGACCGGCGTCGCGTGGGCAGGTAAGGACTCGTAGCACGTTGAGCGGGAACCTGCACATCCGGTGATCTGCGACCGGAACGAACGAATCCCCTTCGCGTGGGCGTATGTCGAGCGACTGGCCCGGTCGCTGGCGGCTCTCGACGTGGGAGCCGTAGCTCGGGCCATCGCGGTGCTCGAGCGGGCATGGCTGGATCGGCGACGCCTGTTCATTGCCGGTAACGGTGGTAGCGCCGCTACGGCGTCGCACATGGCGAACGATCTAGCGAAGACCGTCGCGGTCGGGCCAGGGATCGCAGGATTCCGCGCGGTCGCCCTCACAGACAATGTGCCGCTGGTTACCGCGCTGGCGAACGACATTGGCTACGACGCGGTCTTCTCCGCGCAGCTGGAGATGCAGGCGGACGCTGGCGATGTGTTCATCGCGATCTCGGGGAGTGGAAACTCTACTAACATCGTGCGAGCTCTCGAGGTGGCCCGGGCGCGGGGTCTCTTGACGATCGGGCTGCTGGGAAGGGATGGTGGTGCGGCTGGCAAGTTGGTCGACGTGGCGGTGGTCGTGCCGGCCGAGGATTATGGCCCGATCGAGGACGTGCACTTGATTCTGGATCATCTCATTACCGAGTACTTCAAGGCATGGCTGGCGACGCGCACGCGGTTATGAGTGCTCTGCTCATCGCGGAGGTCGGATCCGTCCACGACGGGAGCTTCGGCAACGCCACCCGCCTCACCGATGTCGCGGCCGATTGCGGAGCGGACTGCGTGAAGTTCCAGACCCACATCGCGGCCGCCGAGACCCTGTCCAACGCGCCGATGCCGCCCTACTTCAAGGGAGAGCCGCGATACGAGTACTTCGAGCGCACGGCCTTCACCGAGGAGCAGTGGCGGCGGCTTCGTGATCACTGCCGCGAGCGGGGGGTAGAGTTCCTGTCCTCGCCGTTCTCCGTGGAGGCGGTCCAGGTGTTGGAGCGGGTTGGAGTCGAGCGCTACAAGGTGCCATCGGGGGAGGTGACCAACCTGCCCCTGCTCGAAGCCATTGGGGCGACCGGCAGGGCGGTGCTGCTGTCCTCCGGCATGAGCTCCTGGGCCGAGCTGGATGTCGCCATCAACACGATCCTTCGCTACCGCTCACGCCTGACGGTGCTCCAGTGCACGTCCGAGTACCCGTGCCCGCCCGAGCACGTGGGGCTGAACGTGATGGTCGAGATGCGGGAGCGCTACCAGCTCCCCGTGGGCCTGTCCGACCACACGCTGACCAACCATGCCGCGTTCGCGGCCGTCGTCCTGGGAGCCTCGGTCATCGAGAAGCACTTCACCCTGAGCCGGCTCATGTACGGCAGCGACGCCCGTCACTCGGCCGAGCCCGGGGAGTTCGCCGAGCTGGTCCGGGGCATCCGGGCCATCGAGACGATGCGGGCGAGCAGGGTCGACAAGGACGACCTGCGCCCGTTCAAGGAGATGAAGCAGGTCTTCGAAAAGAGCCTGGTCACGCTGGTGGACATCCCGGCTGGCGCCGTGATCACTCGGGAGATGATCGGCGTGAAGAAGCCAGGGACGGGGCTACCGCCGTCGCGCCTGCCTGATGTCGTCGGACGACGGGCGGCACGGGCGATCCCGGCGGATGAGCTTCTGCGGGAGGACCACCTGGCTTGAGCCAGGAACCGAAGGCGACCGCGCGCCGCTACTTCGATGCCGTCGCCCCGGACTATCTTGAGCGCTATTACGATCCGGCGACGAGCCGGTACCCGAACCTCCAGCTCCGGGCGG
>JACOUH010000232.1 GCA_016177925.1 Planctomycetota bacterium | reverse complement strand
GCCGCCGGTGCCGGTGCCGGTGCCGACACGGACGCCCGCACCGCCTCCGCCCCCGCCAGTGGTCGGCGACTACACGAAGTTGCGGAGCATCGTCATCAGCCCGCGGGTCGTCCCGTGGATCGCCCCGATCGCACTGACCGTGCTGTTCCTGCTGACGTTCTTCCCCTGGCTTTCTGGAGGGAAAGACAGCCCAGGGTTCAGCGCCTGGAGTCTCGGGTTCGGAAAAGGGGCCGACATTCCGAAGGACTTCGGGCCGGGCGGGGCGCTCTTCATCATCTACGACCTGCTGATCGTGTTCGGCGTCCTGCTCGCCATTGCGGCCTTTCTCATGCACCTGAAAGCCATCCCCGATGTTCCCGCGCTTCGGCCGATTCTGCCATGGCGTGCGGTGATCATCCTGGGTTTCGTCGGCCTGGCTTACCTGCTACTCTGCCTGAACATCATACTCTTTTTGTTCGACAAGGGGGCCATCTGGCTCAACTTCTGGGGCTGGCTGGCGGAAACGACGCATAGCGTCGCGGTGACCGGCCTGCTCCTCGAAATGTGGCTGCAGCTGCGGGGGCCCACCCGCCCGCCACCACGCATCGACATCCACACGTGAGCCCCTGCCCGATTAGCCCGACGCGCCAGCGAGGTTCGCAGCGAACCTCGCTGGCGCTTGTAGGACGGATTTCCAATCCGTCCGGGCATGAAGCCGGGACGGATTGGAAATCCGTCCTACAGAAGAGAGAGGGACCCAGCGAACCTCGCTGGCGCGTCGGGCTAAGCAGGACGCGCCCAGGACGCCGCCTCCTCGCCGTCGAGCCGCAGCGTCAGGCACTTCGCACTGCCGCCCGCTTTGAGGAACTCGTCCAACTCCACCGCCACCGGCATGTAACCCCAGTCGCGCAGCTCGCTCGCCAGCTTCTCACAGCCCGTATTCGTCACCACGGTCTTGCCGACCACCACGGCGTTGCAGCCGAAACGGGCTGCCTCCGCCTCGTTCACCAGCAGCAGCCGCGGCACATGCGCCTCGAGCACCTTGCGCCCGTAGGCGTCGAAGGCGTCGGCGTAGTAGATGGCCTCGCCGGGCGCCAGGGGACAGAAGCACGTATCGAGATGGTAATAGTGCGGGTTGACCAGTTCTAGAGGCAGCACCTGGATGCGGAGCACCGACGCCAGGTGCTGATGGCCGCGCACGTCGCTGCGGATGCGATAGCCAGCGAACAGCGTCTCGCCGCAGAACAGGGCGTCGCCGGCGCCCTCGAAGTACATCCCCTCCGGCAGGTGCTCGACCGTGAACCCGTGTGTCGAAAACCAGGAATCGAAGTGGGGAGTCTCGCGTGCCCGCACCTCGTGACGGAAGCGCGAACTGAAGAAGCGCGTGCCGTAGACCAGGCCCGCATTCGCCGTGAACACGAGGTCGGGCAGTCCCGGCTGCGGCAGCATCCGCTCGATCGTCACGCCCAGGCCGGTCAGCGTGTCGTAGAGCGCCTGCCACTGGCCGCGAGCCCTGTCGCGAGCGGCCCCGCGCAAGCGACTCATCCACGGGTTGATCTCGTACTCGATGCCGTAGTAATCCGGCGGACACATCAGGATGCGCGGCTGCCGCATGACTTCTCCCTTGTTGGGATGTAGGTGAAGGGGACAGCAATCCCGCACAGTGTAATCTCTTCCTTGATTTTACCAGAAGAGCGAATCGCTCAATCGTCGGGCAGTGACCGCAGCCGCCGGACAACCGCGCCGATACGGCGCGCCGCTTCCTCGCTCTCCTCGACGCTCAACAGATGGCTCAGGCTGAAGCGCATTGCCGAGGTGAGCACGTCGTCGTGTACGCCCATTGCGCGTAGCACCGGCGACGGCAGTAGCGAACCACTGGAGCACGCCGACCCGGTCGAACAGGCGACGCCGGCGAGGTCGAGGTTCATCAGCAGCGACTCGGCGCGCAGACCGGGGAACGACAGGTTAATCGTGTGCGGCAGCCCTCCTTCCACCGGGCCATTAAGGACGACCGGCGCCGCCAGTTCCCGCACGCCCGCGAGGAAGACCGACCGCAACCGCAGGACGTGCTCGTGCCGCTGCTCGCACTCCTCCAGCGCGATGTCGAGGGCGGTCGCCATGCCGACGACCAGGGCGACAGGCTCGGTGCCGGGCCGGCGTCCTTGCTGCTGGTGTCCGCCCCATAGCAGCGGTCGCAGGGGGGTGCCGCGCCGGCAGAGAAGGGCGCCAATGCCCTTCGGCCCGTGGAACTTGTGGGCGCTCAGGCTCAGCGACGTGACGCCGAGCGCGCGGAAGCAGACCGGGACCTTGCCGACCGCCTGGACCGCGTCGCAGTGGAACGCGATCGCTTGCCGATCGAATGGGAGATCCGCGATCGGCTGGATCGCTCCCGTCTCGTGATTGGCCAGCATGACCGTGACGAGGCGGGTGTCGGGACGGAGCCGGTCGGGCAAGGATTCCGGACACACGATCCCGAATGCGTCGACGGGAAGGTGGTCGACGCGGAAGCCGCGGCTGGCGAGTTGTTGCAGCGGCTCGACGACGCAGGGATGTTCGACCGGGCTGGCGATGAGGTGTCCCGGTGGGTCGCCGGCGAGGCCGAACAGAGCGAGGTTGTTGGCTTCGGTAGCGCCGCTGGTGAAGAGGACCTCGTCGGGCTGGGCGTCGAGCAGGGCGGCGATCTTCGCGCGCGCGTCTTCGAGGGCACGGCGGGCCTGGCGGCCGAACTGGTGCGCACTGGCCGGGTTGCCGTGGACCTCGGTGAGAAAGGGACCCATCGCCTCCCAGACGGCGGGAAGCACCGGCGTGGTGGCGTTGTTGTCGAGGTAGATACCGTCCATGCCCTCATTGTACCCGCCTGCGTGCCGGGCCGTGTGCATGTCGCGAGTTGCGATTGCCGTTAAAGAGGATGAAGGGCCGGGCGCAGTCGGCGAAGTCGGTGGCGACCGTCTCGCCGCCGACTGTGCTTGATTTCTCCGCGGCAGCGGGGACAATGCAGGTCATGATCGGAGCCTATCAAGCGAGGTGACTCATGCAACCGCGATGCTCAACGTGGCAGGGGACGGTGCGGGGGATGGCTGCACTCGCCATGCTGGCGACCTGCGGCCTTGCCGGTTTCGCCGCCCGGCGGCCGGCCAACAACGATCCACCCAAACCCACGGGCCCAGGCAGGAACGACCTGGACAAGTTACAAGGCGCATGGATGTTGGATTCGCTGATGATCGACGGCGTGCATCAGTCCGGCTTCAAGGCGACGCTCGTCTACACCGGCCAGAGTTGGGTGCAGAGGGCTGGCCGGGAAGTCACCGAGGGAACCTCAACGCTCAATTCCCAGACGAAGCCCAAGACCATCGATATCACTCCCAAGACCGGCCCGCATACGGGAAAAACCCTGCTCGGCATCTACGAAATCGACGAGGATACGTACCGGTCTTGCGTTGCGCCTGCGGGCAAGGACCGGCCGACCGAGTTCAGCAGCAAGCCCGGAACCGACCATCTGCTTTTCCGGTTCCATCGCATCAAATCTTTGCCGAAGGAGATCGTCCAGGCCTGGAAGAAGGCCGGGGCCGAAGTCGGCTGGATGCGAAACGAGAGTGGTTTCCTCGATTGTCTGCCCGAGAAAGAAGGCGTGGGCAGCGACCTGCCGGCGTTTCGATTCTCCGCGTGGAGAGAGGGTTTGCTGGCCAAGCTGCCCGCCCCGGCGGCGGCCTTCGGGCTGGACCTCACCAACACCAAGGCGACGGACGCGGCGCTGACGGAGATGGGCCGGCTGAAGAGCTTGCAAGCGCTGTCCCTTGTCAACACCCAGGTGACGGGCGCGGGACTGAAGGAGTTGGCCGGACTCGAGAACTTGCAAGCGCTGGACCTCACCAACACCAAGGCGACGGACGCAGGGCTGAAGCATCTGGCCGGCCTGAAAAGCTTGCAATGGCTGAACCTGAACCAAACCAAGGTGACCGATGCAGGGCTGAAGCATCTGGCCGGCCTGAAGAGTTTGCAAACGCTGGACCTTACCCTCACTGATGCTGGGGTGACCGACGCGGGGCTGAAGACCCTGGCCGGGCTGAAGCTGAAAACGCTGAACCTTCCCGCTTTCGCCCTGACCGACCTGGGTCTGAAGCATTACCTGGCGGCCATTGAGCCGCCCACCAAGTTATACCTTCTGGGATGGAAGGTGACGGACGAGGGGCTGAAGCAGCTGGCTGGGCTGAAGGGCTTGCAGGCGCTGGATCTTCGCTTCACCCAGGTGACGAACGCGGGCCTGAAGCATCTGGCCGGGCTGACGAGTTTGCAATCGCTCGTTCTTGACGGCACGCCGGTCACCGACGAGGGCCTGAAGGAGCTGCTTGGCCTGAAAAGCTTGCAAGCGCTCTCTCTTGCCGGCAGCAAGGTGACGGACAGGGGACTGAAGCAGCTGGCCGGGTTCAAGAGTCTGCAAACGCTGTCCCTTGGCGGTCTCCAGGTGACCGACGTCAGGCTGAAGGACTTGGCTGGGCTGAAGTGCCTACAAGCGCTGTCGCTTTCCGGCAGCAAGGTGACGGATGCGGGGCTGAAGGAGCTGGCCCGGTTGAAGACCTTGCAATCGCTGGACCTCGGCAAGACGAAAGTGACAGGGGTGGGGCTGAAGGAACTGGCCGGGCTGAAGCGCTTGCAATGGCTGAACCTTGACGCCACCCCGGTGACGGACGCCGCGTTGAACGAACTGGCCGAGCTGAAGAGCCTGGAATCGCTGAGCCTTGGCGACACCAAAGTGACGGACCGGGGATTGAAGGACCTGGCCGGGCTGAAGCGCCTGCAAGCGCTGCACCTTTCCCTAACCCAGGTCACGGGCGTGGGGCTGAAGGAACTGGCCGGGCTGAAGAACCTGCAAACGCTGAACCTTGACGGCAGCAAATTGACGGACGCGGGGCTGAAGGAGATAGCCGGTCTGAAGAGCTTGCAAAGGCTGCACCTTGAGAGCACCGAGGTGACAGCCGCGGGGCTGAAGCAACTGGCCGGGTTGGGGAGCTTGCGATCGCTGTCCCTTTACGGCAGCTCAGTATGGGGGACCCCAGGAGTGGACGAGGTGCGCAAGGCGCTGCCGCGTTGCAAGATCGGACCCTAGCGGGGAGTCGCTTCGAGGAGGGCTCGGGCGGCGCGGTCTGGGCTATCGGCTCAACCCAGCGCCGCCAGCACGCCCTGGGTCACCTCGACGGTCTTCGCCGTGCCGCCCAGGTCGGGCGGCTTGGGCCGCTTACTCTTCAGGTAGCCGGCCACCGCGCCGCGCACCGCCGCGCCGCTCTTCGCCAGGCCAAGGTGCTCCAGCAGTAGGGCGGCAGACAGGATGGCCGCCAGCGGGTTGGCGATGCCCTTGCCGGCGATGTCCGGCGCCGAGCCGTGGACTGGCTCGAACAAACTGGGATAGGTGCGCTCCGGGTTGATGTTAGCGCTGGAGGCCAGGCCCAGGCTGCCGACCGAAACGATGGCACTGAGGTCGGTCAGGATGTCGCCGAACAGGTTGCTGGCGACGACAACGTCGAATGCCTCTGGCTTGCGGACGAAATCCATCGCCGCCGCGTCGACCAGCAGCGACGACGACTCTACGTCGGGATAGTCAGTCCGGACGGCGCGGAAGACCTCGTCCCAGAGGACCATGCCGAACGTCTGGGCATTCGACTTGGTGATCGATGTCAGCTTCCTGCGTGGTCGCTTGCGAGCGGCCTCGAAGGCGGCCCGCATGATGCGCTCGATGCCGCGGCGGGTGAAGATGTTGGTCTGGATGGCGATCTCGTGCGGCGTGCCCTCGTAGAGCCGTCCGCCGCAGGGAGCGTACTCGCCCTCGGTGTTCTCGCGGTAGACGAGCATGTCGATCGAGCCAGGCGCCTTGTCCCGGAGCGGGCAGGGAACGCCCTCGAAGTTGTAGGCCGGCCGCAGGTTGATGTACTGGTCGAACTTGCGCCGCATCGGCAGCAGCAGGCCATGCACGGGGATCTGGTCGGGCACGTCAGGCGAGCCGATGGCACCGAACAGGATGGCATCGTGTTTTTGCAGGATTTCCCAGCCATCAGGCGGCATCATGGCAGCGTACTGCTTGTAGTAGGCGCAGTTCCACGGCAGGCGGTTCCATTCGAGGCGCGTCCCGGTTTCGTGACGCAGGGCGGTGTCGGCCACCTGGACGGCCTGGTCGATTACCTCGGGGCCGATGCCGTCGCCCCCGAGGACGGCGATGCGGAAAGTTGCCATTGCACACAGTTCTCGTCTGTCGTATGGGACGCCGTTCCGCAGCCCCTGGAAGGGGTAGCGGACTGACAATGTATGCGTCGCGACGGGTGATTCAAGGAGCAAGAGCGGCGCGAGAGGAGCGGCCGATGGCAGGCAGGCAAGACAGCAAGGACCGGCGGACACGGGCCGTGCGGTCGGTGTGTGCCTGCTGCTTGCTGGCCCTGGCGGGATGTGGAGGCGGAAGCGCGAGCGGGAACAAGCTTCAGTCCGACCCGCTGCTGGGCAACCAGCAACCCGTGCCGGTGGTCGGTGCCGGGGCCGCAGTGACTGCGGCGCCCAAGAGCGAGCCGGCAGGCCCCCTGCCCGCGATGGCCGCGCCGACTTCGGCCGTGAGCACGGCGGCCCTGGCCACTGCATCCCCTCCTCTGCTTGACAACGGACGCGATCTGCGCGTGGGCCCGCCGCCGACAGCCAAGCTGACAGGCGCCACGCCGGTCGGCGCGACGGGGACCCCCAACTCCGTGCCGCTGAGCACGCCGGCGGGCAATCCGTCCGACGGGTCGCCGCTCACGAGGCTCGAGGGAGTAACGCCGGTGCCGGCGGTGGGCGGTGACGGGGCGTGGAGTGCGTTGGTGAAGCGGTTGCAGGATCGCGGCATGACGGCGTTCCGCCTGGAGCTGCAGCGCGACGGATTGTGGCGGTGCGGCTGCTCAATCCCCGATCGCCGTAATCCGAGTCTGAAGCAGACCTACAACACGAGTGCCGCGGACGCGACCTCGGCCCTCCGCGCGGTCGTCGAGGAGGTCGAACGCAGCGCGCCTTAGCCCGACGCGCCAGCGAGGTTCGCTGGTTCCCTCGCTGGCGCGTCGGGCTAAGGCGCCCGATGGTTACGGACAGGATGTCATGCTTTTCTGCACGAAGCAGTTCCTGCTCTTCTTCCTCATCATCTTCTTCGTCTACTGGGCGCTACCCTGGCGCCGAGCCCGTGTCTACCTGCTGCTTGCGGCCAGCTTCTTCTTCTACGCGACCTGGAGCAAATGGCTGGCCTGCGTCGTCTGCTTCTCGACGGCCCTCGATTACCTCGTCGCCCGTGGCATGGACGCCAGCACGTCGCCGCGCTTGCGCAAGGGCCTCTTGGCGCTGAGCGTCACGGCGAACCTCAGCCTTTTGTGCTACTTCAAGTATGCGACTTTCTTCCTCCGCTCGCTGGAGGATGCCCTCGCGGCGGCAGGACTGTCCACCTCGCTGCCGGTGCTGCGGGTGCTGCTGCCCTTGGGCATCTCGTTCTACACCTTCGAGGCAATCAGCTACACCGTCGATGTCTACCTGCGCCGCATCCGAGCCGAGCGCAGCCTGGCGAACTTCATGCTGTTCATCCTGTTCTTCCCGCATCTCGTCGCCGGGCCGATCGTCCGGGCGCGAGACTTCCTGCCGCAGGTCCGCCGTCCGAAGCGCTGGAACTGGGCTCGCCTCTACGTCGGCGCCCTGTACGTCCTGCTCGGCGTCTTCAAGAAGCTGGCCATCGCCGACCGCATGGTGCTGTTCGCTGATCCCGTCTACGCCAACCCGTCCGCTTACAGGGCGGGCGCCCTCTGGCTGGCGGTGCTGGCCTACGCGCTGCAGGTCTACTGCGATTTCTCCGGGTATTCCGACATTGCCCTGGGCTGCGCGCACCTGCTCGGCTATCGGCTGGCCGAGAACTTCAACAGGCCGTACCTGTCGCCGAACATCGCGGAGTTCTGGCGTCGCTGGCACATCTCGCTGTCGAGTTGGCTGCGCGACTACCTGTTCATTCCGCTGGGCGGCAGCCGCGGCGGGCGCTGGCTGACCTGCCGTAATCTGCTCCTCGTGATGACGGTCGCCGGGCTGTGGCACGGGGCCGCCTGGACCTACGTCGTCTTCGGCGTCGTGCAGGGGCTGATGCTGATCGTGCATCGCCTTTTCCGCGACTGGTGCGAGACCCGGCCCAGGCTGGCACAGGCACTGCGGACACCGGCGGGGACGGCCTTGCGCACCGCCTTCACGTTCACGACGTTCTGTTACAGCCTGGTCATCTTCCGTTCGCTGAGCTTGCACAACGCCTGGCTGATGATGGGCCACATGCTGGCCGGCGTCGGTGGGCTGGCGGCCCGCCGAGCCGGCTGCCTTCGGCTCGGCGGGAGCCTCGCCCTCCCAAGTTGGCCGAGAAACGAGGGCCTTCGCCATGCCGCACGTGCCAGAGCTGGTGCGGAAGTCACGCCGCCGCCTGTGCTGGCTGCTGGCAGGGTTCGCCCTGTGCCAGTTCGTTCTGGCGGTCGTCATCGACACGCGCCTCCCTGGCGTCCGCGACCCGGAGTTCCAGGCGCGCCTGGAACGTTTGAAGGCCCGACAGGCTCAGAGACCAGGCCGGCCGTTGGTGCTGGTGCTTGGCAGTTCGCGCACCGCCTACGGCCTGGATGCACGTCGCCTCAGTGAGGCACCACACGATAACGGCGCCCTGGTCTTCAATTTTGGCATCGCGGGCAGCGGTCCCCTCTTCCAGCTCGTCGGCTTACGCAGGCTCCTCGACGAAGGGGTACGTCCCGATTTGCTGTATGTCGAGGTGATACCCGCCCTGCTGTCCGACTACGACGGCTCACGTGAGGAGCGACTGCTCGACGGCGCGCGGCTTCGGCTGGGTGAGGTGCGGAGTCTGCGTCCCTCCTACCGGCATCCGGGGCGTCTGCTGGGTGGCTGGCTCCTGGGACGACTTCTGCCTTGCTACCGCCACCAGGCGGAGGTGCGCGGCTGTCTGGGCGTTGACGTCGGAGGTAGTGATTCCGACCTCGTCGACGGCTACGGCTGGCGGCCGTGGCACAACTCGGGTGACGACGGATTCTGTCGCAGACAATCAGACTTGGCCCACCGACAATATCAGCCTCTCTGTGTCCTGTCGAACTTCGCAACAGGGCAGGTGCAGGCACTGGAGGATTTCCTCGCCCTGTGCCGGCGCGAAAAGATCCCGGTACGGCTTCTTCTGATGCCGGAGGCAAAGCCGTTCCGCGACCTGTACTCGCCGGCAGCGCGCGAGGCGTTTGCAACCCTGATGGGGCGGATGCGGTCGGAGTGGGGCGTGCCGGTGGTCGACGCGCGCGACTGGGTCGACGACACGGAATTCTGGGACACGCATCATCTGTTCGACGAGGGGGCTCGCTGCTTCACGGACCGCTTCGGTCGCGAGGCCCTGCGACCAGCCCTGGAAGAGCTGGCGCGAATCGGCAAGACGAAGGAGAAGCGACGGACATCATGCCGGGCCCGGGATGGCCACAAGGAGACAGACCCGGAACGACGAGAAGCGCGACAAAACTAAAGGCGCGAGGGAGAGAATGCCGATCTCGCCGTATGTATGTTTCTTTCCGGTTGTGCCCGAGAAATGGAAGGTACAAAGGCCCCGTCCGAAATCACGTTCCGTTTCGCCGCGCGCCTCTGGCGCGCGTGGCGTCGCGCTCGCCAGAGGCTCGCCGCGAAACCTGGACGTCCTTTCTGGACGGCTTCAAGAGTTCGGACATGGACGATGTCCCCGTGACAAGTTCACAAGCCTGGCGCGGCGTTGGGGACTCCTCGGCGAGCCGCCCTTGTCTCAACATGGGAAAGCGTCGCTTCCTCTCGCTCCTCGCGTTGAGTCTCCTGTTGCTTCTGCTCAACTGCTGGAAACCGCTCCATGGTGACGAGGAGCCGTACCTCACTTTCGCCACGCACATCGCCGAGCACCCCGGAGATCCTTACGGTTTCTATTTCAAAGGCCCCGTTCCTGCCAATCACCTCCTCGCGCCGCCGGTCATGCTGTATTGGTGCGCCCTGGGCATCCGCCTGTTTGGCATCCAGCCCCTGTTGTGGAAGCTCTGGCTGCTGCCGTTCAGTCTGATGCTGGTCTTTGCCCTTCACTCGCTCTTTCGTCGCTTTTGCCAGGGCCTCGAAATGCCCCTGGTCTGGTTGAGCGTGTTGTCGCCAACGATGCTCCCGACATTCAACCTCATGCTTGACGCCCCGGCACTGGCCCTGAGCCTTACGGCGGTCGTGCTCTTCTTGCGTGCGAGCGAACGCGGCTCGGTCCTGCTGGCTGCCCTGGCGGGACTGATCGCCGGAGTCGCCACCCAGACAAAATACACAGCATTCCTTGCGCCCGTCGTCATCCTGCTTTCGGGCCAATCGTTTCGCCGAGTGCGGCTCTCCCTCCTGGCCGCGGGGATAGCCCTCGTGCTCTTTCTCGGTTGGGAGTTCGTGACCGCGCAGCTCTACGGGGAGTCCCATTTCCTTCACAGTTTCCGGGGACAGTCTCATTCCCTCGTTCGGCCCCTCCATCTGGTGGTGCCCCTCGTGGGCATCCTGGGTGGCGTTGCCCCGGTGGTTGGGCTGGTGGGACTGAGCGCATTGGGGCTATCGCGGCGTGTCCTCCTGGCTAGTGGCGTGGCAATCGCCCTGGGATACGTGTTGATCGTGTTCATTCCGGACCGGAACGCGGAGGTGCTCCGTAGTCCCGTTGTGCAGCGGACGTGGATCTCGCTGAACAGTCTGGTTTTCGGTGCCCTTGGCCTGGCCGTGTGCGGCGTCGCGGTGCTGACCGCCTGGCGGTTGGTTCGCGGGCCCCGCGAGCAAAGTTCGACGGAGCGGGATCAGGACATTGCCCCCGCCCGGGCGGATTACTTCGTGGTTCTCTGGTTGGGCCTGGAGGTAGCCAGTTATTTCGCGCTGTCGCCGTTCCCGGGCGTTCGCCGGGTTTTGGGCTTGGTGGTCGTGGGAACGCTGATGGTTGGCCGGCTCGCCGCACGCACCTGTCAGTTCGGACCGCGGCGAGCGCTCGTGAACGGGCTGGCGCTCGGCAACATCGTTCTAGGGCTGGGCCTGCACGCGGTCGAGCTATGGGACGTCAGGGCAGAACGGGTTGCGGTCCGGCAAGTGGCCCGACTCTTGCGACAAAAGCCACCCGGGATGACCGTCTGGTTTCACGTAGAAACCTGGGGCGGCTTCGCGGTGTACTCGCAGTGGGCTGGCCTGAGACGATTCCAGGGATACGGCGAACCTCAGCCGTGCCCGGGCGACTGGGTCGCCGT
Source organism: Planctomycetota bacterium (assembly GCA_016177925.1). GTDB lineage: Bacteria > Planctomycetota > Planctomycetia > Gemmatales > Gemmataceae > JACOUH01. Next base: position 811 of record JACOUH010000232.1, on the reverse strand, counting down.
AATGTACCGGCCGGCCTTACGGCCCCGGCAGCTGGCTTCCTGGGGCGAGCGGATCGCCCAAGTGGAGGTTCATGATTTCCTGCCGCTGCGGACCGTCCCCTCCTATTGGAACGGGCGCACTGCCGTGGAGCATCACGAAGGACCACGGGCTTTGGTGGACGTGTACCGTCTACCGTGAGCCGGCCCCACCGAGACTCACCGTCACTTCTCGTAGACCACCTTCCCACTCACAACAGTCATCAGGACCTCCGTCTCGCCGATGTGGTCGCGCTCCTTGTCCGCGAAGATGTCGCGCGACAGCACCACCAGGTCAGCGAGTTTCCCAACCTCGAGCGAGCCACGGTCCTTCTCATGAAACCCCGCGTATGCCGACGTCAGGGTGTACGCTTCCACCGCCTCAGCGACGCTGATCTTCTGCTCGGGGAACCAGCCCTTGGGATGCTTGCCGTCGAGGGTGCGGCGATTCACGGCGGCGTCGATGCCCAGCAGCGGGTTCAAGGGCGCCACCGACCAGTCGGAGCCGAACGCCAGCCGCGCCCCGGCATCGAGCAGCGAGCGGTTGGCGTAGGACGACGCACAGCGTTTCGTTCCGATGCGGCCCTCCGCCCAGCGGCCGTCGTCGATGACGTGATACGGCTGCATCGACGGGATGACGCCGAACTCGCGAAAGCGCTTGTAGTCCTGCGGTCGCAGGTGCTGGGCGTGCTCGATGCGGAACCGGCGGTCGCGCGGGCCGTTCTTCTTGACGACCTCGCCGAAGAGGTCGAGTAATTCGGCATTGGCTCGGTCACCAATGGCGTGGAGGGCGACG
>JACOUH010000256.1 GCA_016177925.1 Planctomycetota bacterium | reverse complement strand
ACAGGTGGTAGTACAACTTCTTGAAAACAATCGACACGTTCTCAGTGCCGCCATCAAAGGGAAGCGATGGTTGTTCGTCCTTCGCCTTATTCCGCGCCATTCCCGCCTCCGCGTGGAAACTCTTGATTACTTTAGGTAGCATAACACGAAGTGGCGGAAGGTCAATACCAGTCGGCTGGCTTCCGTAACGGATGTGGCCCACTGCTCTTGCTCATGGCGCTTGAGGAAACGGGGGACGTCTGTATGCTTTTTTCGTTTCAAAACGAAATCCCACGAAATGAAACGAACGTAACTTTCGTATCAGACTTTAGGAGCAAAGCCCCTCGGTCAGGGCGTGACGCTGCCTTCGAGGGTCAGCGGGACGGAGGCGTTTTGCATGTCGGTGCGGATTTGCAGTCGGCGGCGAACCTCGCCGGCACGGCCGGGCTGGAAGCGCAACGTGATCGTCTGCACCGGCAGGGTTTCCGCCGACAGGTCGGCGCCCAGCGACAGCCCGTCGCCGAGGCCGTCGACCGCGATCACCCGGAACGGCCGCTGCCCCTTGACCACGACGCGGCGCAGCAGTGGCGCTTCGCCCACCTTGACGGCGCCCAGCGGCAGGGGGCTCGGCGAGACGACCAGCGACGCCTCGACGTTCGCCTCCACCAGGACGGAGATCAGCGGCGTGGCCGGGTCGTTGGTGCGCAGATGGACCTCCTGCTTGAGCGGTCCGGCTGGGGCGTCGGGCTTCAGCGTCACCTTGACTCGGTAGCCGGCCTTGACCCCGCTTTGCCGGTACAACTCGCGCAGCTCGACGTCGAACGGCAGGCCCTTGGCGAGTACCTCCGTGATGCGCCAGTCGAACGTGCCGGCATACTCGACGTCGATCGGCTGTGATGGCGTCTGGCCCTGGGCGACGTTGCCGAAATTGACCTGCCCCGGGTTGAAAACGACGTCGGCGCGGCTGTTGGCGCTGACACGCAGTTCGGCGGTCGAGACGTAAGTCGGTCCGACGCTGACGTAGACAGTGACGGTCTTGGCACCCTTGAAGAGGCGGGCATCCATGGTGATGTCGATGGTGCCAGCCTCGCGCGATTGCAGTACTTTCTTGCTGGGCGCGGCAGTAACGCAGCCACAGGAAACGCGGACCTGGCTGATCTCCAGGGGGACGGCATAAATGTTGGTGATCGGGAAGCGGTGCAGCAGCTGGGCGCCGTAGGGCACGGTGCCGAAGTCGTGCGTGGTCTGGTTCTTGAACAGCTTGTTCGCCCAGCCCTGAGCGCACGTCGCCGGCGCCGCGGCCGCGAGGGCCAGCAGGGCGAACACCGCCTGTCTCATGAGACCATCCTCTCTGTCCGGGTGTCTCGGGTTCCCAGGTTCCGATGTGGGATTCTACCGCCGGCCACCGGGCAGGTGAAGTCGGGATTGCCGCCGAGCCCCTCAGTGCCTACAGCCCCAGTGGCAAGACGAATCGAACAGGCAACCTGGAGGACCTTCCATGACGGTGGACATGACGAAGCTGATGAAGGAGGCGCTGGCGGGAGAACTGGCGCAACTGCGCGACGCGGTGAGGACCACAGCCGAACCGCTTTCGGAGGAGCAGTTCTGGCGCCGGCCGATTGAGCCGGGCAACTCGTTGGGCCACCTCGTCCTGCACCTGACGGGGAACCTGAATTACATGGTCGGCGCTTGCCTCGGCGGGACCGGCTACACGCGCGACCGTGAGCGTGAGTTCACGGAGCAGAACGTGCCGGCGAAGGCAGAGGCCCTGGCAAAGCTGGACGATGCCGTGGCGATGTTCCGTCGGGTGGTCGAGGGGCTCGGCGAGGAGCAACTGGCGGCGCCGCACCCGGTCACGCGGTTGGGGCGTGTGTTGCCGGCGCTGCTCCACCTGGTCGCTCACTTCGCCATTCACCGAGGGCAGATGTCCTACATCACCCGCCTCGTTTCGGCCGGCACGGACCCTGTCAAGGCTTGACGGGTAGGGCAGGAGGCTTGCCGTGGGGGTGCATTTGCCGGTTGAAGAGGTCCGGATCGAACTCGCTTTCCGCCTCGGTGGGAGTCGGAGGCGGGGGTGTCGGCGTCGGACTCGCAGCAGCCGGCAGTGCGGTCGCAGGTGAAGGGGGCGTCGGCGAAGAGACGCGGGGAACCTCGGCTCGTACCGGGGGTGGCTTCGTCGCCAGGGCAGTCGCCCGCGGCGCGGAGGTCGGCATCGAGGTCGGGGCGGAGAGCTTCTCTGCGGCCGGAGTCTGCGCGTCCGGTCCCGGGGAGGACTGCTCCGCCAGGCGCGGGTTGTTCGCCACGGTGAGGCGCACCCAGTTCTCGAGGGTGCGAAACGCCTCGGCCTGGCGGCCCCGCAGGGGTGCCTCGCCGATCGGGCCGTGGGCACTGATCGCCTTGACCAGCAGCGGGCTGACCTCCGGCTGGCGGAGATTGAGCTGGGCGACCACTGCTGCCAGGTTCTGCTGCATCGCCTTGCGGTCGACCACTCCGTCCGAGGATGTGCGCTGGAGTTGGAACGCACCCGCGCCCTCGGCGAGATGGCAACGGGCGCAGGCGTTGATCAGGATCGGTTGGACCCGCGTGGCGAACAGGCCGACCGCCTCGGCGTTCAGGTCGACGGCCAGCGCCTCCGCCAGGGGGCGGGCGCGCGCCGGCTCGGGCGGCGTCCTGGCCGCCTCCTCGGCGTAGCGGGCGGACTGTTCCAGGTACTGCAACAGGCGTTTGCTCTCGGCGTGATCGGGTCGCAGTTCGACCGCCGCCTTGACCTCGACGAGGGCCTGGTCGCGCAGTCCCTGCAGGTGGCACCAGCGGGCGAGGCGCAGCCGTTCATCGGGATCGTCCAGGTTGCTGCGGCGACGCAGGAACGCGAGCGCCTCCTCCTTGCTGGCACACAGGCCGGCGACGCGTTCGGCGGGCACCCAGGTCACGCCGACACTACGGCGAATGCGGTAGCGGTCGCCGACGCGCTCGACGTCACCCTCCAGCGTGCGGTCGTTGTCCAGGACGAGGACCTTGCCGGCCTCGGGCTTGTCAGGCCCCGCGGCCCGGAGAGCACCGACGACGACGAGTCCGCACAGGAGTAGGCGGAATGTAGTTCTCATGGCGGGGCGAGGATATACTCCGCTCCGCGCGACAGGTCAAGCACGAATTTGGCGAGCGGGGGGTGTGAACCCCCCGGTGTCGACGGACCGGGGGGTTCACACCCCCCGCTCGCCCGCTACGGGATACGGGCGAGGATTTCTCCCTTGCCGAGGGCTACCAGGTCGCCGCTGTAGCGACGCCAGCTCGCGCGCAACACCTCGTCAGACACCGGAAAGTCCCACGCTTTCAACTGACGCAGATAGAGAGAGAGGAAGACGGGACGATAGGCACAGTCGTAGCGGAACGTGGGCAGGAGGGCGGGCGGGTCGGCGCAGAAGACGAGGCTGCCGCGCTTCATGCCGGCGCCAGGGCGCACTCCCGACGGACCGAACAGAAAGACGCTGCCCGCGATCATCGACACCCCGGGGAAGTCGCCAACCGCCCCGCCGATGGCAATCAGGCCGCGGCGCATGCCGCTGCCGATCTCGTTGCCCGCCTTGCCGTCGATGAGGAGGACGCCGCCGCGCATGCCGACGGCTCCGCCGCGGTAGGTAGCGCCGACTAGATGGCCGGCGTCGCCGTGGACGTGGATCTGTCCGCCGCGCATCTCGGCACCGACCCAGTCGCCGGCGCTGCCGTGGACGTGGATCTCGCCGCCGGTCATCTCGGCGCCGAGGTGCATGCCGACATTGCCGCGGACGGTGAGGCGTCCCCCCGACATGCCGGCACCGATCATCTTGACGCGCGCGCAGTCGCCCTCGAGCACCACCTCGCCATCGCTCGCGTCCCCTTCAATGTCGAAGAACTCGCCGAGCGGGACCTGCGTGTTGCCGTGCTGGACGGGCAGAGACGCGACCTCGGCGGGCGACTTGCCGGCGAGGTTCTGCGGGGTGATGCACTCGGCCTCGACCGGGATGGTGGTCGAGGCCCGATAGTTCAGGATCAGCATGCCGGGCCTTTCTGGGACGGACGACCAGCCGTTGTCCGCGTTGTACGGCTCGGACCGGGGCTTTTCCAGGCCGTAGGGTGGGCAATGCCCACCCTACCAGCTGAAGGCGTCACGCCAACCGCTCGTTCGTCTTGTCCGCGTTGCCCGCTGCCACCTTTTCCGACAGGTCGCGGATCACTTTGTTGGTCATCTCCAGCTCGCGCAGGATCGCGTCGAGTTGTTGTTTCGTCTCCCAGCGGAAGTGCTGCTCCAGCTGCTCGTTCAGCCCGCGCAGGTCGCGGTAGAGGAGCTGGCAGTAATCGAAGGCCTGCGACAGCTTCCACGCCTCCGGGGAGAAGACGGCGTTGAGGTCCCAGCGGCCATCGTTGGCCCGCTTCTCCACGGTGACGTAGCCGACGACATAGTTGATCGGCGCCTGGCGGGACTTTACCGGCAGACCGCGCGTCGTGACCCAGTAACGCGTGTCGGCCGTCTCGAGTTTCAACTCGATGCGGCCCCAATCCTCTTCGATCTGACAGATTGACGGCAACGTCCGTAGCGCGTCGAGACCGGGACGGATCTCCGGGTGCGTGGAGTTGGTTTCCCGTTGCATGGCGAGTCCAATCGTCCGTTTGGGGGAGAAGAGAAGAGACGGGCCCGATCGGCCCAACCATTCCCTGTCTCCCTCGGGCAAATCCAGTGCCGCACCCCTCTTAGCTCGACGCGCCAGCGAGGAAAGCAAGAAATCCTCGCTGGCGCGTCGGGCTAAGAGGGGTGCGGTGGGGACGGGAAGTCCTCGGCTCGTGCGAAGTGTAAAGCTCCCTTAACAGGGTTGACGTTCACCGCTAGACAGTGTGAACAACCGGCGGAGCGGCACCGGCGGGCTCACGCCCCGCCGCTCACGCGGATCGGTCGAGACTATGATACAAGAGGGATTCTCTGGTTGCCGTCCGGCGAGGGAAGTGAAACGCAGATGTCGATCGATCACGAACGAGTGCGCGAGAACATTCGGCAAGCGGAGACAGAAGACCTGCTCGACCGGCTGACGGTGTACCAGGCGGGGATGGAGCCGGAGGCGCTCGGCATCATCGAGGCGGAATTGCTCGCGCGCGGGGTGACGGACGCTCAGATCCGCAACCACGAGGAGCGGCGAGCGGGCGAAGTCCTCTGGCAGGAACCGGGCCTGGCGTATCGGTGCAGCCTGTGCGAACGGCCGGCCGTGACGCGGGGATGGGTGTGGCAGCGCATCCTCCGCGGCCTGCTGCCCCTGTTCCCGCGCCCGGCCTACCTCTGTGCGGTGCATCGGCGGCGCTGAGGAATCAGGCCTTCAGCGAGCCGAGCAGGCGATCGACGTCTTCCTGCGTGATGCGCGTCGTCGGCTTGTCGAGTTGGGCGCTGATCCAGCTCATGATCGATGGCGTGTAGGGCAGGCGGCCCTTCTTGATCAGTTCGACCATGCGCGTCTGCCGGCGGACGCGCTCCTTCTTCTTTTCCGTCCCGTTCCGGATGCGCGATTGCGCCATGTCGAACTGCCGCTGCTCTCGCCGTATGCGTCGCGCTCCCATAGGGGGCTCCTTGATGGGGTTCTTGCGGTCGTTGAAAGAGAGGATTGTACAGCCGCTGAGGGAGAGCGGCCACTTAGCCCGACGCGCAAGCGAGGAAAGCAAGAAATCCTCGCTTGCGCGTCGGGCTAAGGGGCCTGGCGGGCGTAGCGCTTGCGGTCGTTCTCCTTCAAGAAGAGCTTGCGAAGGCGGATCGCTCGTGGCGTTACCTCGACCAACTCGTCGTCCTCGATGTACTCCAGGGCCAGTTCCAGCGTCAGCTGCCGCGGCGGCTTCAGGATGATGCCTTTCTCGGCCGTCGCGGCGCGGACGTTGGTCAGTTTCTTCTCGCGGCAGACGTTGACCGGCAAGTCGTTGTCGCGGCAGTGTTCGCCGGCGACCTGGCCCTCGTAGACCTGTTCGCCCGGTCCAATGAACAGCACGCCGCGCTCCTGTAAGTTGTCCAGGGCGTAGGCCGTCGCCCGGCCCGTCTCGACCGACACCATCACCCCGTTGACCCGCGCCGGGATGCTGCCGCGCACCGGCTGGTAGTCGTAGAAGTTGTGGTGCATGATCGCCTCGCCGCTGGTCGCCGTCATCAGCCGCGTGCGCAGGCCGATCAGGCCGCGGGCCGGGATCGTGAATTCCGTGTGGGTCAGTTCGCCGCGGGCGTCCATCTTCAGACACTCGCCGCGGCGGTTGCCGACCAGTTCCATCACTGCCCCGACCGACTGGGGCGGCACCTCGATCACCAGGTACTCGATCGGCTCGTGCGTCTTGCCGTTGACCTCCCGCGTGATGACGCGCGGCTTGCCGACCGACACCTCGTAGCCCTCGCGGCGCATGTTCTCCAGCAGGATGGACAGGTGCAAGAGGCCGCGGCCGGCGACGTGGAACTCGTCGCGCTTCTCCGCGTCGGGCCGCACGCGCAGGGCGACGTTCGACTCCAGTTCCTTCATGAGCCGGTCGCGCAGCTGGCGGCTGGTGACATAGGTGCCGTCCTGGCCGGCGAATGGCGAGTCGTTGATGCGGAAGATCATCTCCAAGGTCGGCTCGTCGACCTTGATCGGCGGCAGCGCCACGGGGCTGTCGAAGTCGGCGATGGTGTCGCCGATGTCGACCTCGTCCAGGCCAACGACGGCGCAGATGTCGCCGGCGTTGACCTCCGTCGTCTCGGTGCGACCGAGGCGGTCGAAGGTGTACAGTTGCTTGACCGTGCCGTCGAGGCGTTTGCCGTCCGGCTTGAGCAGAGCGACGCGCTGGGTCTTGCGGATCTTGCCGGCGACGACGGGACCGATGCCGATGCGACCAACATAGTCGCTGTAATCGAGCGTGACGACGAGCAGCTGCAGCGGGGCGTCGGGCGCGACCTCCGGCGGCGGGACGTGCTTCAGGATGGCGTCGTAAAGGGGACGGATATCCTTCGCCGGGATGGACAGGTCGGTGGTGGCGATGCCGTCGCGCCCGGAGGCGTAGATGGTCGGGAAGTCGAGGGTGGCGTCGTCAGCGTCCAGCTCGACGAACAGGTCGAAGACCCCGTTGAGGACCTCCATGGGGCGGGCGTCGGGCCGGTCGATCTTGTTGATCACGACGATGGGCCGCAGCCTGCAGGCGAACGCCTTGCGCAAGACGAAGCGCGTCTGCGGCATGACGCCCTCGGCGGCGTCGACCAGCAGCAGGGCGCCGTCGGCCATCTTGAGCACGCGCTCGACCTCGCCGCCGAAGTCGGCATGACCGGGCGTGTCGATGAGGTTGATTTTCGTGCCGCCCAGTTGCAGGGCGATATTCTTGGCAAGGATGGTGATGCCGCGTTCACGTTCGAGGTCGTTGGAATCGAGGATGCGCTCGCCGCGCAGCTCGCTCTCGCGAAACAGGCCGGACTGGCGCAACATCTGATCGACGAGGGTAGTTTTGCCGTGGTCGACGTGAGCGATGATGGCTACATTTCGGATGGAGTCAACGCGTTTCTTCATGCGGATACTCGTGCCGGCAGGTCCGGCCGCTGGGGTCGTTGGCCTGTCGCGGAGAGAGAATCTATTATAGATGGCGCCGGCCGCGTTCGCATAGGGCAGACGAGGTAGGCGGGCCATGCCGTGGCCCGCCAAGAAGCGCGGGCCACGGGGTGACTCGCCTGCGGAGGGGAAAGACGTGGAACTCATCATGATCCGGCACGCCGAGGCGGTGTCGCGCGGCCAGGGCGATGTCAACGCCGACGCCGACCGTGCGCTGACCGAGCACGGCCACGCCCAGGCCCATGCGCTGGTGCCGGCCCTGCAGGGCCGCGTCGCCCGCCTGGACGTGGTCCTGACCAGCCCACTGCTGCGCGCCCGCCAGACTGCCGAGGACCTGCTGGAGCGCTGGCCGGGCCCCAAGCCGGAACTGCGGCTGTGCGACGAACTGGCTCCCGACGCCAAGCCGGGCAAGCTCGCTCGCATCCTCCGCAAGTTGCGCAAGGAGTGGGTCGCCCTGGTCGGACACCAGCCTGACCTGTCCGCCCACGTTGCCTGGCTGATTGGCAGCAAGAAGGCCCAGCTCGACCTGGCCAAGGCCGGCCTCGCTCGCATCACCTGCGCCGAAGGCCCCGACAAGGGCACCGGCATCCTCGTCTGGCTGATCACGCCGGAATGGTTCATGGAAAAATGACCGATTCCTTAGCCCGACGCGCCAGCGAGGGTTTGGCGTGTTCCTCGCTGGCGCGTCGGCAAAGCCGCAAGCGGCGAACCCTTCTTTGCGGTTGATTCGGACCCTGGAGCGGCCTTATAGTGGAAGAAGTTCCCACAACTTCGTGACACCCGGGGGCTGTGATGGCGAAGAAAGTGAAGCGAGAAGAGGTCCAGCTCGTCGGTTTCATCGGCGTCGGTCTGGACAACGAGGACGGCCACCGTCGCCTGACCCAGAACGAGAACTTCCTCCTGGTCGGCGGCTCCGCCGAGACGCACGAGAAGATGCAGAACGCCTCGATCTACTTCAACGAGAGACTCGAAGAGCGCGGCAAGCCGCTGCAGGAAACCGAGCCCCAAGAGGCCATCGATCTTTTGCGCGAGGCTCTCGACCGCTAACGCCTGGCGCCTGAAACTCCTTGCTTCCCCCTCGGGTAGATCCTTCCGAAGCCGCCGACGCAGGGACGGGACGTGTCTTCTGACGAAGCCGGACTGGTGCAACGCTGTCTGCTCGGCCAGGCCGACGCGATCCGTCAGCTGGTGGAACGCTTTCAGCCCGAAGTGTTCGGCCTGTGCGTCCGCCTCCTTCACCACCGCCACGACGCCGAGGACGTCACGCAGGAAGTGTTCCTGCGCGTCTTCCGCAGCCTACGCCGCTGGGATGCGGAACGGCCCCTCAAGCCGTGGATCATCGGCATCGCGGTCAATCGCTGCCGGACCTGGCTCGCCCAGCGGGCGCGGCGCCCGGAGTCGGTCGACTACCTCCAGGACACCGCCCCGAGTCCGCCGCCCGACGACTCGGCCGAATTGCTCCGCGAAATCCGCGCGGCGGTCGACGACCTGCGGCCCGACTACCGGACCGTCTTCGTACTTTTTCACGACCAGGGACAGGCCTACGAGGAGATCGCCCAGGAGCTGGAGCGGCCGGTGGGCACGATCAAGACGTGGCTGCACCGAGCCCGACTGGAGGTGCTGGAGCGACTGCAGCGCCGCGGCATGGTGCCTGCGGACGCCAACCCCGCCCTGCTCGAGGAGGCGTCCCTCTTGCGCCGGCCTGGACCGGCCGGGCGATAAACGGGGACAATGGACGATGAACTGCCACGATTTCCAGGATTGGTTACAAGCCGACCTCGACCGGGGTACCCGCGCGACCGGGTCGCCCAGTCCGCTCTCCGCCGCGCTGGCCGGACACCTGGCCGCTTGTGACACCTGTCAGCGGCTGCTCACGGCAGCTCAGAGTCTCCGTCGAGGGCTGTCCCTGCTCGCGCCGCCGGCCGTCCCCGCCGAACTGCTCGATCGCGTCGTCGGCGCGGTGTTGACAGACCGCCGTCACCGCCAGCGCCAGCGCTTCCGATTGGCCGGTACCCTGGCGCTGGCGGCCAGCGGGCTCGTCATCGCCCTGGCCGGGCAGTTGCTGCCGCGACCGATGACGTCTCCGCGCAGTCCCGATGAAGCCATCGTCGTCAAGTCCGTCCCGCCGGCGGAGCCGTCGATCCGTGACACGGTGGCCGAGGCCGGCTCCGCCGTCGCCGGGCTGACGGCGCGGACCGTCGACCAGGCTGTCGACCGCACGCGCGTGCTGCTGCCGACGATGGACGACTCGCTGCTGCCACCGATGGAGCTGCCGCCGCCGCTGGAGACACCGTCCCTGGCCGAGGCGGGCCACGGCGTCAGTGTGGGCCTGGAGCCGATCGCCGATTCGGCCCGCCGCGCCTTTTCCCTGTTCCGGCGCGACCTACCGCCTCTGGGCCCCGACAAGAAACCCGAGCTGTAATGATCGGCCTTTCCCATGAGCCCCACCCTCCGCCGATCTCCGGTTTGTCTGCTGCTGGCGGCCCTGTCTTTGGGGACTTGCCCACCTGCCGGCGCCGCCCCGACGACCCCTGCGGACGAACTGCTCCGTTTCGTCCCCGCGGACGTCACCTTCTGTTTCGTATTGCGCGACCTGCGCGGACACGCCGCGGCCCTGCAATCCTCTCCCCTCGCCCATCACCTGCGCGACTCTCCCCTCGGCCCGGCGCTCAAGGCAACACCAGAGTGGCGGCAGCTGGAGAAAGCGAACCGGTTCCTGGAGAAGTTTCTCGGCCTCCGCGCGGAGCAACTCCGCGATGACATCCTGGGCGACGCCGTGGTCCTGGCCTACCGCGCCGGTCCGCCCGACAAACCGCAACAGGAGCAGGGGTTGCTCCTGATCCGGGCACGGCAGGCGAAGACGATCGCCGCGCTGGTCGACCGCCTCAACCAAGTCCACCTGAAGAGCGGCGAGCTGAAGAAACTCGAGGAGCGCGAGCACAACGGCGTCAAGTACTTCCGCCGCGTCGAGCGCAAGGAGGAGAACTTCTACTGCTTGCGAGGACCGGTGCTGATCTTCTCGGGGCAGGAGGGCATTCTGCGCGAGGCCCTGGGCGTGGAGAAGAAACTTCCCGCCGACAAGGAGTCGCCTCTGGCTCGGCAGCTGCGCCTGCTCGGGGTGGACCGGGCGCTCGCCTCGGTGTGGGTGAACCCGCGTGCCTTCGACGCCGCCTTGGAGGCGAAGCTCGCCAAGGCCGCGGGCTCCGAGGCGGCCTTCCTGAAAACCTTTGTCGCCTGCTGGAGAGCCCTGGAAGGGGTGGCGCTGACATTCAGCCTGACGGCCGACGTCGAGATGGGGCTGACGGTGCGGGCGAAGCCCGAGGTGGTCCCCGGTACAGTGCGCCGCTTCTTCGACGCGGCCGCGGTCCGCTCGGAGGTCTGGGGCCGCATCCCCGACAACGCCCTTCTGGCGATGGGAGCGCAGACCGACCTGTCCGCCCTGCTGGACCTGATCGGGACGTTCCAGACGAAGGACAGTTTCGAGGCCCTCAAGGAGAACCTGAACCGCGGGCTGGGCGCGGCGCTGAGCGGTAGTGTCGCAACCGAGGCGCTGCCGAACGTCGGCCCCGACTGGGGGCTGTGCGTGACGGCGCCTCCGCGCGACTCGAAGCAATGGGCGCCGGAGTCGGTATTCGCAATCCGCGTCGCTGCTGGCGACAAGGAGGCCCCCGTCGACCGGGCCCTCGTCGACGCCCTGCGTTCGTGGGTGGTCCTGGCCGCGACAGCCCACAACCTCAAGAAAAAGGACTTCCTCAGCCTGAAGACGGTGAAACAGGACAAGAAGGAGGTCCACTATCTCGCCAGCCAGCGCGGTCAGGTAGCGGGGTTGCAGCCGGCGTTCGGGCTGTCGGGTGGCTACCTGATCGTGGCCAGTTCGCCAGAGGCCTTCCGCCGCTTCGCCACCGCCACGCCCGCTACACTCTCTGCCGGCGAGGTGCCGCTGCTGCGCCTGTCGCTGAAGGACGTGCGGCAATACTTGACGGACCGCCGCGACGTGCTGGCGTCGACCCTGGCGGAGCAGCACCGCCTGGACGCGAAGGTCGTCGCCCGCAACCTTGACAACCTGGTCGCCGGGCTGAAGTTCTTCGACCGCCTGGAGCTGGTCCAGAAGACGGCTCCCGGCCAGGCGACCCTAACCCTACGCCTCCGCCCGTCTCACCCGCTGCGCAAGTGACGCACGGCCGCGCCTTCTGTAGGACGGATTTCCAATCCGTCCCGGCTTCATGCACGGACGGATTGGAAATCCGTCCTACAATCCTCGCTGGCGCGTCGGGCTAATCAGAGGCTCACTCGTGCGTCAGCGCCTCGCCCTCGCGGTGAGCGGTCGCCAGGCGCGTGTCGGTGTCGCGGCCGTCCGGCAAGGGGCTGGGGCCCGGAGGTTCCTTTTCCTCGGGCAGTTCCTCGTGGCTGCTCATCAGGTTGGCCCACGGTCGCCAGTCGGGGACGTGATGGCAGACCGCCTTGACCGCGGCCATCAGCGGCATCGCCAGGAACAACCCCGGCGAGCCCCAGACCAACTCCCAGAAGAGGCACGCCAACATCACCGTCGTTGCGTTCATCTCCATGCTGCGGCCCATCACCACCGGCACTACCACGTAGCCCTCCAGCACCACGAATACTGTGTAGAAGCTCAGGATGCCGACGGCGATCCACGGCGTCTCGCAGGTGAGGAAGGCGTCGAGGATCGGCGGCACCCCCGCCGCGATCGGGCCGAGGTAGGGGATGTACCACAGCACCGCCGTCAGTAGCGCCCACGTCCAGGCCAATTTCAGACCCAATAAGTGGTAGACGATCCCCAGGAACCCCGCCATTGCGAAATTGATGATCGTGCGCCAGACCAGGTACGCGCGGATCTGGTTGGCCATGTCCTTGAGGGCCTCGACCGCCTTGCCCTGCACCTGCGCTCCGGGACCGAAGATCTCCACGAAGCGGCGGATCAGCATCTTCCCCTCCAGCAGCAGGAAGAGGAGGATGAACATGATCAGGATCGACTGCCAGATGAAGTTGCCGCCATAGCCCAGCACCTCGGCGATCACGGTGCGGAACGACTGGCTCGTCTCGAAGTTGAAGAAGCCGCGGATGGATTTCATCACCTTGGATTCGTCCGGGTCCTTGGGGAAATACTCCTCGTCGTTGCGGATGGCCGGGTTGATACGGGCCAGTTTCTCGCGGAAATCGTCGTAGACGCGGTTCTGCGTCTTGGGGTCGCCCAGGTCGAGGACGATCTTGCTGAAGCCCAGGCCGAAGGCGACCAGCAGCAGCACCACCAGCAGGACGAACCCGGTGACGACGGTCAGGCAGGCGATGCTCCAGGGAAAGCGGCCCCGGGCGATGGTCGGCATCAGCCACGGAGCCTGGCGGCGCGGCGACAACCACGGCACCGGCACGCCCGGCTGGTGCATCCATGTCGCCGTCGGCCAGAGCATCGCCGCCAACAGGAGCGAGATCACCGTCGGGATGAAGATCGCCTTGCCCAGGTACAGGGCCAGGACGATGCTCAACAGGATGGCCGCGTTGAGCCCCCAGCGGGTCGCGCTGCTCAGATTCATGTTGATCACAGTCGTCTCCTTCCTCCCGAGAATACCCCGTCACGGCGCCACGCACAAGGAGAGGCCGCACCAACGGTGCCAACTCGAAGGGCCGTGTGCCACGCCCACGTCCTCGTGGGCGTGAGGACAGGCACGCCCACGAGGACGTGGGCGTGGCACACGACACGTTCCCCTTGGGGAGTAAGGATTTAGGTGGTAAGGAGTTCTTCGCCCCTCTTGTTTTCCGCTCTTTTTTTGATACATCTATCTACGTGTGGAGGCAGTCAGCGATGGACTTCGACCCACGGACGCCGCCCTGCTGGACGGGCGACCTGCCCGGCATCGGCGGCCGCATCAAAAGCGTCCCCGAGGACTTCGAGGTCGAGGAGATTCCCGCCTACGTGCCGTCGGGCGCAGGCGACTTCCTCTATCTGTGGGTCGAGAAGCGCGGTCTGGGCGCCGAGTATTTCCTGCGCCAGGTAGCGCGGCGGCTGGAACTGTCGCCTGGCGAGGTCGGCAGCGCGGGCCTGAAGGATCGCCACGCCGTGACGCGACAGATGGTCTCCGTCCCTGCCTCCGCCGAGCCGCTGCTGGGGCAACTCGAGGGCGACGGCATTCGGCTGCTCAACGTCAGCCGTCACACCAACAAACTCAAGCCGGGACACCTTCACGGCAATCGGTTCCGTGTTGTCATCCGCGACGTCGCCCCGGAATCCGCCGGCCGCCTCGCTCCGCTCCAGGAGCGGCTACACCGCGACGGTCTGCCGAACTTCTACGGCCCGCAGCGCTTCGGCCGTGATGGCGAGACAGGTCGCCTCGGCCTCGGGCTGTTGCGCTCGGGCCCCGCCGGACAGCCGCGCGCCCCCTTCTTGCGCAAGCTCGCTCTGTCGGCGGCCCAGTCCGCGCTGTTCAACCTGTATCTTGCGCGCCGCCTCCACAACGGCCTGCTCCGCAAGGTGCTGCCGGGAGACGTGATGGCGAAATGGCCCTTCGGCGGGATGTTCGTGGCTCGCGACGTCGCAGCCGAGCAGTCCCGCTTCGACGCTCGCGAAACGGTCAGCGCCGGCCCGATCTTCGGACGCAAGACGTTCCCCGCGCAAGACGAGGCAGCGGTGCGCGAGGCGAACGTCCTTCGCGACGCCGGGCTGACGCCGGCTTCCTTCCAGGGCTTCGGCAAACTGGTCCAGGGAACGCGCCGCCACAACCTTGTCTATGTGAACGACCTGGAGGCACACGCTGTCGCGGAAGGCGTCTGCTGTACGTTCACGCTCCCCGCCGGAACGTACGCCACGGTCCTGCTCCGCGAGTTGATGAAGAGCGACGCGACCGACGATCCAGAAGACGCCGACGATTAGCCCGACGCGCCAGCGAGGAACCCATTAGAGCGGTTTGCATTTGCTCGTAGCACAGGCGTCTCGCCTGTGCGCTGTCGCGGTTCGGCACAGGCCAGACGCCTGTGCTACGGCCGACTGCAAAACGCTCGAGCCCGACGCGCCAGCGAGGGACCTACTTGCGGGCGGCCTTCTCGACCGCCTCGAACTCGGCCTTCAGCGGCCGGTAGCCGTACTCGTTCAGCACGGCGATCACGCCTCGGTCGCTGTTGTCGCGAGCTACTTCGCCCAGCGCACTCAGGGCGTTGTACATCGACTCCACCGCTTTCTCCAGGTGCTCCAGTTGCTTCGCCCGGTCGCCCTTCGCCTTCGCCTGACCCGCCAGACGCAGGGCCTCGATGCTGTTGAGGTACTCGACGGCGAACTCCAGTCGCTTGGCGTGGTAGAGCATGAAGGGCCGGGGGCCCACGTGCGAGCGCTGCTGACCGCGATACATCTCGTCCATCGCCCCGGCGTACAGGTCGCGCACCTTCTTCCACCAGGCCGGCGGCGGACCAGCCGCCCGATAATGCTTCATCACCACGCCGGGTACGGGAAATGTAAAGCCGATGTCATTCTGATCGATGAGCGTGGTGGCCTCCTCGATCTTGTCGAAGGCCTTGACCAGTCGCTCGACCACGCCCTCGCCGCAGATCGGTGTGACCAGGTCGTCGTAGGCCGTCTGGGGCGTGACGCGGGCATCGAAGGCCGCTCGCGACAGGTAGTGGACCGCCGGATTCAGGTCGCCGGGAATCCAGTAGCGCGTCGAGAACCCCTCCCAGCCGTGCTGCCGCAGGCGGCCCACGAGCGTGTGCAGGTGGCTCGTGGTCAGCTGCGGCAACACGCCCACGTTGTCGTCGGCGAGGGTGAAGATCAGGCTGCTCCGCACCGACCGGGCCGGCACCTGGCCCAGCAGGTCCGCGTGGGCGGTGACGCGGCGGGCCGTGTAATCGACGAAATGCAGGGCTGCGGCCCGAGGCGGAAGGACCTTGTCGAGCACGGGGAACAGGGCGGGATCGACCTCAATGATGACGACCTCCACCTTGTTTCCGCCGGGGCGCCGGAGCAGGGCGGGGTCGGCCAGCAGGGTGTGGAAGAAATCGAGCGCTGCAATGTTGCCACGCAGCGCCTGGAAGCCGCGCTCCCCCGAGGCGATCAGGTTCCGCTTTCGGGCTGACTCCATCAGTTGCTTCAGGTCAACGACCTTGGCAACGCCGGTCCGGGCGTCGAGCCGCTGCCAGGCTTTTTCGTAATGTTCCACCCAGTCGGGAAACTCCGGCAGAGTCAGATAAAGCGCATCGACCTTCGGGTAGGTAGTGAGGTAGGCACGGACCTGGGTGGCCGCCAGCTCGCGCAGCAACGGATCATCCGGCGGCTGCTTGGGGCCCGGGCCGATGGTGAGGTCTTCCAGGCCCTTCAGGACCTTGGCGCCTGGCAGCACCGCGGCGAACTCCCTGGGAAACTCCAGCGGTGAGATGGCCAGCCCGGCGCTCATGCCAAGGTCGTGGGCGGCGTCGATGATCCCGGAGGCAAGGGCAACGCCCGCCTTGTGCTTCTCCTCGTAGGTCGTCTTGCCCGCGAAGTCGGGGTTCTCGAACTCCTTCGCGCCCCGGAACGCAGCCCGGCCGGGCGTGTCGCCATCGACGCGATAGCGCCAACCGTACCAGAGCATGGCCGTCCGCTTCTTGACCCCCTTGAACTCGTAATGGACGAACGGCTGCCAGGGGTAGAAGGCGAGCATCACCCGGTTGAACTTGAGCTTGGCAAGTTGGCCGAGGAAACGCTTCTGCTCGGCCAGGCCCCACGACTCGGGGCCGATGGCGAAGTCGTTGACCGTCCGCCAGGTACGGAGGCGGAGGGTCGGCTCCAGCACCCTGTCGAGGCCATCGAGTTTCAGGGCCGGCTTCTCGGCCGGCATCACGTCACCGTGAAGCAGGTAGCGGATACCGAAGTGATGGCCCAGTTCGTACACCGCCCAGAGCGTCGCCACCGGGCTTCCGCCGCCGACGAGCAGCGCCCTCCGATCGCCCTGGCTCACGCTGCGGAGCAAGTGTCCCTGATCGGTCAACTTCGGCCAGCGGTCGCCTGCTATCTCCTTGACGGCGGGATTGGTCGCCGGGCTGCCCAGGAGGATCAGGTGCTCGGCGGAGGTCGGCACCTTTTCCGAGACCTGAACGCGGGCATCGAAGAGTTTCCGGAGCTGGTCAGTCAGCTCGCGGGCGGCGAATCGTTCCAGGCGCGGCGCGTCCGGTCCGATCACGACATCGATCCGCGGGCCGGCAGCGAGGATCGAGGGACCGGCAACGAGCAGGGCCAGAAGGGGCACAGCAAGGCGCGTCATGATCGTCCTCTCCACGTTCACTTGGCCTCGTTGGAGATGCAGTAGAGCTTCTCACGGGTGCGGATGAAGAGGCGGCCGTCGGCGATCGCCGGGGTCGCCAGCACCTCGCCGCCCATGTCGTTGTGGGCGAGGATCTTCAGCTTCGGGCCGTCCTCGAGGACGATCACGAAGCCGTTCTTGCCGACGACGAAGATCTTGCCGTCGGCGGCCACCGGCGAGGCGTAGTAGTCGCCGAAGTTGCGGAGGCGTTCCTTCTCCCACAGGCTCTTGCCCGTGGCCGCGTCGAAGCAGCTCGACAGCCCGCCGGCCTTGACCACGAACACACGGGTGCCGCTCACCAGCGGCGAAACCAGGTCCGACGGCGCCTTGTTGGTCAGGTTCCAGAGGAGGTGCGTCTTGGTGACATCGCCGGTGCCGCCGCCCTTGACGGCCTGGATGATCTTGCCGCCGCCGGCCATGTTCGAGGGATGCTGAAAGGCAGTGTCCAGTTCATCGCCCGAGAGGAAGCCGTCCTTGTTCTTGTCCGCGGCGTCGAAGCGGTCCCAGAACTCCCTGGGCACCTCGGCCTTGGAGAGCTTGCCGTCCTGGTTGGTGTCGAGCCATTCCAGCAGGGCGTGCTTGATGGTCCGGCCGGCGTCGCCGTAACTCTGCACTGCCACGTAGATGACGTCGTCCTTGACGACCGGGCTGGTCATGATGGTGCGGAGCAGCGTGTTGCAGGTCCAGCGTTCCTTGCCGGTGTCGGGGTCGTAGCCCTTGAGCCTGCCGGTGCCGGCGATGACAAGGTCGGTCCGTCCGCCGGCCGTGCAGAGGACCGGGATGGCGTAGCCGGCGATCACATCGGGGCGCGGAGTGCGCCAGCGCTGCTTGCCCGTGGCAGCGTCGACGGCCAGGACGTAGGGGCTCAGGTCGTCGTCCTGGCAGAAGATCACCGAGTCGCGGAAGACGATCGGCGAGCAGCCGGGGCCCCAATCCATGAGGTAGGCAGGCCGGGGCAGCGGTAGACGCCAAACCTCCTTGCCGTCCGTGGCGTCAAAGGCGAGCAGGCCGATGGTGCTGGCGTAGACGAAGACACGTTTGCCGTCGGTGGCCGGGGTCGAGGAGGCGTGACTGTTCGGCGGCGTGATGCGCGGCAGGATGCCGGTGTCCAGCTCCGTCTTCCAGACCTCCTTTCCGGTGGCGGCGTCATGGCAGAACACGGCGATCTTCTTCGGCCCGGTCATGGCCGTGGAGAACACCCGGCCGCGAGCAACGACCGGCGAGCCGATGCCGTCGCCGAGGGTGGCCTGCCAGAGCACCTTGTCCTCGTGGGAGAAGGTCGTCGGCAGTCCGCGGCTGGTCGAGACGCCGCTCGAGTTCGGACCGCGAAACTGCGGCCAGTCCTCGGCGGACACGCGGGCCGTGAGCGCCGGCATCAGGGCGATGGCAAGCCCGATCAAGAAGCGTATTCGCGGCATAGTCGTTCTCTCCCCGGTATGCGTGACTCAGACAGCACCGCCCTGCTGATCATCGCGCCCCCCCGTGCCGCGCAACGCGTACCTCAGCGGCAACGAGCTGGGCTACCCCCTACCCGTCCAACAGGTGTTTGCGCGGGATTATCCCCGCGCTTACCGCCTTTTTGTAGATGGCCGGCGGGACCAGCACCAATGAGATTGTTTGGTCGCACGGTGGCAGGGGGATGAACTGTTCCTTGGCCTTGTTCGCCTTGATGGCCTTGTTCACCAGGTCCAGGACCGGTTCCTGGAACCAGTCATCCTCCCATGGAACCTCACAGGAGAAGAGTTGTCCGCCCTGCTTGAATGATACCCGCGCGACCCCGCTGTCCTCATCCAGTTCATCGCGGAGATCCGCAGGGGCAAATGGGCCGTAGGACGCCTCGGCCAGTTGGCTCAGGACCGAGTAATAGGAGCAGGGGTCTTCGGGCCCGCTGCCCTCGATGCACTCGGGGTCGAAGCTGGTCACGGCCAGAGCGTAGAAGGCATACTTTGGATCGCCGGTGAAGGCATCTGACACAGCCGCCCGAAGGCGAGTGCGCTCGGCCGTGGGCACGGCATCGAGCCACCCGACCTCTTCGAGCTTGCTCCAGAACTCCGCTTCCGTCATCGCCGTTGCCTCCCGCTGAACACTGGGTTCGGTCGCGGTATCATCCACCTCTCCTGACCATCTCTGCGGCTTATCCCGGTGCTGTCGATTGGCTTTGAAAGCCTGACTGCTCACCCTTCCAGAAGACGAGTTCCTGCGCCGACGGCGGTGGTGCCGGGAACAGCAGGCTGCTGACCCACCCCACCACGAACGTGGTGCCCGCGGCGGCGAACGCCGTCCAGAGGAACGAGATGGGTTTAGGAAGGAAAAACCTGGAAAACGCGACCAGGATGCCGGCGACAGCGCCAACGGCAACTCCCACCAAGGCGCCATTGCCGTTCGCCCGGCGCGACAGCACTCCCAGGAAGAAGATACCCAACAGCGGCCCCCCGAACAGCCCCATGATCTGCACCGTCGCCTCGACGAGTGTCCCCAGCATGCCTACCACCAGCGCCAGCGCGGTGGCGAGGCCCCCGAAGACAACCGTCAGCGCCCGCGCCTGCAGGAACTGCCGGCGCTCCGAGGGCCGTGGCTCGCCAGCTCCCGGACCGAAGTCCATGAGCGTGGCGGTGGCCAGCGCGTTGATGCCCGCGGAGACGACGGCCATCGTGGCGCCGAAGACGGCGGCGATGAGGAGCCCCGGCAAGGGCGAGGGCAAGTGTCTCACGACGAAGAACGGTAGGAGGCGGTCACGCTCCTTATCGCCGAGCGGTTTGGGCGGCTCACTGTCCTTCCACTCCGCCCGCGCCACGACGTGGCCCTTGGCGGTCGCCACCGGCTCCCGATCCGGGTAAGCCTGGTAGTAGCCGAACAGCACGGTCCCTGTCAGATAGAACGTCCCCACCAGTGGCAGCGTCACCCCTAGCTTGAACCACAGCGCCCGCTGGCACTCTTCCAGGGACTTTGCCGTGAGGTAGCGCTGGACAGAGATCTGGTCCGTCACCATCTGCACCAAGTTGTTACACGCCCCGCCCAGCAGCGCCGCCCAGACCGTCACTCGCACTGTGGGGTCTAGATCCAGGTGAATAAACTCGATCTTGCCCTTCTCCGCCGCAAGGTGCCATGCCGCGGGGAGGCCGCCCGGCACTCCGGCGATAGCGAACGCGAGGATCAGGACGATGCCGCCGCACAGCACGAGGAACTGCAACGAATCGGTCCAGATGACCGCCTTCATGCCGCCGAGCGTTGTGTACAGCGTCGCCGCGAGGCCGGTCAGCGACGCCGACAGCCACAGAGGCCAGCCAGTGATTTCCATGATCGCCAGCGCGGGCGCGTACACCGCCAGCGCCAGATAAAACGTCACGCGCACAATGAACAGGCCAGACGCCAGCCAGCGCAGCCGGCGGTCGAAACGGCGCTCCAGGTATTCGTAGGCGGTGTACAGGTTCAGCCGCCGGAAGAACGGCAGAAAGACCAACGTTGTGATCGGCGTCGCGATGAAGAACGACACAACGACCCACAGGTAACTGAGGTCGTTGTAGTAGGTCTCCGCCGGCGCCCCGAGGTAGCTAATCCCGCTGAACAGAGCAGCCAGCACGGAGATTGCAACGATGATCCAGTGAATGTTCTGATCGGCGAGTAGGTAACTCTTCAACCCCTTCTGCTGGCGTGTGAAATACACGCCAATGCCCACCAGCAGGAGCATGTAGAAGCCGAATACGCCGACGTCCAGAGTCGAAAGCATCGCGAAGGTCGTCCTCTTGGGCATCACGTCGCGGGCGGGGACATCCACTTTCTCTACTTCGTCAAATCATCTGCACTTCCACGGGAACGCTTACCCCTTCTCGACGCTGCTTGGCTGAAAGATAATTCAGGCGCTCGAAACCGATGACACGTCCGCGCCGGTCCTTCACTAGCACCACGTCGTCGTCGGATTCCTCGCAGACGAATTCCTTCTTGGGATCATCGAACCACACACTCAGCGTGTTCCCTTCGCGGTCGAAATACACTCTCAGCTTTTCCACCGTTCTTTCCCTTTCTTGATATTCTTCGTGAAATAAGTCGTCACCACGAAACGCTCGTTCTCATCCGCTGGGGCTACCACCACGCAAAGATAGACCTCCTCGGCCGGGGCGTAGTACATATGCACCTCGGCTTCCTTGGCGCTCTCGCGGATGGCTGTGGGAGACTCCAGGCAGGCGCGAACTTCCTTCTCCCGGCCTGCAAGGGCCGGGTGCTTGGTACGCAGAATCTGCCGCCAACGATCACGATCCAGGAACACACGATACCCGAGAGGGGTTTGGACAGTGAAGATGTGGCGCCGCTTCTTTGCCATCGCGATCCCCCCGCCATTAAAACAACATCGTGGTCGACATGCTGCTGGCGCGTGAAGTACACGCTGATGCCCACCAGCAAGAACATGTAGAAGCCGAACACGCCGACATCCAGGGTCGAGAGCATCGCGAAGGTCGTCCTCTTTGGGATCACGTCGGGCGGGCGGAGGCATCAGTTCCACTCTCGGCGGTTGTCGGGGCCAGATCCAGGGACTCGCTGTCCGACTCGCGGGGGGATGGCCGGGCCGGCAGCGTCCGCAGCACCAGGACGATGGCGGCGACGAGCAGGATCATCGCGGCGACGAAGCTGGCCTGGAACCCGAACTTCTTGTTCTGGGACCCGAGCCTGTCGGAGATGAAGCCGAACAGGATCGGGGCGAAGCCGACGGGCATGGTAACGAGACTGGCGAAAGCCATATTGCGCCGCATCTTCGATTTCGTCGAGCAACCAAGGATGTAGTTGGGGTAATACACGCCGAACAACTCGCCGGCCCCCATGATGCCGAAGCTGAGCAGGAACCACTTGCCCGGCGCCCCCAGGGCCCACGCCACGCCGAAGAGCGTGAGGCCCGCAGTCACCACCAGCAACGTCTTGGGATTCGTCCGCATCAGCAGCCAGCCCAGGAAGAAGCCGGCGACGACCTTGAACCCGAAGCGCAGGGCAAGCGAGAGCCCGGCAAACGCCTCTGCTGGTTTGCCGATAGCCTCCTTGGTGAAGAGCGAGATGTTGGTCATGACCATGTTGCCGCAATAGACGAGGATGTATCCAATCGTCGCGAACAGGATCAGACGGTAACTGAAAAACTCTCCAAATCCGCCGAGGACACCGGCGTGGAACGGTTGGCGAGAAACCTCGACGGCAGGGTAGGAGACGATAAATCGGCCCGACAGGAAGGCGGCCAGGATCATGATCGGCACGCTGGCCGCGAACAGGGAGGCGAAATTCCACGGGTACGGAACGGCCACGCGGGGAACCAGCGAGGCACTATCGGATTCATCGTCCTGGCTGATTCCCTGTCCAGCCGATTGCTCGTCTCCTCCCTCGCTTTTGGGAATCGTCAAGTAATAACTGGAGCAGGCTGCGGCGGCCAAGGGCTGCTGTTGCAGCACGATGGTCGCCGAGGCGATCACGTTCTTTCTGGCTTGAACCTCGGGAGGAGGGGGGAGCACCATCTGCGAGACAAGGGAGGCGATGACTGCCAGGATGGGGCCTGCTCCGAAGGCCAGGGCGAAAGCCCGGCCGCGCCGCGTTTCGGAAACTCCCCGACCCAAGATTTCCCACTGGCAGGTTGCCACGACACCGAGGGCACAGCCCAGGACCGCCGCGTGAGCGACAAGGGCGGTCAGCACCCAGCCCGGTCCGAGCAGCCACACCGCGACCGTCGTGAAAGCACCCACGAGAGCGACGGCGACAAAGGAGCCGATGAGCAACGGCTTGAGTTGGCGGACGCGGGGGAAATACCAGACTACCAGGACCGGGAGTGGCGTCGTCCAGAGGTAGACGCCGCCTGGGAGATTGGAGACGGCGTCGCTGAACTGGAGCCGTTTGAGTAGAGCCCCGTGGACGAGACCGACGTAGAGCACCGGCGACGCCAGGTAGACGAGCGCCACGTTGAACGCGTACAGGAGCACGTTCCGCGTCTGCTGGCCGGCCGGCAGGTCGCCGTGATCGCTGTCGGTACTCATCGGGTCTCGCTCTCTCCAAGCGGGCGGTTGCGGACAGCATAAAGGGGCCGAAGGCCAAACGCCAGCACCAATCTTGTCGGTTTCGGGACAGCGCATTGACGCACGGCCGGCGAGGCGTTCAAATAATCTTCGTCCCCAGCGCATCGATAGGGAGGGTGGAATGGCGGAGGTTTCGGACGCGGAACTGCTGACTCGCTTTCGCGGCGGGGACGACTCCGCCCTCGAGGCGCTGTTCGAGCGTCACGAAACGCCCCTCTTTTACTTCCTGCTCGGCATACTGCGCGACACCCATCAGGCGGAGGACGCCTTGCAGGAAACGTTCGTCCGCGCCCTGGAACGCCTCGATGGGGTCGACCCCGATCACCTGCGCGGCTGGCTGTTCACGGTCGCCTACCACCAGGCGATGCTGCTGAAGCGACGCGGCGTCCCGCAGCAGCGCCTGGCGGTCCGCCCCGACGGCGGACAGACCGACGGGCCGGCCGACCCTCTTCCGGGCCCCCTGGCGCAGGCCGAGCGCGAGGACGACGCTCAGCGCCTGCGGCAGTTGCTCGAGCAACTGCCGCCCGCGC
Source organism: Planctomycetota bacterium (assembly GCA_016177925.1). Classification (GTDB taxonomy): domain Bacteria; phylum Planctomycetota; class Planctomycetia; order Gemmatales; family Gemmataceae; genus JACOUH01. The sequence goes on along the minus strand of JACOUH010000256.1, from coordinate 18,241 downwards.
AGCGCGAGGTGATCCGCCAGCGCGTCTACGAGGGCAAGAAGTTCCGCGAGATCGCCGAGACCCTTAACTGCCCGCTCAACACCGCCCTGGCGCGAATGCACGAGGGGCTCAAACGGCTGCGATTGCTGTGGGGGGACCATCATGCCTGACGACAAGCGGACCGCGGCCGACCTCGCCCTCCAGGCCTTCCTCTACGCCAGCGCCGAACTGGACGACCCGGAACGGGAGGTCTTCGAGCGTCTCCTCGGTCAGGACCAGGCCGCCCGCGAGGCCCTTGCCCAAGCTGTGCAGCTGACCCTGTCCGCCGCCGGGCCGGCTCCTCGGCCTGACCCGGCCTACCGCCGGTGCGTCCGTGATCGTCTCACCGGCGGGCTGACGCCGCGCCGCTCGTGGTGGCGACGGCTGCTCGGACGGCGCACCTACCGCGGTCATCCGCTGCTGTGGGCGGGACTCGGCGCCGCTGCTGCCGTTCGGAGAGCCAGCCCAGCTCTGGGCTGACCTGAACAACAATCACGACCACCTCAGCCGCGCGCTGGCCGAGGCCAACCGACGCAAGAGCCGGTCCGAAGACCGCCACCTCGTCCACGGCGACGAGCGCCGCCCGCGCAAGAACGACCGCCCGCCCACTCAACAATGACCGAGGTCCCGCATGTTCCCGGCGATGATCCTCCTGGCGAGTCTGCTCCCCGAGGCCGATCCGTCCGCGCTGCCGCGCTTCACCGAGGAGCGCGAGGCGGCAGCCCGCTTCTTCGTCAAGAAGCACGTCCCCGAACTGCTGCCCTTGCTGGACGAGTTGAAGAAGAACAACGCGACCAAGTACCAGCAGGAGATCCGCGAAATCTTCCAGGTCACCGAAATGCTCGCCGACCTGCAGGACGACGAGAAGCGCCACGACCTCGAATTGAAGATCTGGAAGTCCGAGAACAAGGCCTTCGTCCTGATCGCCCGGCTGGCGACGCCCGACGAGGAGGAGCGCAAGAAGGTCCAGGGCCAGCTGCGCGACCTTGCCCGCGAGCTGGTCGACCTGGACATCCAGGTACTCGAACTCAAGGCCGAGCAGCTCGACAAGGAACTGGGCGAAGTCAAGGACGGGCTGACGCGGGCGCGCGAGCAGGTCGAGCAGAACGTCAAGACGCGCTACGAGGGTCTGCTCGACAAGGCGAAGAAACCGAAAAAATGAGACCCTGACGATGTTGGCGAGCGGGGGGTGTGAACCCCCCGGTAAGACTTCACCGGGGGGTGCACACCCCCCGCTCGCCAAATCAAGAGGAAGAGCAGCGCCGTCGCCGCTTTATCTTGCTGCGCGGCCGGTTAGAACATAAAATGAAATGGTTCGAGTGGCGCGGTCTGTACGGGATGGTCCCGGGGTGCCCGCGTACGGCTTCTCCTTGCTCAGGAGTCTGCCATGAGTTTCGGACAGGACTATCCTCTGGAGTATGGGTACTCAGCGGAATCGATGGCCGCCGAACGAGCGGGCTTCATCCGCCGGACCTACGCCCACCTCGCGGGCGCCATCGTCGCGTTCACCGCCATCGAAACCTTCCTGCTCACCATGCTGAGCGACGAGGCCAAGCTCAACATCCTCCGCAGCATGCTCGGGGGAATGTCCTGGCTGCTGGTCCTGGGTGCCTTCATCGGCGTCGGCTGGATTGCCCGCTACTGGGCTCGCAACCAGACTTCCGTCAGCAGCCAGTACCTTGGCTTGGGCCTGTACATCGTCGCCGAGTGCCTCATCTTCCTGCCGCTGCTGATCATCGCAAACTGGCAGGAACGGGTTCAAGGGGTGAACATCCTCGGCAACGCGGCCATACTCACCCTGGCCGTCGCCGGCGGACTGACCACCGTCGTCTTCGTCACCAAGAAGGACTTCTCCTTCATGGGGCCGATCCTGAGTGTCTGCACCTGGGTGGCGCTGGGGTTCATCATCTGCGGAATCCTCTTTGGCTTCTCTCTGGGTCTGTTCTTCGTCCTGGCCATGATCGGCCTGATGTCGGGCTGGATTCTCTACGAGACGTCCAACGTCCTGCACCACTATCCGACCGACATGCACGTCGCGGCGGCGCTGGAGCTGTTTGCCGCCATCGCGACGCTCTTCTGGTACATCGTGCAGCTGCTCATGCAGCTGTCGTCCAGCCGCGACTGAGCGGTGATCGGACGACCACACGACCAAACGAGCAAGGCGGGCGGCGGAAGACCTTCTTCCGCCGCCCGCCTTGCTCGTTTCGGAGCCTTGCTTTTGTGTCCCGCGTGGATTTTGACATCCACGCCGGTTTATACTATGATTGCTGCGGCAGGGAGAAGTTTTCCCGTCTCGTCCCATCTCCTCCACGCCAAAACTGCCACCAGTCGCCGACACAAGTGGGGCTTCTTGCGCAGGCATTCGCCAGCGCCAACGTCCCCGGTTCCTGGAGGAAGGCAACTCATGCAACTGCTCTTCACCAGTTTGCCGACCCTGACCGTCTCGATCCTGTACTGCGCCTGGAACGCTTACCGCAGCGCCCGGCTGCAGCGGGAGCGCAAACTTCGCGAACGTGTCGCCTACATGCTGTGGGTTATCGCCACCGAAGTCGACTGAAATCCGAAATCCGAAATCCGAAACGAAGAACCCCTCTTCGTTTCGGATTTCGGATTTGAGATTTCGGATTTCCAGGTGGCTCACGCTGCGTGCTTCTCGGCCGCTTCGTCTGCCCTGTTTTCCCGGTCTTCCTCGTCCTCTTCCTTGAATTCGCCCTCCGTCGAGGTGAGGTAAGCGATCTCGCAGCGGGCGGCCCGCAGGCACTCCTGCACCACCGGGCTGTACACCTGCGGGATGAGCGCCCGCAGAGCTTCCAGCACCTCCTCGGCATCGAGGCGGGGCTCGATGTGTGCGGCGGAACGCTTGGCACCCGCAGACGAACGCTGGGACATATCGACCTCCTTGTTCGAGAACACCTACCCGAATATCGGCAGGCGCCGGCCGAGTCTTGACCCCCATCCCAATTCGGCGAGCGGCTTGACGCTGCGCCGCGCCGGCCCGGTGTAGCGGGCGCGCGGGCGGATCAGCCGGTTGTGTCCCAGCTGCTCGATGACGTGCGCGCTCCAGCCGGCGACGCGCGACATGACGAAAATCGGCGTGTAGAGCGGGATTTCCAGGTTCAGGCAGTGATACAGCCGCCCCGCCGGCCAGTCGAGGTTCGGATGGAGGCCCTTCTCGGCCAGGACGACGCGCTCGATGATGTCGGCGGTCTCTTCCCAGCGCAGGTTGCCCGCGGCCTCGGCGGCCTTGCGCGCGTGGACCTTGAGGATGCGAGCCCGCTCGTCGCCCGCCTTGTAGACACGATGACCGAAGCCCATGATGCGTTCCTTGCGGGCCAGGGCCTCGCGCACCCACTTCTCCGCCCCTTCCGGGCCGCCCGCCTTCTGCAGCAGTTCCATCACCTCCTCGTTCGCCCCGCCGTGCAGCCGGCCCTTTAGCGCCCCGATCGCGGCGACGATGCTCGAGTGCAGGTCGGACTCGGTCGAGCAGACGACGCGGGCGGTGAACGCCGAAGCGTTGAACTCGTGCTCGGCATAGAGGATCAGCGAGACGTCGAGGGCCCGCACCGCCGCGGGGTTGGGCTCGCTGCCGTTGAGCATGTAGAGGAAGTTCGCCGCGTGGGACAGGTCCTTGCGGGCCGGCACCGTTTGCAGTCCCTTGCTGATGCGGTAGTGGTCGGCGACCGCGAGCGGGACCTGGGCGAGCAGCCGCTCGGCCTTGCGCAGGTTGGCGTCGTGCGAGTTATCGCTCGTGTCCTGATCGAAGTGAGCGAGGATGCTGACGGCGGTGCGCAGGGCGTCCATCGACGACGTCCAGCGCGGCAGCGACTTGAAGAGACTGTGCAACGGGTCGGGCAGTCGGCGGCCCGCCGCGACGCGGGCCTGGAACTCGGCGAGTTGACGCGGTGTCGGCAGCTCGTTGTGCAGCAGCAGATAGGCGACCTCGTCGAAGGAGCACTTCTCCGCCAGGTCGCCGACGGAATAGCCGCGATAGCTCAACCCGTCGGACACGGTGGAGATGGCCGTCTCGCCGGCGAGAACGCCTTCGAGCCCGGGGGAGTAGATTTCGGGGCTGCTCATGGCACTCCTCGGGGGCGACGCTCACTGGAAGTACGCCTGGTCGCGCTGTTCGTAGTCGCGGTAGCCGAGCAGGTCGTACAGCTCGCTCCTGGGCAGCATGCGCGACAGGCAGTCGCGCTGGTGGCCCTGCTGACGGATCGTGTCCAGCGTCTCCTGGGCGGCGCGCAGGGCAACGCGCAGGGCGGTGACAGGATACAACACGATACGGTATCCCATCGAGGCTAGCGTTGAAAAGTCCAGGTTAGGGCTGCGGCCAAATTCGGTCATGTTTGCCAGCAGCGGAGCTTGCACCTTCCGGACGAAGGTGGCGAACTCCTCCTCGGTCTCCAGCGCCTCGGGAAAGATGGCGTCGGCGCCGGCATCGAGGTAGAGCTTCGCGCGACGCACCGCGTCGTCGAAGCCGTTGACGCTCCGCGCATCGGTGCGGGCGATCAGGACGAACGACGGGTCGCTGCGAGCCGCGACGGCCGCGCGGATCTTGGCTGCCATCACCGCCGGCTCGACGAGTTGCTTGCCTGTGAGGTGGCCGCAGCGCTTGGGCAACTGCTGGTCCTCGAGGTGCAGGCCGGCAGCGCGGGCTTCCTCGAAGAGCTGGACGGTCCGCTCGGTGTTGAGCGCCTCGCCGAAGCCCGTGTCGGCATCACAGAGCAGCGGCAGCGTCGTGGCGCGGGTGATCGCCCGGGCGGCGTCAGCGAACTCAGTAAGCGTCAGCAGGCCGACGTCGGGGACGCCAGCCGACGCCGACAGGGCGGCGCCGGACAGATATACTGCCTGAAATCCACTGCGCTCGGCGAGGCGGGCGACGAGGGGATTGAAGACGCCGGGCACCTGGAGGGCGCCGGCAGTCCAGGCTTCGCGCAGCCGTCGTCCGGGCGAGGGGCGTGGTTGCTGTTCCATGATCGGGATGGCCCTCGCGCGCGTGGGGCAGGCTTCCAGCCTGCCGCGGCAATGGCAGGCTGGAAGCCTGCCCCACTTCAGGAGGATGTTCTATGGTCTTTCGCACACGGAAACAGCGGCCGGGCCGGGCGCCGCTGATGCCCCTCCTGCTGATGGGCGCATTCCTCGTACTGGCGGGCTACGAGTTCTGGGTCAACTCTGATCGTCAGGAACAGGACGATTCGGAGATGGGCGACCTGGAAAAGGCAAACCTGAAGTTGTCGGACGGCGGTCCGGCGTCGAAGGACTGGCCGCAGTGGCGTGGTCTGCACCGCGACGCCGTCGCGCCGGGCGACGGGCTGATGACCGACTGGCCGGAGGGTGGTCCTCCGGTTCTCTGGACCGCCAGGGGCGGGGAGGGTTTCTCGTCGCTGGCGATTGCCGACGGCCGCCTCTTCACGCTCGTGCAGGATGACGACGACGAGGTGGTCCTCTGCCTCGACGCCGAGAACGGCCGGCGGCTGTGGCGCTTCCCCTACCCGTCACGCTTCACCCGCGACGGCATCGGCCCCCGCGCTACGCCGACCATTGCCGGCAAGCACGTCTTCACGCTCGGGGCGCGCGGCCACCTGTACTGTTTGGAGGCGGCGACGGGCAAGAAGGTGTGGCACCGCGACCTGTGCGCCGACCTCGGTGCCCCGCTGCCGACGTGGGGCTTCGCCTGCTCGCCGCTGGTAGACGGCGACCTGGCGCTGCTCCACACGGGTGCGCCGGGGAAGTCGGTCGTCGCTTTGGACCGGCGCACGGGCTACGTCCAGTGGAAGGCCCTCGACGACCCCGCCGGCTACAGTTCGCCGGTCCTCAGCACGGTGGCGGGAGAGCGGCAGGTCGTGTTCCTGACGGGCACGGCACTGGTCGGCCTGGAGCCGCAGAAGGGTCGTCTACTGTGGCGTTTCCCGTTCGAGACGCCGCACGAGGCCAACGCGGCGACGCCGTTGGTCCGCGGCGACTACATCTTCGTCTCCGCCGGCTACAACCAGGGCTGCGCGCTGGTCCGCCTCGTGAAAAACCGCGATGGGGCCCTGGAAGCACGACAGGTCTACAAGAACAACCTGATGCGCAATCACTTCTCCAGCAGCGTCGTTCACGGCGAGCACCTCTACGGCTTCGATGAGGGTTATCTGACCTGCCTGCCGTTTCGCAAGGGCCGGCCGCGGGCGTGGAAGGAGGGCAAGTTCCACCGCGGCACCCTGCTCGTCGCCGGCGACCAGCTGATCGTCCTTGGCGAGAACGGCCTCCTGGCGCTGGTCGAGCCGACGCCGGACGAGTACCGCGAGAAGGCGATGTGCAAGGTTGCCGACGGCCGCTGCTGGACCGTGCCGGCGCTGGCGCAGGGCCGGCTCTACGTGCGCGACGACGAGCGAATCATCTGCCTTGACCTGCGGAAGAAGTGAACAAGGAAGGAAGGAAACTCGCCCCGGCCCGTAACGACTGTGGCACGTTGCTTGTCTCATCAATGGTTAGGGCAATGTGATCTTGTTGGTTTTTTTTCGTGACAAACCCGGCAGTCACCAATACAATTACTCTGTTTTTCCCGGGCGACTCCCGAATGCGATCGGGGACCATTCTTCGTCTCCCGGCCCAGCGATCAGCAGGTTTCTCATGGACGAACTCTTCCTATTTGCTCAGCAGCTCGCGCTGGACATCCTGGGCTGCGTCTTTCTGGTGGCGGGGGGCGCGAAGCTCCTCAGCATCTCCCACTTTCGTGAGGGCTTGCTGTACCTGCCTCATATGAGGCCCGCGTTCACGTACGTCGTCGGCTTCGCTTTGCCGCCCCTCGAACTCTTGACGGCACTCGGACTGTTCGCCAACTCGGCCTGGGCCAGGATCAGCGCCCTGGCGCTCCTGGGATGTTTCTTCGGCGTTACGCTCATGGTGCTGAGGAAAAAGCTGTTGATAGAATGCCATTGTTTTGGGGGGTGGGAGACGCGCGCCTTCTCCAGAGAGACGCTTGGAGAGATCGCCCTGCTGATGGCTCTGGCGATCACCAGCTTCAACCTCTCCGAGCGATCGCCGCTCGTGCTCGGGATCAGCACCGGAGCCTTTCTCCTGATCGGCTCTGGTGTGGTGGCGCACGCGATCAAGAACGCCAGGCTGATAGCCCAACTCAAGCAGCGAGGTGTTGTGTGATGCTCTGGTCGATGATCAATTCCGTGGCCATCGTGCTGCTGGCTGGCTGCATGCTCTTGATCATTCGGCAGGTTGGGTTCATTCTCAGCACGCTCGGGCCGACGGGGGCTCGCGGAATGAACCAGGGCCCCCGGGTCGGCGAGAACATCTCTCCCTTCGTGCGGTTCGGGGGCGCCCGCCCGCCCACTCGACGAGCGACGCTCTACCTCTTCGCCTCCACCTTCTGTCCGGTCTGCAAAACCGTGCGGGAGGCCGCGAAGGTGGTTGCCCGCCCCTGGCAACCGGAGGTCGGCATCCTGATGGTCTATGACGCAAAAGCCACGGATGCGGGACAAGGGACGCTTGAACCCGACGGCGCCCTGTTGGTCACGCGGTCGTGCGGTCTCCGCGAAAAGCTTGACATCCGCACAGTTCCCTACGCGATCATGACCGACCCGGACGGGGTAGTCACCGGCCACGGCCTCGTCAATAACGCCAGCCATCTTGAGAGCCTTCTGGAGCAATGGCAGGCGTCTCGCCCGGGGAACAATGCGGGCGCGGAGGGCGCCTTGCAGGCAGCAAATGGTTGAACGGTCCCATTGGCCTTCCCAACTCGGAGGATCTTCTATGGCCCGTAACCTCGATCAGACGGTCGCTCGTTTCCTGGCGTCCCGCTTCCGGCACGAGAGCCGGCGGTCCTTCCTGTCCCGGGCCACTCGAGCGCTGTTCGCCCTCGCCGGGGTCGGGCTGGCCGCTCGCGTCCTCCCCTTCGCCCCTGGCCCGGCTACGGCTTCCGGCGGGGCCAGCGGCGCCGCCGATGAAACCTGGGCCTGGTGCGGGCTGCACGGGTACCTCTGCGAAGGCGGCTGCGACCCCAAGAAAAATCCCAACAGCAAGAGGGCCGCGGACAAACCGGGCATCGGCGCCTGGTGGCTGGCGTGCTGCAAGAACCCCAAGGGGAAGTGGCAGTGCATCCACTACGCCGACTACTGCGGCCGGCGCGGTCCGGACTGGGAAAAGAACTGTAAGGGGTTCAAGCCCTCTGGCCAGCTCTGGTGTGGCATCGGTCCCGATCGTGTCCCCGGGAGATACATCTGCACGAAGGTCGAGAAGGTCTCCGCCGAGAGCGACGACATCGACACCTGCCACAAGGGCTGCACAGGGGGCATCAATGAGGAAGGGCCCACGAGCTGACACGCTCGGGCACGCCACGGGCCGGACGCGTAAGGCCCGAGCCGTTTACCGGCCGCCTTCCTCGACCGTCCACCGTACTGTCCTGGACCGGCTTGTTCATGGCCTCAACCTTCTCGGAGGGCATCATGACCCGCCATCTCCTCCTGACAATCAGCCTGGCATTCCTGGTTCTTCTTGGGCCGCCCGCCCGCGGTCAAAGCAATCCGCTCTATCTCATGATCCCCTCCGGCACCGGGTTCAAGATTGTCCGGGTCGAGCAGGGGAAGACCAGTGAGGTCGCCGCGCCTCCGTTCGTGAAAGCCTACGGCTATCATGCCGACGCGATGAAAATGATCGGAGCGTCGAAGCTCTGGGATTTCGGGCCGACGGGGAAGCCGTCCCGCACGGAGCTGGCCTCGGGCGTGGTCGAATATGTCACGGGCCCGGACCGCCAACTCTTTTTTCACGACGACTCCACCTACTTCCTCACCGTCGAGTTCGAGAAAGGGAAGGGCCACTACCTGCTGAACGAAGCCAAAGGGGCGACCCCAAAGGTCGTGAACTCGTGGAAGGTCCCGGCGGAAATCCGCAACCCGCTGATGACTCCCGTGCCCGGCGGCCTGGCGGTCTACAGCGGACAGGGGAACAACGGCGTCACCCTTTTCTCGTTCAAGGATGCGGCGTTCCGAAGCCTCGTGGGCGAAAAGGACTTCAAGGCCGGCCCGGACCAGACCTGGCGGATGGTCTTCGTCCCCCAGCAGGGGCTCTGGCACCTGAGCAGAGCCGGTCGCGCTCAACGACTCACCGACGTCTCGCTGAAGCTTCTCGAGAAGCCGGTCGAACGCGCGCTTCGTGTCGGCGGCCGGGTGAAGAAAGCCGTGGCAACTGCCCTGGAGCGCAAGCCGGCTGTCCTCCTGGGAGTCGCTGCCAAGGACGGCGACGAGGACATTACTCGCCTGGTCTATTACGACCTCGAAGGCGACAAGGAGATCGACCGCGCGGACCTGGATTTCAAAGCGGTCACCTTCTCCATCCCCGACACGGGTAGCGCCGTCTACCTCGTCAGTCGCTCCGGGCCGTCGATCGTGGAATACGACCCGAAGACGAAAAAGGGGGAAACGATCGTGAAGCTGGATGAAAAGACGGACCTCAGGGACGTCCGCATCTGTCCGCTTTCTCCCAAATGACACGTCCACGCCAAGGATCGGTCACCAGACGTAACCGTACCGAGAGGCCCGCCGTGCGCCCTTCCGTCCTCGTCTCGGTGTTGGTCATTCTCTTCCTCCTCCCCGCCGCGGGGTGCGGCCGCCGCGGGGAAGCGGAAGACGAGCGGCGCCCGATTTACTCGTTCGACGCGCGCGCGGATCGGTTGCTGAGGGAGATGTTTCCGACCAGCATCGCGTGTTCCGGAGTGACGAACGCCTACGCCGCCCGCGACACGCCGCCCGCCTTCAAGGACCTGAGCGAGGTCTTCGCGCACCACTCCCGGGGGATCAACCGAGCACCGCAAGCCCTTCAGGCCATTGAGATCTCGGACGACTACCTGGAGAGCTACTGGCTCACCCTCGACGAAGCGAACGGCCGCGCCAAGGAGTTGCTCCAGCGAGCGGGTCGGATCGAGTCGCTCGCCCGCAGCCTGTGTGAGTCGCCCTTGCGGTTTCCGACCCCCCTGGAGAAAGCCTTGTTCCAGCGGGACGTCTTCCAGATGTGCTTGGTCTTCGTCAAAGCAGTCGAGGCAGCCAGCGACGCCAAATCGAGGAGTCGCGCGGTGGAAGCCTTGCGGGCCTTGGCCGTACTGTGGCGGGCCGTCTGGTTCCGTGACGAGGAGTTCCGCGCTCTCGCCGCCCTCCGCCCGACCAGGGTCGACGAGACGCGCTTCACGACCGCCAGTTCCTTCAACCTGCACAGCGCGTACCTGCCGCAGCGTGTCCTGAGCGAGGAGGCCGGCTGGTACGAGGTCCCGTTCGACTCGACTCCCGCGAGCCACTTCGTCGACTTCGAGGGCAGGAGCTTTATCCGGGTCTTCATCAAGCCTCCCGGCATGAGTCACGCGGCCTTCCGGTCGTACCGGGACAGGATGGTCAGAGAGTACGGCACCCGGCTCGTCCTGACGGGAAAGGTCCCCCCGCTGCCGGCGAAAACGGAGACCCTGCTCGTCCGGACCTTCGGAATCTTCCTGTGGGACGGCACCTATGCAGATTCGGGGTTTCCGGAAGAGGTGCTCCTGCGCCTCTTCAAGTACGACAGGACCCGCCTGGATTTGGCGACCAGCGATTTCCGTGGGACCCTGTTCTACCAGTACAAGATGCGCCGCCGCGACCTCCTCGCCCGAACCCGGTCACTGGGTTTGCGGCGCATCCGAGAGACCGACGCGCAATTCTTCGGGTTCCTGGCCGAGGTGCCGGACGCGCGGGAGGCAAACTCGGAAACGCTGACGATCATGCGGAACAACTGCGTCAGCTGTCACTCGGAAGCGCTCTACGGGGTCAGCACGGTCTTCTCACTCGCCCGCCGAGACGCTGGGGCGGGGAAGCCGGGCGTCGTGCAGGGAGGGCTTCTTGAGGTGGTCGGGACGAACCGTTTTCGGCTCAAGACGCCGGAGTTCAAGGCGCTCCAGGCACTGACGAAGTAACCGGCCGAGCGTGGCCAGACTTTAACGCATCCATTGGAGGTCGTCATGAAAGACAAGAAGCCCTCGGGAAGAGGAGGCGGGGCCGTCTCGGCGCTGGCTGCCGGGAGTTGCTCGCTCCTGTTGGCACTGCTGTTTGGGGCGGGGCCCCCCAGCCGGGGCCAGGAGGGCGGGGGGTCGGCACCCCCAGCCAAGAAGGGGCGCGGGGGGGAGGTCCACGGCAGCGTCTACGCCGACTTCGGCAAGGCGGGCGCCGTGCCCCTGCCTGGCTTCGCCGTCTCGCTGCGGGACGCCGAGGGCCGCGTGGTCACCGCCCGCACCGACGCGCAGGGCCGCTTCCTGTTCCGCCGCCAGCCGCCGGGCAAGTACCGCCTGGCCTTGGCCCCTGGCTGGGCCACCCCCGACAGCGTGGCGGTCGAGGTCGGCGCGGCCACCGCCTACGTCCCGCCCCTCGCTGTCCGGCCACGGCTGTCCGATGTCAAGGACAGCCCGCAGGGGATGCTGCGCGGCCACGTGCGCCTGGACGGTGGCTCGCCCTGGTTCGCCGACGAGTTCTTCGGCGTCATGCAGACAGCGGCGGTCAGCGTGACCGGCGAGGGAGTGGCCAGGCGGGCCGTGCTGGCCAACGCCCGCGGCGAGTTCGTGGTCGTTGGCCTGCCCCGCGCAGACCTCGTCGTCACCGCCCGGCTCGTCCAGCGGCGCCGCGGCGAGGAGTACGGCTGGACAGACTGGCGGCCCCTGGACAAGGGCCGGCTGGCGTCGACCAAGGTGTCTCGGGAGCGCTTCGATAAGGAGGGGGTGGCCGACCTCAGCCCCCTCGTCCTGCCGGACCGCCGCCCGGAGTTCGTCTCGGTCACCGCCACCGTCAACGACGAGAAGGTCGACTCCGTCCGACCCGGCACCACCGTCATCTGCCCCGTCCGGATGTCCGAGGCAAGCGGGAAGGATATTCAGTTCACCTGGAAGGTCCCTGGTTACAACAAGACGTCCAACGAGAACACGTTCACCTGGAAAGTTCCGGAACGCCAAGGGATGCAGAGTGTCTATGTGCTGGCGTCGAGCAACCAGGGAGGTTTCGCGCTCGGTCACGTTCGTTTCGCCATCGCCGACAAGGCCGTCCCCGGAGCGGCCCCCGGTCCCCTACCGCCGGAGACGAACAAGGACTCGTTCCTGACGCGAAAACAGCCTGGCTCGGCGGCAATCGCCACGAACTACTACCAGGCAGTCGATCCGCAGAAGAAACGGGAAACGCTGGGCGCCTGGTGGACCGTAAACGGCTTCAACCCAAAGAACGGGACCGCGAAAGGAGAGAAACATGCGGCGTACTTGAACGATAATGACCTCGGTTCGGGCCGTGACATGCACATCCTCAAGGTGGGCGCCAACGTAGCCGGATACGTGACGAATTACGGCAACTTCGATCAGGACCCGCTCAACGCGGACCTTGCCGAAGCTGCCAAGGTGGAAACGTCCGGGGCGACCGTCTGCATGGAGTACTCTCCCATCGAGGGGAAGGCACGGGCGCAGGGACCGATCGTCAAATTCTTTGTCTACGAGACAGGCGACCCGAAGGCGAAGCGGCTCCTTGCCGCGGACCTCGACGGCAACGGTCCGAAATTCGTGCCAAACCTCTGCCTGAATTGCCACGGTGGCGACTACAGCGTGCCCGACCAGGAGATACCGGCGTTCGAGGACATCAACATGGGCGCCAGCTTCCGCGAGTTCGATCTGACCACCTACAAGTTTCCCCGCCCCAACACGCCAAAGAACAACCCGGCCCGGGCGAAGCCCAGCGTCGCTGAACAACAGGTCTTCAAGGAACTCAACGACCTGATCGATGAGAGCAAACCGACCAAAGCGATCCGCGACCTCCTTGCCGGCTGGTATCCCAATAAGAAGCCTCCGCAAGATCCCACCTGGAGCCCCCCAGGCTGGAACGACAAGACCGAGCCGAAAAAGAAACAACTCTACGATACCGTCGTGGCGAAGTCGTGTCGGACTTGCCACGTTGCCCTGGCGGAGGGACGCAACTGGACTACTTTTGACCAGTTCCAGCAGTATCGACTGTTCATCAAAGGGGATGTTTGCAACGAGCCCAGTTCCATGCCCCACGCCAAGGTGACCTTCAAGAATTTCTGGTCGGGCGCTCCTTCCAGGGCCGACGAACTCAAGAAGTTCGAGGTGCCGGGCTGGCCCGCGATCGGCAAGTGCCCCTGACGCTCGCCGGGCCCTTTTCGACGAGATGATCGGGGACGTTCCCCCGGCAGGGCATGATGGCCCTGCGTCCTGTCCACCACGGCACCGACAGGGCGTGGTGGACAGGGGAGACGAGGAAATCGGGGCAGAGTACGGCGACGCCTTCGCGCGGGACGAATGGGCCGTTGGGGAGTCTCCCAACTTCCGCTACCCGCTCAGGAACGGCAGGTGCGGTGACGGCGCGGCTTGCTCTTGGGTCGTGCCGAAAGGTTCCTGTTGTCTCTCCCTCACCCGTCGGGGAAAAAAACCCGAGCAACTTCCGAAAATCTGGGCCGGTGGATCGTTATCGAGGGTGAAGCCCCGGAGACCGCTGGACCTGAGAGGTTCGTCCGGATACCCTTCCGGTAACGAATGTGGGGGCAGCCTGCCCCGAAAGATGGGGGGCTCCTTGTTGGGAGTGCTGCCATGATCCGAAAAATGCGTGTGCGCGGCCCGTGTGTAATTCTCTCATCGCTTGTCCTTGCTGTGTGCGCTGTGTTCCTGGCGCCGGGGCCGGGCCGGGGCCAGGAGAGCGAGGGGGCGCCCCCAGCCAAGAAGGGGCGCGGGGGGGAAGTCCACGGCAGTGTCTACGCCGATCTCGGCAAGGCGGGCACCGTCCCCCTGCCCGGCTTCTCCGTCTCCCTCTCCCTCAAGGACGGCGACGGTCGCCCCGTCGCCACCGTCCCCACGGACGCCTACGGCCGCTTCCTGTTCCGCCGCCAGCCGCCGGGTAAGTATCGCCTGGGCTGGGACGAGCCTGGCTGGGCCGCCCCCGACGGCGTGGCGGTCGAGGTCGGCGCGGCCACCGCCTACGTCCCTCCCCTCGCCGTCCGGCCGCGTCCGCACGACGCCGCTGAGCGGCCGCTGGGGGTGCTGCGCGGCAGCGTGCGCCTGGCCGATGACAGTTCGCCCTGGTTCACCGACGAGTTCTTCGGCGTCGCCCAAGCGGCCGAGGTCGTCGTGACCGACCGGGAGGGCAAGGCGGTCCCTGGCGGGAAAGTGCTGGCCGACGCTCGCGGCGACTTCGTGGTTGCCGGCCTGCGCCGCCAGGACCTTGCCGTCGCCGCCCGGGTGGTGCAGCGGCGCCGCTCCGACAAGGGCTGGACGGACTGGCAGTCCCTGGGCAAGACGCGGGCAACCGTCGCGGTTCCGGCGGCGCGCTTCGACAAGGGGGAGGTGGTGTCCCTGGACCGCCTCACCCTGCCAGGGCGACGGCCCGAGTTCGTCTCCGTCACCGCCACCGTTGACGGCAAGAAGGTCGACGCCGTCCGACCCGGCACCACCGTCGTCTGCACCCCCGTCGTCTCCCGCGAGGACGAGAAGGGCCTGAAGTATACCTGGAAAGTCCCCGGCTCCAACGCTACCGGGGCAGAGCCCGTTTTTACGTGGAAAGTCGGGGACTACGAAGGGATGCAAACGGCCTACCTCCTCGTCTCGAACGACAAGGGGGGACATGCGAAGGGCAGGATCACGCTGTCTGTCGGGAGGGCCCCGAAGTAAGGCCCGCCTGTGGTGCCCAGGCGAGGAGGTCGGTCCGGCGCCGCGCTGGACGCGGCGCCGGTCCCTCCTGGCCTGGAGTGCCGTAGCGAGCCATGGCGGCAAGCACCTTGGGGGGGTGAGGGCGACGTTCCCAGTATGGAAGGCACCCTTGCTGAAGTCAGCCATGATGACGAACAGCTGGCCAACTTGATCGCTCGCCGCGATCGGTCGGATCAGGCATGGGAGAAAGCCCGCGCGGCGTGTGGCCGGCTCTATTCCCGACACGCGCCAAGGCTGTTGGCCTTCCTCGCTGGCCGCGTGAACCCGAGCGATGTCGAAGACATTCACCAGGCGATCTGGCAGCGCGTCTGGGAGCGCTGGCCGCGTGGGTTCGAGGGCGGCCATTTCCGGGGGTGGCTGTACCAAATCGCCCGCCACCTCGCGATCGACCAGGGACGCAAGAAGCGGCCGCAACTACTGGGCGAGAGTGAGCCCTGCGACCCGCACAAAGGAGAGCCAGAGGAAACGCTGCACGAGGAGGAGCGAATGGCCGCCCTGCGGCGGTGCCTGGAGCAGCTCGGCCCCGACGAGGCCGCCGTGGTGCGTGCCCGGCTGGCGGGCGAAAGTTACGAGGAGATCGCGGCCCGACTGGGGCTCGAGGTGGAACGGGCCTACCGGCTCTTCCATCAGGCCAAGGAACGACTTCAAGCCTGCGTCCAACGGGTGCTCGGATGAAACTTCTTGCTCTGGACATTCCTGACAACCCGGCCGAACTCCCCTCCTGGCTGGAGCGGGAACTGGTCGGTTTCCGGTTGGGCGAGCTGGTCGCTGAGTTGTCAGCGGTTTCCGGAGGGACCGGCCAACGGCCTTCTTTGCGTGAAGTCCTCGGGGGCCGGCTCCAGGCAACGCTGGACCGCGGTCTGGGGGAGCTTCCGGCGGAAACGCTCAAGCACCTGTTGCTCTGGCCCCATCTGTTACTCGATTTGCAGGAGAGGGTATTCAACGAGGGAGGCTCTTACTGGGAACGGCTGGGACCGGCGTCCGGGCCACCCGCGGAAGCGGTCGAGCGGGGGCGAAACCGGCTGGAGACGTTCCTCGGGGCCGAAAAGTGGCTGAGGGAGCCACTGCCGAGGGTGCTCGCGCTCCGGCGGGCCGCTCGGTATTTTGGGCCCGCCCTGGTTGGCTTAGCAACGGCTGCAG
Organism: Planctomycetota bacterium; assembly: GCA_016177925.1. GTDB lineage: Bacteria > Planctomycetota > Planctomycetia > Gemmatales > Gemmataceae > JACOUH01. Next base: position 2,385 of record JACOUH010000256.1, on the reverse strand, counting down.
CCGTGCTGTTCATGGTTTCCCTCTCCCAGCACCACGGCGAGCGCCCTCCGACGCACGTTCCTTCCCTCGACACCGCTTGGGGGTGGAACAAGCCGGACGCCTTTTCTGCGAACGCGGCGGCTGGCCCCTACCTGAAGACACTTGCCGATGAGGCAAAGGAATGGTTCAACAAGCGTCCCGAGGATTCCATCGCCCTGGCCCGGCGCCTGACCGAGTTTCGCCAGGGCTGCGCCATGCTGATCCTGAGCGATCATCAGCCGCTGTCGCCCGCCGACCGACAATGGTTGGTGAACAGGTGTCGCCTGTGGGCCCGCAACGTCGATCGGCACCTCAACGCCCTCGAGGCAGGCGTGGATTGGCGTCAGGTACGCACCGACGCGGACGAAACCGTCGAGAAACTGATCGAGGCACTCCGCCAACGGGCCCTTGCGGTCGAAGGGAAGGCAGTGCGGGCGGAGCTGGCCCCCCTCGCCTGATTGGGCCTGACATTACTCTGTCTCGTAGGCGAGATTTGGCGCCAGCCAGCGTTCGACTTCGGGGCGTGTCAGGCCCTTGCGGCGGGTGTAGTCCTCGACCTGGTCGCGCGTCACCAGGTCAACGGCGAAGTAGCGGGCCTCGGGGTGGCTGAAGTACAGGCCGCTCACCGATGACGCCGGCCACATCGCATAACTCTCCGTCAGCCGGATGCCGGTCGCCTCCTCCACGCCCATCAGCCGCCACAGCGTCCGCTTTTCCGTGTGGTCCGGACACGAGGGATAGCCCGCCGCCGGACGGATGCCGCGGTACTTCTCGTCGATCAGTTCTTCCTTCGACAGACGCTCGTCGCGACCGTAACCCCAGTCGCGGCGGGCGCGCTCGTGCAGCAACTCGGCGAACGCCTCCGCCAGCCGGTCCGCCAGCGCCTTCGTCAGGATCGATGAGTGATCGTCGTGCTCGGCCTCGAAACGTGCGACCAACTCCTCCGTTCCGAAGCCGGCGGAGAGAGCGAACGCGCCCAGGTAGTTCGCACGGCCCGAGGACAGCGGGGCGATGTAGTCGGCGAGACTGCGGAACGACGTCTGTCCCTCGCGCTCCCACTGCTGACGCAGCATTGGAAAGCGACACCGCTCTTGCGTCCGCGACTCGTCGGTGAAGACCACGATGTCGTCGCCGTCGGTGTTGGCGGGGAAGAAGCCGTAGACGGCGTTCGCGGTCAGCAGCTTCTCGCAGACGATGCGTTTCAGCATCTCCTCGGCGTCGCGGAACAGGTCGCGCGCCGCCTCGCCGACAACCGGGTCGCTCAGGACCTGTGGATACTTACCGCTCAGCTCCCACGCCATGAAGAACGGCGACCAGTCGATGTACGGCACGATCTCCGCCAGCGGGTAGTCGCGCAGCACCTTCGTCCCGAGAAAGTCCGGGCGAGCGAGGGGCGAAGATTGCCAGTCGATGGCGAAACGGCGCCGCACCGCCTCAGCGTAGGGGACCAGCTTGCGCTGGCGGCGGCGGGCGAAATTCTCGCGCTCGCGCTGTTGCGCGGCGCGGTTCTCGCGGTCGAAGTCGGCCCTCGCCTCGGCCCGGGTCAGTTTGTCGACGATGCCCACGCAGCGCGACGCATCCTTGACGTGGACGACCGATTCGTGATAACCCGGGGCAATTTTCACGGCGGTGTGCTTGGCGCTCGTCGTCGCCCCACCGATCAGCAGCGGGACGCGGAAGCCCTCACGCTCCATCTCACGCGCGACGTGGACCATCTCGTCCAGCGACGGTGTGATCAGCCCGCTCAGGCCGACCAGGTCGACGCCCTCGGTGCGAGCCGTCTCCAGGATCTGCTCGCACGGCACCATCACGCCGAGATCGATGACCTCGTAGCTGTTGCAGCCCAGCACGACGCCGACGATGTTCTTGCCGATGTCGTGGACGTCGCCCTTGACGGTCGCGAGCACAATCGTGCCTTTGCCGGCGCGTCCACTTTTTTCCAGTGGCGCTGGGGCCCCACCCCCAGCGCGAGCTTTCGCTGATGCCTCGCCTCGGATCTGCTCGTCCTCGGCTCGGCATGGCCGCGGCCGCGCTGGCGGCGCGGGCCGCGGCTGTTCGCACCATCTCGAGGCCGATCGGCTCGTATCCCGTCTCTTTCGTCGCGGTCCCGAAGACCGGCCCCATCGCGACATAATTCACGTTCTGCTGAAGCGCCACGTCCAGCTGCCTGGTGGTATGCGTGGACAACCCCACAACCGCGTCGGCGCCGACGAGCGCACGCGCCTGTGCCGGCGACAGATCGTCCTGGCCCACGTGCACGCCGGCCGCGCCGCCCAGGCGGGCGATATCGGCGCGGTCGTTCACTACGACGAGCGCACCTGCCGGCTCGGCGCGTCGAACAATGGCGGCGGTCGCGTCGAGGAAGTC
>JACOUH010000255.1 GCA_016177925.1 Planctomycetota bacterium | reverse complement strand
CTCGGATCGTCGTAGAAGCTCTGGCCCAGCATCGCCACCAGACCCTGCGGACTCCGCGTATCAGTGATGTTACCCAGCCATTTGCGCAAGGCGCCGTCGGCGAACATGCCGTAGAAAGCGCCGCCCGTGCCGGCCATCCATTTTTCATGGTAGCCGTGGTAGCCGGTATAGTATTGGCCCAGGTAAGACAGGCCGAGTTGCTCTTTCAGCTCATAGGCCTGCGAGCCAATGGCGCGACCGGAGTAGGTCAAGGGATCGCCGTCGGCATCACTGCTGGCCAAGGCGAGGGTGATCTTGTCCTGACTGGCCTTCATGGTCTGGTCGGCGATGGCGTCCAGCAGCGGCGCCGTGGCGTTGGTCACCGTCACACTGAAGCGGCGGCTGGCGCTGTCCTGGCCGTCGCTGACCGAGGCCTCGACCACGAAGCTTCCTGCGAAGGTAACCGGCGGGTCGATAGTGAGCACGTTGCCGTTGACCCAGAGGCGGACGTTGGCCGGGGCCGGCGGGTCCAGCAGCAAGCTCGGATCGTCATAGAAGCTCCGGCCCACAGTCGCCACCAGGCCCTTGGCGCTGAGCGTGTCGGTGATATTGCCCAGCCACTTCCGCAATTCGCCCCCGGGGAACAGGCCGTAGAACGTGCCGCCCGGGCCGCCCAGCCACTTCTCGTGGTAGCCGTGATAGCCGGTAAAATATTCGCCCAGGTAGAACAGGCCGAGCTGGGCCACCAGCGGATGGGGCGAACCCAGGGCACGGGCGGAATACGTGATCGGGTCCTTGTCGTAATCCCAGCCATGCAGGGCCACGGGCAGCGTGTCCTGGCCATGGTTCATGGTCTGGTCGGCAATGGCGTCGAGCCGCGGGATCAGGTTGAACGATATTGGCGGGTCGAAGTTGCCGACCAGGGGCTGGGCGACGGTGTCGCCGAAATCGAAGAACAGGTCGGTGCCGAAAGGCACGGGATTGAAGGGGTGGTTCAGACGGCTGATGTTGCCGACGGTCGTGACCCGGCTAACGGTGGACACCAGGAAGTACCATTCGGCGGTGGGGGCGGGCATGGACGGCCCGACCTGGGCGGGAACCCACAGACCGATGTCGGTGACGCCGTCCATGTTCATGTCGGCGGCGACCGGCCGCTCCATCACCCCCGGTTGGCCGAAGTTGAGGGTGGCATCCACGCCGCCGAAACCGTTATTGGCCAGGTCGAAATGCCACAGGTTCATGTCCGGCTGATAGGTGGCCAGGTCGTCCAGGCCGTCGCCGTCGAAATCGCCGACCACCGGATGGCCGCGGAGAGGGCCGTTGACCACGGTGTCGGCATTATCGAGGTTGTTATTGCCGTTGGAGTCCAGGAACCAGCGGGCGCCGTCGAACAAACCGATTTCATCGCCCGGGTGGGCATTGTTGAAATTGCCGGCGACGGGCCAGCCGTTAATCTGCAAGGTCGGCACGATAGTCACGTCGGGCACGCCGTCGTGGGTCAGGTCCAAGAGGAAGCGGAACTGGCCTTCGAGGAAGCCGTAGGCGCCGATCTTGTCGAAACCGGAGGCCGCCCCGGCCCCGGTGGCCGCGAAGTTGCCCGCGAAGATGGCGTCCGTCCTGAGGCCGAAGCTGAAGATCAGGTCGCGGTTGACGAAGTCGCGGGCCACCCCTTCCGGATCGTACACGCCGTTGCCGTTGATGTCGATGGAAGTGGTGGTGCTGGCCCAGGTGCCGATCTCGGGCCGACTGTCCACGGTGAAGCGGGCATGGAAGTCGCCGCCCGGCACGCCGTCGCCCGACGGGAAGGTCGGAATTTCCAGCGGCTCGAAAGCGTTGCTCTCGCCGTCGAGGTTGTTGCCGGCGGGATCTTCCAGGTTGTCCTTGATGGTGAGAGTATAGCGGTCGTCGGGCAGCGGCTGGAAGAAGGTCAGGACGACCGTGGCGGTGGCCGGCGAGCCGTTCACCTGGGGGTCCAGCGTGGCCACGATGGTGTCGATGGCGATGAAGCCGACGTGGTCGCCCTTGAGAATCCAGTTGCCGGGGGCCTCGGCGATGGATTCGATGATGGCCTCCAGGTTGGGGAATTCCGCCACGCGGTTGGGCAGATCGCGGAAGGTGATCGACAGTTGATTGATGAGCGGCGTCGGGCCGGCCGTGGACGGCTTCGGATCGAACAAGTCGTAGCTCGGCACGGCGGTGATGAACACGTTGGTGACTTGTGGGCCTTGGGTATCGACGAAGATTTCCAGAATCTGCGGCGCGGTCGTGGAGGAAACGTTGCCGGGCACGTCCTCGGCCGTCACCATGATCCGCCGCAGGCCGTCACGCGTCGGGAAGTACGCGGGATCGTTGAATTCCACATTGGACGTGGCGACCCAGCGGCCGCCGGGGAACTGGTTGGTGCCGTCCAAGGGGTGGGCCACCGTCTGGGCAATGAGCACGTCGGCGGCGTCGATCATGCTGTTGTTGTTGAGGTCGGCGTACAAACGGATGATGGCGTTGGCCTCGGCGGTGCCGAAGAACGTCGGCGACGTGTCGCTGGTGACGCGGTCGGAGAACGTTGAAACATCGGCCAGGCTGCCGGTGTCGCTGGAGGGGTCGAGGCCGTCGTTGGCCACGCCCGGCAGGCCGAAGAACACCGGCGGAGCCACCGTATCGACGACCACTTCCAGCGACACGCTGCGGCCGCCGAAGCCGCGCTGTTGCGGCGTGGCCGGGTCGAGCATCTGCACGCGCGCCGACAGGAAGTGGCTGCCGTCGGACAGGGCGGTAGGCACCGTGAAGGTATAAACCCCATTGGGAGTGGCTACGCCCACCGGCAGCACGGCGAAGCCCAGCGGCGTCTGCGGCGGCGTGCCCGTTTGCGGCGGCGTCGAGCCCTCGTCGAATACCGCGATGGCGTAACCCGCCGTGCTCGGCTGGGTCGGGCCCGCCTGGAACGGAATCGGTATCACTTCGTCGGGCGGGGAATCGTTGGCGTTGTTGCCCGGCAAGTCGTTCAAGAAGATAGCGTCATCCAGCCGCAAGAAGATGGTCGGCGTGTTGTCGCGCAGGATGTTGTCGAGCTGACTGCGGCCGGTGTCGGTGCTTTCGATCTGGAAGGTACTGGCCGCCGCCGGCGTCACGCTGAGCGGCGTCATCAAGGTAAAGGTCCGCGTCGCCCCGGTGTAATCCAGGACCACCGCCCGCTGGCCGATGGCGTTGCCCGTCAGGAATTCCACGAACTTGCCGTTGTAGAAATCGTCCACGGCGGACAGGGCGGCGTTGCCGCTAAATACTGTGGTGGATGTCCCGGTGACGACCGTACCGGGCACGACCACGTCGTCCAGCTCCAGGTCGTACGGCGTGGGCGGCGGAATGTTGATGACGGTGATGTTGTAGTTATTGATGCCCGTGGTCACGCCGAAGACGCGCAGGTAGTAAGTCTGCCCCTGGACCGCCGGAATGCGGACGCGCTCGTTCTGGTTGGGAGCGGTTTCCAGCTCGGCGCCGCCGTCGTTGTCGCCGAAAGTACCGTTGCCGGCGATCAAGGTGCCGTCCGAATCGTAGACCTCGATGTTGAGGTTGCCGTTGGCGGGCAATCCCGGCCGGCCGCCGACCAGCGCCGGGATCTCGCGGAAGAACACCTGGAAGTCCAAAGTGCCGGTCACCAGCGCTTGCACCCGGTACCAGTCCTGGTCGCCCGGCACGGCGAACGGCGTCGTGATCGGGCCCGGATCGATAGTCGGATCGACGTTGACGACGCTGTTGGCGCCGAGGAAGCTTGCCGTCAAGCGGTCGTCGTTAAACTCGAAGGTGTCGTACTTGAAGACGACCAGCTGGGGCCCGGCGGCCGGGCTGGGGGCGGGGTTGAGGGCGGCGCCGGTCTCATCCAGGAAGCGCGGGAACTCGATGCCCATGAACGTGACTTCCAACGGCTCCGCGTTGCCCGGACCCACGGTCACCGAGCCGGTGTCGTTGGTCGAACCCTTGCGGAAAAGGGTCAAATCGTCGGTGCCATCGTCGATGACCACGAGCTGGTCGCGGGTGAAAGCGGGGCCGCCGTCCACGTCGAAGCGCAGGCTGTTGACGCTGGCATCGACCCCCAGGCCGTCGAGCCAGTTGACGCGGATGAGGTCGTCGCCGGCGTCGGCGGTGATCTTGGCCGCCTCGACGGTACGCACCCCGCTCGCCAGCACCAGGGTGTCGGTCTCGGTGGGTGTGGCCACGCCGTTGACCGTGACGGTGTAGACCAGGGTGGTGGCGGCCGTCTGATTGGCGTCGATGACGTCGTTGAAGGGCGTGCCCTT